>JAPOJR010000338.1 GCA_029978325.1 Alphaproteobacteria bacterium | reverse complement strand
ACCGCAAACTGACGCGCGACTGATGACCGTTTTCGACATCGAAGTTGCGAAGCGCTTCAAGGACCTTGATCCCTACGATCACGTTAGCAACGCGACCTTCCTCGACTACGTGATGGAAGCACGCGTGCGCGTCTATCGCTCCCTCGGAATGTACGACCGAGGAGTCGTAGGGCAGGTGGTGGTCCGTCAGGAAATCGTACTCGCCATTATGGGAGGTCTTTTCGTTATCGAGACCGTCTCAGTCATGCTGCAGGTCGCCTCCTTCCGTCTGATTGGGCGACGAATCTTCCGCATGGCGCCTTTGCATCATCACTTTGAGCAAAAAGGCTGGCGCGAGCCCCAGGTGACGGTGCGGTTCTGGATCATCAGCCTGATCCTTGTGTTGATCGGTTTGGCAACGCTCAAGGTCAGGTAAGGTATTAATGGGCAACGCTTTGGCAACGACCCTGCACCCGGCGCCTTGGTCACGGGCAACTGTTTTCGGGCTTGGCGCATCCGGTTTTTCCGCGGTGAAGTATCTCGTTGCGCTGGGAGTTGAGGTCGAGG
>JAPOJR010000337.1 GCA_029978325.1 Alphaproteobacteria bacterium | reverse complement strand
GTGGGCGTGGGAACGATTGCGGCAGGTGTGGCGAAGGCCCATGCCGATCATATTCTCATTGCTGGAGATACCGGAGGCACCGGCGCTTCCCCGCTGACCAGTATCAAGCACGCGGGGTTGCCCTGGGAATTAGGTCTTGCAGAAACCCACCAGACCCTGGTGATGAATGATCTTCGCAGTCGAGTGACCCTCCAGACAGACGGCGGCATCAAGACAGGTCGCGACGTCGTGATCGGGGCGCTGCTCGGTGCCGAAGAAATCGGATTTTCGACAGCACCGTTGATCGCGTTGGGCTGCATCATGATGCGCAAATGTCACCTGAACACCTGTCCGGTGGGGATTGCAACGCAGGACCCCGAGTTGCGAAAGAAGTTTCATGGCCAGCCCGAGCACGTTGTGAACTACCTGTTTTTTGTTGCTGAGGAGGCGCGGGAGATCATGTCGCGGCTTGGCTTCCGTACTTTCAATGACATGGTCGGCCGGACCGACGTGATCGAGGCGGCCACGGCAATCTCACACTGGAAGGCAAGCGGTATCGATCTTGATCCGTTGTTG
>JAPOJR010000336.1 GCA_029978325.1 Alphaproteobacteria bacterium | reverse complement strand
GCAATAGTTGCAATTTGCAACCATCTTTTTTTTTGAGCCAAAGTCATTGGTATAATCATGACATCTGGAGGTATTGGAAAAAAAATAGACTCAATTATGCATACAAAAGATAAAAAGAATCTTGCACTTTTATGGGCTGCAAGAGCTACAGTTTTATTAAACAAGTCTTTAAACATAAATTATAAGAATTATAATAATGTATATATGAAATTTAAAAAAGCAGTACAAAAACCTTTTTTAATCGTAAAACAAAAAATAGGGCGAATGGCGGAATTGGTAGACGCAGCGGACTCAAAATCCGCCGGGAAACCTTAAGGGTTCGACTCCCTTTTCGCCCACCATATGGAATTTAAAAAATTAAATAATCTATTTGAGTTATACCAAATACAAAGTGAAAGATTTTCCAATTTAGATTTTTTACATTCAATTGATAGAAATAAAAAAGTAGATGCATTAAAATGGTCTGATGTATCCAAAAAGATAGAAATATTTTCAACTTTCTTAAATATCCAGGGAGTCAAGAAAGGAGATAGGGTAATGTTGGTCTCAGAGGGTC
>JAPOJR010000335.1 GCA_029978325.1 Alphaproteobacteria bacterium | reverse complement strand
AGTAGAGTTAAATTTTTATTAAACGATTATAAATACGCGCAGTTAGATAATAATTTTTTTAAGCCTTTGATAAATGGATTAAAAAGAAGATTATCAAAAAAAATAATTGCTGACTGGAAGCAGCATATAAAAAATAAAGATTGGAAACAATTAACTGAAAGTTTATTAACAAACCATTATGATCCAGCATACATATCAAATTATGAGAAGAAAAATCAGAAAATTATTAAAAACTTTACTTTTAATAAAGTAACTAAAAGTGAATTAAATTTATTAGCTAATAAAATTTTAAATCTATAAATTTTTTATATACATATTTATATTTTTGTGTATTTTAAAGAAGCAGTTCCTCGGTAGCTCAGTGGTAGAGCAATCGGCTGTTAACCGATCGGTCGGGGGTTCGAATCCCTCCCGGGGAGCCATAAATTTTATTTTATTTTTAAATGAATATTAATAACAATTTTGTAGAAGCTATTGGTAACACACCACTTATAAAGCTTAATTATCCAAGTAAAATTACGGGATGTAATATATATGGAAAAGCAGAGTTTCTTAATCCT
>JAPOJR010000334.1 GCA_029978325.1 Alphaproteobacteria bacterium | reverse complement strand
CATAGAGCTCGAGCTTCCCGACTCGCAGTTGGACGGCTCGAAGGCGTTCGGGGACGGTAACCAGGGAGGCGCGTCGCACGAACGCGTGGTGATCCAGCTGGAGAAGCTCATCGCGCCCGGGATGCGCCGGCGCGGCGGCGTCTCCAAGAAGCGCATGACCGTCGCGGAGTGCCGCCCGCTCATCGAGGAGATGGAGTACGATCGGCTCATCAACAGCGACGTGGTGGTGAAGGAAGCGCTGAGCGCGGTGGAGAACGACGGCATCGTGTTCCTGGACGAGATCGACAAGATCGTGTCCTCCTCGGACTACCGGCACGGCGCGGACGCCTCCTCGGAGGGCGTGCAGCGGGACCTCCTACCCATCATCGAGGGGAGCACCGTGCAGACCAAGCACGGCAACGTCAACACGGACCAGATCCTGTTCATCGCGAGCGGCGCGTTTCACCAGTGCAAGCCCAGCGACATGCTCGCGGAGCTGCAGGGGCGCCTGCCCATCAAGGTGGAGCTCAAAGGTCTGACGCGCGACGACCTGCTGCGCATTCTGACCGAGCCGGAGGCGA
>JAPOJR010000333.1 GCA_029978325.1 Alphaproteobacteria bacterium | reverse complement strand
CGAATCGTACGTCTCCGTGGGCAAACGCAAGCCCCCGTCGAACAAAATCTCCGACTCGGCGCCCGGGGGGGGAACCGGGGGGGGGGCGCGCGCGCGCCGCGAGGGAACCGCAGCGCGAGAAGACGCGGCGCGGGTCGCGCCAACGCCGCCGCCGCGAGCCGTCCGCGCGCGCCTCGGAACGGCCATCTCCTGCTCTTCCTCCTCCTCCGGGAGCTCCTCCTCGAGGTCAACATCGTCCTCCTCCTCCTCCTCTTCC
>JAPOJR010000332.1 GCA_029978325.1 Alphaproteobacteria bacterium | reverse complement strand
ATGCTCGCATAGGTCAACTCATGTTGAACAAGGGCCAATGGGCTGACGCGGAGATCATTCCTGAGGAATGGATTGACCAATGCCTTACGCCATGTGCTTTAGCACCATACTATGGTTACTTATGGTGGCTGAATGCTCCCGAAGGAGGGATGTTTCCAGGGGCACCAACGAACGCATACTGCGCAATGGGTGTAGGAACTCAAATTATTTATGTTGATCCAGATAATGACCTCGTGGTCGTTGCCAGATGGATCGAAAAAGACAAAGTATCAGAGTTTATCAAGCTGATATTGGCAGCTGTTAGTAGTTAACTTTTAATCAGTGGGTCACAGGTTCGAGTCCTGTACGGCTCACCACTATCACAAACTAATATATGGTTTTAGTCGCCTATATTTAGGCGGTGATCCAATTTTAGTGAGTATCCGTAATACACTAGGAATGGATGCACATTAGGATAGCACATGGTTGCGAAACGACTGTTAATAATGTTCGCTTTGGCATCTTTGTGTTGGGGCGGTGCAGTGATAGCTGAAGATTTATCTACATCGGGAAATTGGGTCTATTTT
>JAPOJR010000331.1 GCA_029978325.1 Alphaproteobacteria bacterium | reverse complement strand
TTGCAATTCTCTTTTTACTAATTCACCAACCTCTATTATTTTTTTCATTCAATGAGATAAACATGATGGGAAGAATTTTACTTTTCATTGCCACTATTTTGACCCTTTGGTCGGGCATAAAATATCTTATTGCGGGCTTAAAAACATTTGACAGTTAGAAAAAAAACACTATAATTTCAGACCTTGTGCGGGAATAGCTCAGCTGGTAGAGCATCACGTTGCCAACGTGAATGTCGCGAGTTCGAATCTCGTTTCCCGCTCCAAACTGCGTGTTTTAGCCTGTAATAAAACAGGCTTTTTTTTAGTTGAAACTAAAAATGGCTGGGTAGCAAAGCGGTTATGCAGGGGCCTGCAAAGCCTTTTAGACCGGTTCGACTCCGGTCCCAGCCTCCATTATTCATTATTTCCCAATTCGTTCTTAGAGTATTGTTAATGACATTCATCAAAAACAAGTGCCTGGCATTTCTCGCACTTTGCTTTATCAAGTCGATCATATAAGACATGAATAGCTTCTGACTTAGTATCAAAAAAATTCTCGCGCCCTATCTCATCAACAAAGTTAACCC
>JAPOJR010000330.1 GCA_029978325.1 Alphaproteobacteria bacterium | reverse complement strand
CGCCATGACGGCTCCCGCGTCGACGCCGCACGCCAACGCGTGGCAGTGGTCGCGGTAATACGAGTGCTTCAAGTCCGTTTTACGGATGGCGTTTTTCAACAGCGCGGGAATGCTTTCCTGGCCGTTGTCGAGGTGCATGAACCCGCGAATCTTCCCCGCCATGTACGCCTGGTTGCACTCGTTTTCGAAATCGCGACAAAGCTGCATCGTCTCGTACGCCTCGTTGAGGTCCTCGTCCGAAAGCTCGCCCGCGGCGGCGATCTCCGCCTCGGTCATGCCGAACTCCTCCTTCAGCGTGATCTGCGCGTCCTCCCAGGGGGTGGTGATGCGCAGGCGCTCGAGGTTCGCGGGCGCCTCGACCGCGCGCGCGCGGACGGAGGCGCGCCGCGCGGGCGCGCTCCGGGAGCCGGCGCGCCGAGCGGGGATGGACGCGCGGCCCGCGAGCGGGACGGCGGAGGCCATGGCGGAGGCCATAGTCGTGTGCGTGAGTGTGCCTGCGTTCGGGGGAAGGAGGGGGACGCGCGCGCCGCGAACAGAGGTCAGCGCTCTCGATCCGATCGTTCCAAAGGGC
>JAPOJR010000329.1 GCA_029978325.1 Alphaproteobacteria bacterium | reverse complement strand
GCCGCAGCGCACAGGAGACACTCGTCCTCCAGAAGACCTCGTCGGCGCAGACACTTGAGCGTTGTCACGTATCCGCGTTCGACGGCATCGTCTACCTTGAACTTCTGCACCTTCCGCCCGGTCGCGCCCACCGCGGCGCGCATCCCGCGGCTCACCGCGCGAAGCACCGCGAGGTCCGCGGGGTCGGGCAGGTGTTTTTCCACGATCGAGACGGCGACATCGAAGGGCAAGCCCGGGATCGCGACGCCCGCCTGCGCGGCGAGGTCCCGCTTTCGCTTGCGCGCGCTCGTCTCGACGCCGCGCGACGCCTCAGCGACCATCATGGCGGACGCCGCGTGCACCGCGCGCGTCTCCTGATTGATGGTCTGCAGCGCCGGCAGGCGCTCCATGGCCGCGATCAGGCCATCGGCGGAAATGGTCAGCGCATTGTCGAGTTCGGGCAGCGCGCGCGTCGCCGCCTCCAGGCTTTCGATGCCGCACAGGCCGCAGCCGGTCGGGCCGGCCATGGAGCGGCGGCGCGCCGCATAGGCGTCCTGCCGGTCGCCGCCGAGCCAGGTCCGCAGTTCGACGCCAGCCTCCGAG
>JAPOJR010000032.1 GCA_029978325.1 Alphaproteobacteria bacterium | reverse complement strand
CTCAATACATAGCGGCTAGATCACCAGCAACACCATCACGGCCGTCAATATGACCTGCAATGCCGTGAGGTATACCAGCAGACGGGTTTCTGACGTTGAACCCATATGCATGCTCCTCTGGTCCTGGCGTTCTAACGGCATGGGCCGCGAGATAGCGCTTCGGCAACACCCAATGGCCACCGCTGCGCCGAAGTTAGAAGGAGCATGTTAATGAACTATAAAGGGCGACTGGCGCCGCTTACCCTCTATCAATACGGCGTGCCATCCTTGTGCACGAACACCCATTTGCCGTCCGCGCCCATGCTGGCGGCTATGTCGTCGTTGGGGTAGCTGCCTTCGTCGCCTTCCACCCGGTCGCCGACCTCCAGGATATAGACGTCTGCATCCGTCCGGTTCACCAGATGGTGCGCCAGGCGGTTCGGCGGGAAGCCGGTGCACATGCCCGGCTCCAGCTGCATCTCGCCCTGGTCCGTGACAAGGGTCGGGCGGCCTTCCAGGACGTAGAGGAATTCTTCCTGCCTCGTGTGCACGTGCAGCAGGGCCGTCTCGCCGCCGGGCATGATCCGCGTGAGGTTGACGCCGTATTTGGTGAGACCGAACACATCGCCCAACTGCCGCTTCTCGCGCTTGGCCATGCGGCTGAAGAAGGGTTCCGGGTAGTTGGAGGGTTTGGTGCGCGGCGCCACGTCCTTTGCGGCCAGCGCCAGAGGTTTGCTGTCACTCATCGCGGAGGTCCTTTCCATCTCGTCTCAACTGCGACAGTTTAGCCATGCTGCAATGCACAAGTCGAGACAGAAATCTCACCGCATTGGATTGACGTTTCCAAAGCCCAGCATCGCCTGCCCGAGATTTTCGTACGCTGCCTCGCTCACCATGCGGTGCTGGGCGGCGACGTTGATGTCGCGCAGGATCTGTTGCAGCGCGTTGTCCAGATAGACCGCGCTGCCGCCGGCATGACGGAAAACCTCGCTCACCACCTCCGCCGCAACCTCCGTGCAATAGGTCGCGGCAGCCCGCATTTCGCAGTGCTGCTCCACGCTGGGGGCATCGCCGCCTTGCAGAGTGGTCCAGGCGGCGCGGTTCACGTCGATGGCCAGCAGGCGGGCGGCGCGCAGGCGCAACTCCATCCGCGCGAGCCGGTCCTGGATGACGCCCCGTCCCGCCATGGTTGGCCCGCCCTCGACATAGCTGCGGGCGCGTGCGGTCTCCTTCTCCCGGAACCGGTCGAGCGCCGCCCGCGCCAGGCCCAGCGCCATGGCCGCATGCTCATTGGCGACGAAGCCGGGGAAGCCGAAACGGTAGAGCGGGCCGCCGCGCCGCGGTGCATCGGCGGTGGCGGAATAGGAGAAGGCGCCGGGAACAAACAGATCCTCGACCGAGAAATCGCAGCTTCCCGTGCCTTTCAGGCCGACCACCTGCCAGTTGTCGTGAATGGTGGCGGAGGCAACCGGAAAAACCAGCTTCCGCACTTCCGGCGCGCCGTCGCCCAAGACCACGGCACTGGCGGCCAGCCAATCGGCGTGGCGGATACCGCTCGCGAATGCCCATCGGCCCGTCAGGCGATAGCCGCCTTCGACCAGCTGGGCCTTGCCGGAGGGTACGACGACGCCGGCGAATTTCGGCAGCCTGTCGCCTTGAAAGACCTCTGCCATCGCCTCGTCCGGCAGAAACGCGCCGGCGACGCCGACCCCGGTCGTTCCCACCATCACGCACCACGCAGCGGAGATATTGGCCCGCGCCAGTTCCTCCAGCACCAGAAGCTGCTCGACCGGATCGGCCTCCGCGCCGCCCAGCACAGCCGGTGCTTTCAGGCCGAACATGCCGGACCCGTCCAAGAGGCGCAGAGTCTCCGCCGTCAGCGTGCCGTTGGCCTCGTCCGCCTCCGCCCGGGCGGCGAGCGCTGGCGCTATCGCGCGGGCCTCAGCCAGCAGGTCGCGGCGGGGTTCAGCCACCGATCCTCACCATCACCTTGCCATAGGTTTTGCGGGTATCCAGCGCCTCCAGCGCGGCCGGCACCTCTTCCAGGCTATAGGTCCTCCAGACACAGGGCTTGATCTCGCCGGCGGCAAGCATCCGGAAGCAGTCCGCCACGACCGCGTGCGCATACCCCGGGTCTTCCGTCAGGTAGCGGCCCCAGATTGCGCCGACGGCGCTGGCGTTCTTCAGCAACAGCCGGTTCGAAGCAATTTGCTGGATCGCACCGCCAGCAAAGCCGATGATCACCGCCCGGCCCTCGAACGCGATGACCTTCAGCGCCCGGTCGAAAGTCTCGCCGCCGACGGGATCGAACAGCAGGTCAAAGCCCCTACCGCCAGTGTGCTGGCGCACGGCGTCGATCCAGGCATCATCGGAATAGTCGAGGGCAATTTCCGCGCCATTCGCCAGGCACACGCCCCGCTTTTCCTCCGAACCCGCCAGCGCAATCGGCCGCCCGCCCCAGGCCTTTGCCAACTGGATCGCCGCCAGGCCGACGCCACCCGCCGCCGCAGAGACCAGCACGAACTCGCCTGGCTGTAACTGGCCGCGCTTCTTCAGTGCGATGTGCGCGGTGGGATAGACCACCGGGATCGCCGCGGCTTCCTCCAGCGCCACGCCGTCCGGCACCTTGTTGGTTGGCGCGTTCGAGACCAGGCAGTACTCCGCAAACGCGCCCCAGTCCGGCTGCGAGGCGACACGATCACCGATCTTAAAATCGCTGCCGGGGCCGACGGCAACCACTTCTCCGGCAATCTCGCAGCCAGGCGTGAAGGGGCGGGGCGGTTTGACCTGATACTTGCCACCGATCATCAGATTATCAAAGAAGTTCAGCGCCGCCGTATGCACCTTCACCAACGCCTGGCCGTTACCCGGCTCCGGCATCGGTGCTTCGGTCAATTGCATGTCAGCTGCATTGCACCAGTCTTGGACCCGCCAGGCTTTCATCGAAGTTTTCTCCGCTAAGACAACAAACGTGTGCTCCACTCTTGCCGCAAGCGGCAAGGCACTGCAAGGTGTCGCCTCAGATTTGCCCGATTTGAGGATTGCCGCCCGCATGCGCCGCCACGTCGATCTTTCCACGCCTGTGATCGAGAACCATTTCCGCTGGCCTGTCGAGCGTAAAATGTTGAAAAGCCATGAGGCTGGCGATCATGTGCAGGCCACCTGGGCCGGCTGGATCGTGCATGGGTTCACACACATGGATTCGCCACGGCATTTCGTTGCCGACGGCTTTACCACCGACCACATCACCCTGGACATGACCTGCGGCGCCGGCGCCGTGGTCGATGTTTCCGACATCGGCCCGAACCAACCGATTACCGAAGAAATCATCGCGAAGGCGGGCTCGCATATCCAGGTCGGGGATTTCGTGCTGCTGCGCAATGCCTGGGACCTGAAGGCGGATATCAAAACACCGGAATTCTGGGCCAACGCGCCCTACATGACCCGCGAAGCCAGCATCTGGCTGCGTGAGAGGGGGATCAAGGCCATCGGCTACGACTTCCCGCAGGACTATTGCATCCGCAACTTCCTGACCGGCGATACGCGCGCGACGGCGGAGGACCATGTCACCCACTGGGAGTTGTTGCGCCACGGCGTGATCATGTTTGAATATCTTTGTAACATGCATCAGCTACAAACCAGCCGGCCAGAGGTGATCGGCCTGCCGGTCAAGCTGCCGACCAGCGACGGCGCTCCGGCTCGGGTGATTGCTATCGAGGATGTTTAGGAAAGCGCCCTATGACAGAAAATCGTAAAGGCGACCCCGTCTCCGTCAATGGCCGCAACTATGCCTGGCCATCGGCACCCAGCGTCGTGATTTGCGCCGATGGGCTCGACATGGCGTATCTGGAAGCCGCGGAAGAGGTGAACCGCGCCCCGTTTTTCAGCCAGGCCCGGGCCGAGGGGCGGCTGCGGCTGGCAAAAGGCGCCATGCCCAGTTTCACCAACCCGAACAACTGCTCGATCATCACGGGCACGCCGCCATCGGTGCATGGCATCGCCGGGAACTTCTTTCTGGATCCGGACACCAACCGGCCTGTGATGATGAACGACCCCAGCTTTCTGCGCGCGCCGTCGTTGCTGGCGGAATTCAGCCAGGCCGGCGCGCGGGTCTGCGTCGTGACCGCCAAGGACAAGCTGCGCAAGCTTCTGGGCCACGGCCTCGACATGCGCACCGCCATCTGCTTCTCGACCGAATTCGCCGCAGACGTCACCGAGACCGAGCACGGCATCGCGAAAGCTCCAATTCCGTTCCCAATCCCTAGTGTCTATTCGGCGGAGGTCAGCCAGGCAGTGTTCGCCGCCGGCTTGTCATTGCTGCAGAGCCACAAGCCGGACCTGCTCTATCTCTCGACCACCGACTATATCCAGCATATGTTCGCGCCGGACGAAGAGGGGGCGCTGGCCTTTACCGAGATGGTGGACGGCTATTGCCAGGCCTTCGCCGATGCGGGCGCGCGGGTGGTGCTGACAGCGGATCACGGCATGAATGCCAAGCATCTGTCCGATGGCAAGCCCAACGTCGCCTATCTGCAAAACACCCTTGACCTGATCGCCCCGGGTGCATCCGTCATTCTGCCGATCACCGACCCCTACGTCGTGCATCATGGTGCGCTGGGCAGCTTTGCTACGGTCTATCTGCTGCCCGGAGACAATGCCGACGCGATTGCCGCCGAACTGCGGGAAATACCAGCCGTCGAACTGGTCATCACCGCCGATGAAGCGGTTGAGGTACTGGAATTGCCGCGAGACCGGATCGGCGACCTATGCGTTATATCCCGCGCCAACGCCGTGCTGGGCACCCGCCGTGCCGACCACGATCTTTCCGCGCTGACGCGGCCCCTGCGCAGCCATGGCGGATTGCATGAACAAGCCGTGCCGCTGGTTTGTTCACACGATCTGACGTCCTGGCCCGACCGCGTGCGCAACTTCGATGCTTTCGATATCGTGCTGAACCGCCTGGAAAGGAATTAGCCGATGCGCCGCGCCGTTCTGCTGATGTGCGACGGGCTAAGCCGCGAGTGGATCACCCCAACGCAGACGCCCAATATCTGGAGCCTTCGCCAGCAAAGCTTGTGGTGCGCCGACCACCGTGCGGTATTCCCCAGCGTGACCCGGGCATCGGCAGCCGCAGTAGCGACCGGCCACACACCGGGAACGCATGGCTTGCACGGCAACCGCATGTGCTTTCTCGTGAATGGCAATTTGGAGGTCCGCGACGCCGGCCTGCCCGATTTCCGCGACCACATGCGCCGGGCCACCGGCCGCACGCTGCATGTTCCGACAATGGCGGAAAGGCTGTCGGGCGACTGCATCGCCTTCTCCAACGTATCCCCGGGCGCCGCATATTTCCTCGACCCCGATCATCACGGCTGGGTCTATCATCGCGCCGGCTGCTTTGGCCCGGGCGGCGTGCCGATCGTCGGCGACGATGCACTGGCCGTCCCGTCCGACCCGAGCGGCGACGAGGCCATGGTCCGGCGCTTTTGCCAGGAGGTATTGCAGGAACGCCGGCCCCGCCTCGCCATTTGCTGGCAATGCTCGCCGGACAAGACCGGACATGGCGCACCGCTGCTCGGGCCGGACCACGTTGCGGCACTCTCCGCCGCCGACCGTCATGTGGGCGAGGTATTTGCTACGGTCGAACGCCTGCGCGCCGCCGGTGACGATATTCTATTCCTAGTCGGCTCCGACCACGGCATGGAGAGCATCGGCCCGCGGGTACACGTCGGCCAAAGGCTGGTGGGGGCCGGGTTGAAAGATGGGCTGGACAGCGGCGACGTCGCCGTGGCCTGCCAGGGAACCAGCGCGCTGGTTTATGTCGCGCCGGGATACGAAAGCCGTGTCGATAGCCTGCGCGCCTTCCTGACCGATGCCGAATGGGCCGGATCGGTGTTCGAAGGGACCGAATTACAGCGCCTGGGCGCGAAACTCGCCTATGGCCTGACATTTGCTGTCGATATGGCGGCGGTGGAGGGCGGCAATGGTCATGGCGTTACCGGCCTGCGCTATGAGGCGACCGATGGCCCGGAAGACGACGCTGCCGGCGCATTTGCCCAACACGGCGGCGTGGGCGAGCGCGAAACAGCGCCATTTCTGTTGATCAACACCGGTGACGGCCAGGGGCGGAACCGCACCGAGGCGTCATCGCTGACCCACATTGCGCCGACGATCCTCAATCACCTCGGCGTTGCCGCTTCTGGGCTACAGCCATCGCTGCTGTAGCGCCGGCGGCACACGGCTCCTGTCCGGCCGGTTGCGGCCGGCCTATTTGCTGCGCCGGCTGCGTTCGTCGTCGAACAACCCGGTAAGCTGCGCCATCATTGCGCCGCCCAACTGATCCGCATCGAATATCGTCACCGCCCGTCGATAATAGCGGGTCACGTCGTGGCCGATGCCAATGGCGATCAACTCGACGGGCGAACGCTTCTCGATATATTCGATGGCGTCGCGCAAGTGTTTTTCCAGATAGTTGCCGGCGTTGACCGACAGGGTCGAGTCATCGACCGGCGCGCCGTCGGAAATCACCATCAAAATCCGCCGGTCCTCAGGCCGATTGACGATGCGGCTGTGCGCCCACAGCAGCGCTTCGCCGTCGATGTTTTCCTTCAGAATGCCTTCGCGCAGCATCAGGCCCAGGTTCTTACGGGCCCGCCGCCAGGGCGCGTCCGCTTCCTTGTAGATAATGTGGCGCAGATCGTTCAGACGGCCCGGATTGGCAGGCTTGCCGTCCGCCAGCCACTTCTCGCGGGATTGGCCGCCCTTCCAGGCGCGCGTGGTAAAGCCCAAAATCTCGACGCGGACGCCGCAACGCTCCAGCGTACGCGCCATGATGTCGGCACACATCGCCGCCACCGTGATCGGGCGGCCGCGCATAGACCCGGAATTGTCGATCAACAGCGTCACGACCGTGTCGCGGAACTCGGTCTCGCGCTCCATCTTGAAGCTGAGCGCATGGGTTGGGTTGGCAACAACACGGGCAAGGCGCGCCGTATCCAGCAACCCTTCCTCCAGGTCGAAATCCCAGGAACGGGTCTGTTGCGCCATCAGCTTGCGTTGCAGGCGGTTGGCCAACCGGGTCACCACACCTTGCAATGCCGCCAACTGCTGGTCCAGATGATGGCGCAGGCGACCCAATTCGTCGTCATCGCACAGCGCCTCCGCCGTCACGATTTCGTCGTACTGGATGGTGTAGGGGCGATAGGTCATCGCCGCGCTGTTCGAGCGGTCCATCGGCCGTTGCTGCGGCGTGGTGGAACCATCCATCTCGTCTTCGCCGAGGGCAGCGTCGGCATCCATGTCCATCTCGCCCTCTTCCATCGAAGAGTCGTCGCTGTCGGAGGAATCCATTTCCCCCTCTGCGGACATGGAGGATGACTCATCGCTTTCGCCGGATTCATCCGACTGCGATTCCTGCTGGTCGTCGGACTGTTCGCCGTCTTCCTGATCGTCGTTGTCGTCGGCGAATTCGGCTTCCAGCTCCAGCTCCTGCAGGAGCTCGTGCACCATATTGGCAAATTCGGTCTGGTCGTGCGCCGAATCGTTCAAATGCCGCATCGAGTCCATTGCGGCGTCGGAAACCTTTTCCCGCAGTTGATCCACCAATGCGGCGGCATCCGCTGGGACGGCCTGTCCGGTCATCGCTTCCCGCGCCAGCATCGCCACCAGATCGGGCAGTTGCCCGGCATCCAGCTCGGTCATGCGGGCGAAGCCCTTGCGCCGGCACTGCTCTTCCAGTGCGGCCCGAAGATTGTCCGCAACGCCCGTGCGATAGCGCGAGCCCAGCGCCTCGCACCGCACCTGCTCTACCGCGTCGAAAACAGCGCGGGCCGTCTTTGATTTGGGGCTGAGACGGCGATGCATCTTTGCGTCGTGATGGCGCTTTTTCAGCGCCATCGCGTCGGATTCGCCACGAATCTGCGCCACTTCATTAGCGGGCAGATTGCGCGCCGGCATCTGCAGACGCGCGGTATTGCCATCCATGCGGGCAGCATCGGGGCCGAATACGACCTCGATTTCCTCTTCCGCCATCGCAAGCACGCGCATGGTGGAGGCGGTTGCCCGCTTGAAGTCTTCGATTGCTGTGCGCTTTTCGGGCGTCGCCATCAGCCGTGCTCCCTCAATGCGGCCTAACGGGCAGCGCGTGCGACCACGGACTCTGCCAGTTCCTCGTTGAAGCAGCGCTGATAGTATTCGGCGACCAGCGAACGCTCCGACTCATCGCACTTGTTCAGGAAGGTGAAGCGGAACGCCATGCCGAGATCTTTGAAAATCTCGGTATTTTCCGCCCAGGTGATCACAGTGCGCGGCGACATCACCGTAGAGATATCGCCTTTGATGAAGCCATGGCGGGTCATTTCCGCCAGCGCCACCATCTGGCCGCAACGCTTTTGCCCAGCCGGGTCTTGCAGCGCCTTTACCTTGGACGAGACGATCTTGATCTCTTCTTCGGCTTCCAGGTAGTTCAGCGTCACCACCAGGTTCCAACGGTCCATCTGGCCCTGGTTGATCTGCTGCGTGCCGTGATAGAGCCCGCTGGTGTCACCCAGGCCAACCGTGTTGGCGGTGGAGAAAAGGCGGAAGCCCGCGTGCGGGCGGATAACGCGGCTCTGATCCAGCAGCGTCAGCTTGCCGTCAACCTCCAGCACGCGCTGGATGACGAACATCACGTCCGGACGGCCGGCATCGTATTCGTCAAACACCAGGGCGGTTGGGTGCTGCAGCGCCCATGGCAACAGGCCTTCCCGGAATTCGGTAACCTGCTGGCCATCGCGCAGGACGATCGCGTCCTTGCCGACCAGGTCGATACGGCTGACGTGGCTATCCAGGTTCACCCGGATACAAGGCCAGTTCAGGCGCGACGCCACCTGCTCGATATGGGTGGATTTGCCGGTGCCGTGATACCCCTGGATCATCACCCGGCGATTGTGGGCAAAGCCCGCCAGAATGGCCAGGGTCGTCTGCGGGTCGAAATGATAGGTCGGATCAAAATCCGGCACGTGCTCGCTGCCTTCAGTGAAGGCAGGCACGGTCATATCGATGTCGATTCCGAACACTTCGCGGACAGAAACGGTCGTATCCGGCATTCCGGTCGGCATGCCGGTGGAGTCTTGCTCAACGCTCATCAGGGATTTTCCAACGCACTAAGGCTCAAGTCGATAACGGTCTTAGCAGAGTCATATACGCTTCGCGCAATTCTTTGAAGCGCTCTTCTGCATTCGGATCGTCAGGGTTTAAATCTGGGTGCGCCGCCTTTGCCCTGCTGCGATAGCAAGCCTTGAGCGACGCCTTAGTGTAAGGGGTTGATAGGCCTAGTGTCGATACGGCAAGGCATTCCGCCGCACCCTTCGGCTCCCGCCCCGGGGCTGGCCGCGCCGCTTGGTCGCGCGCATTGGTTGTTGTGCGACCAAGACCCTCGCCGCGGCTGAACGGCCAGGTCGGTCGTTGCCAGATGGTATCGCGCTTGCGCTCCGCCTCGATCTCGTCCGCAGACATGCCGGCGAAATAGTTCCAGGCGCTATTGTAGGCGCGGGCATGTTCCTTGCAGAACCAATAGCGCTCGTACATCCGCTCGCGGCTTTTCGGCGCCGGGTGTGCGCCCTCCGCCTCGCAGCCTTCCCAATCGCAGGCACGCACATCCGCCTCGGGCGCGGCTGAGCCCCCCTCCGAGGCCAGCGCCGCGAAGGCCATGCGTTTCAACGGATCGTTCAATCCTGCCTCCGTCCGAACCCGCCTGCCTCAGCCCTTCCGCCGCCAGCGGAAATCGCAGTGAGGGGCGCCCTGCATGCGCGTCTGTGTCCGCCGGAACTCCCAGCCGGGACGCATGTGCTCCTCTGCGGCGAAATCGACGCCACAGGTCATCAGCGCGCCGATTTCCGGCTCGCCGATCTGGCGGAAGTAATCGGCGAAGGCGCAGCCAACGATATTGTGGCCATAGCTATCGTCGGTATCCTCGACGACCTGATGCTCCACCGGAAAATCCGGGCCGCCGTCCGCCTCGGTCCGAGGGTGCGAATCCTTCTCGAAGCCGCGCTTGTCACGCCAGGCGACGTAGTTGTCTGCAATCGCCCGGCCGACAATGGCGTGGGCCCGTTCCTTGCCAAGCTCTGCCTCCAGCGCCTTGACGATGGGAATGACGGCGCGGGCCTGGATCTTGGTCGCCTCCAGCACCGGGTTCTTTTTCGGGCGGTCGCTCAAGCGCCCTGTTCCTTCACCAGCTGGCCGATGGAATCCTCGAACGCCGACAGCGTCTGCTTCACGTCGGCCTCGGTATGGCACCAGCCGATATAGTGCTTGCCCTCGCTTTTCAGAATGCCGCGCTCGCGCATCAACTGGTTCCAGCGGGGCGTCAGCACCGGGTCGCTCTTGGCGGAGCGGTAGTCGACCACGTCCTTGTCCGTGAAGAGCACGTCGAACATGGGCGCGTCGCCGACGACCTTCGCCTTCACGCCGTGCCGCGCCAGGATCTCCGTGTAACCGTCCATCAAGGCGCGGCCCATGGCGAAGATGTGCGCGAACGCGCCGGGGCGCTTCAGGATTTCCAAGGTCTTCAGCCCTGCCGCCGCCGCCACCGGATTGCCGGAGAGCGTGCCGACCTGGGTCATGAACTTGTCGGCAGTCACGGCCTTCTTGTCGAACAGCGCCATGATGTCAGCCCGGCCTGCAATCGCCGCAAGCGGAAAACCGCCGCCGATGGCCTTGCCCAAAGTGCAGATGTCGGGCACGACGCCATAATATTCCTGCGCACCGCCATAGGCGAAGCGGAAGCCGGTCACGACCTCGTCGAAAATCAGGAGGAGGTCGTTTTCCTTGGTGATGCGCCGCAACCCCTCCAGGAAGCCCGGCTTCGGCGGAATCAGGCGCTGGAACGGCTCGGCCATGATCGCCGCAATCTCACCCTTGTGCGCCTTCACCAGTGCCTCGACCGTTTCCAGGTCGTTGTAGGGCGCGACCAGCATCTCCGCCTGGACGCTCTTCGGGATGCCGGCGCTGTCCGGCACGCCCTCCGGGAAATTGCTGGAGCGGTTTGGCGCTAGGCTGATCAGGCCATAGTCGCTCATGCCGTGATAGCCGCCCTCGAATTTCAGGATTTTGTCCCGCCCGGTAAAGGCGCGGGCCAGCCGCATGGCGTAGGCGTCCGCCTCCGAACCCGAGGAGACAAAGCGCACCTGATCCGCACACGCCACCGCATCGCAGATCTCGGCGGCCAGCAGAATGCCGTCCGCATTGTTGGCGAAGAAGGTCGAGCCCTTGGCGACTTTCTCCTGCACCACTGCGGTCACTTCCGGGTTGCAGTGGCCGACGATCATCGGGCCGGAGCCGAGCAGGTAGTCGATATACTCGTCGCCTTTCACATCCCAGATGTGTCCGGCGAGGCCCCGGTCGACGATGATATCATGCCCGACATTGCCGAAGCCGGCGGCGGGCAGCGCCTTCTGGGCGATGGCGACCAATTCCGCGTGGGTGTGCTGGGAGGCGGGGACGTGGGTATCGGGCATGGACGGTTCCTTTGCGACGGCCTACGCGGCAGAGGCCTTCTGAGCCTCGTGCTTCTTGCGCGCTTCCGCCTGGCGTTTCGCTTTGTCGACGGCGGCCAGAGAGCTTTCGTTCAGCTTGAACATCTCCAGGTCCTCCGCCTCCTCCTCGACCACGGGGGTGATGGCGAGGTCGGTATAATTCTTCACCGAGGGGTCCTTCTGCAAGCGTTTCCGCATGCGGTGGATGCGCCACGCATAGAGGCCCAACCGGCCATAGGTGGAGATCGTCTCGGCAATGCGCCGCGGATAGAAGGTCAGCGCCGGCTCCCGCGGCAGGCCGCTGCGCCGCTGCGAGCGTACCTTGCGGCGAAGATAGCCGCACTGCTGCGGATGCACGCCCTCATAGGCCATGGCGCAGAAGATCTGCAGGATGCCGTGCCAGATCCGCACCGGCTTGATGCCGTAGTGGATGTTGCGCTTCATCATCCGCGCGATGTGCTCGTCCGTGTAGTACCACTTCCAGATGTCGCGGTAGGTCTGCTGCCAGACCTCGGCGCTCATCAGCGGGTGTGCGGTGGTGACGTGCTCCAGGTCGTACTTGTTCATATCCGGGTCCATCCAGACCTGCTTCAGGTACAGGTTCTTGTGGTCCTCGGAGCCGGGGAGCGGCGTCAGCACGGTGAATTCCAGCAGGTCCACCGGCAGTTCGCGCTGCACGATCTCGATATCGCGCTTCAGGCTTTCCGGCGTGTCGGTCGGCAGGCCCAGGATATAGCCGGCATAGGTGATGACACCCTTATCCTTCCACATCTGGAACATCTTGCGGTATTCCGTAATGCGGTTCTGGTTCTTCTTCATGTGAACCAGATTGTCCGGATTGATGTTCTCCAGGCCGATAAAGACATGGGTGCAGCCGGCACGCGCGGCTTTCTCGACGAAGTTCGGCAGCTTGTGGCAGAGCGTATCCACCTGGATCAGGAAGCGGACTTCGATCCCCTCATTCTCTCGCAGTTCGATCAGGCGGTCGAAGATCGGCTCCCAATTCTTGTTGCGGGCGAAATTGTCGTCGGTGACGAAGAAGCGGAAAATGCCCTGCTCGCGGTTGGCGCGGACCAGCCGCTCGATATCGTCGGCATCGCGCCAGCGCGACTTGCGGCCCTGCACGTTGATGATGGTGCAGAATGAGCATTGGAACGGGCAGCCCCGGCCCGCATCGAAGCTTGAGATTACGCCATCGTAGCGCTGAACTAACTCACGCGGCATGAACGGCGTCACCTGGTTTTGCAGGTTTGGCAGGTCGTGCATGAAGTTGTAGACGGGCTTCAGGTCGCCCGCATAGGCATCCTGAAACACCTCGTGCAGGTGCTCCTCCGCCTCACCCGCGAACAGCGAAATGCCGAGCGATTGTGCCTCCTGCAGGTCCAGCGGCAGTTCCGGCAGCATGGAGATGCAACCGGAAACATGGAAGCCGCCGATGGCGACATCGACGCCGGCGGCACGGAACTGCCGGGCCATGTCCATCGCCCGCGGGAACTGGTTCGACTGCACGCCCACCATGCAGACCAGGCCGCAATTGCCGTTGTCCTTGATCTGTTTGATGATTTTCTGGACCGGGATGATCGTGTTCATCTCATCATAGGCGGTGAGGCCGATCTCCACATCCTCACCCAGCACCTTGCGCTGCTGCAGGTCCTGCACCATTGCGTAGAGACAGGCCATGGAGTTCGACGGGATCCAGGCCTTCCACCATTGAATGACATAGCCCTGGTCATCGTAATGCGACGGCTTGATCAGCACTGTCTCGAAGCGGCAATTGGTAATGGTTTGCGCAGCAGTCACAATGGTCCCTCCAGAATTCGCCACTGCCGCGACTTTCGTACCGGCAATGCCAGACCGTAAAATGGTAGGTCATTTCAATCGTGCTGCTATAGTATAGCCAAAGTTCACACGCCGAGGCCAGACGGAGTTGGCCGCAGATGGCAGGCGCAGTACCGGATTGATCGTTGGCGGCGTGGCGGCCTTCGCAATAGCGGCCTGGGCGCTCGGTGGGATGCGGCTTTTCCGCCCAAAGGCCTTGGCGCCATCGAAGTTGGTACGACCTAAGTACCATTCCTCTGCTGCATGGCCCAAGCGGCTGTTTTGCAGCAGAGGAGTGTTTCCGGCCGCCTGAGCCACTCCACCCAACCCGACACCCCCTCACCCACCCCTTCACGCTGAGGCGCGAGCGGAGCGAGCCTCGAAGCGTCCCGCCGCCGCCCCCGCGCCTTCGAGGCTCGGCTGCGCCTCGCGCCTCAGGCTGAAGGTCGGTTGGGATGAGGGGTTGGGGGCCGGGAGGGTTGGGGGACTAGGGCAGAAAACGTGGGGTCACCACTCCCCGGAGCCCCCGCAGACTTAGCCGCCCCGCCACCTCTCTTACCCCTTCATATCCAGTCCCAGCCGTGGATAGACCTTGGTCGCCAGCCGCTCCAGCGAGCGCAGGTTGGTGTCGTTGTCGACCAGGCCGGTGAACATCCAGCAGAACAGCCATTCCAGCGGCAGACGCTTGGCCATCACCTCCAACTGGCGGCAGACGGTATCCTCGCTGCCGACCAGGGCATAGCCGTTGGCCAGCACCTCCTCCACATCGGGGAAGACGCCGGTATCCGGATCTTTCATGCCCTGGCGGAAGCCGAAGTCGATGAACCACTTCTCCGACGCCCAGCGGCTGGAGCGCTCCCAGATCGCCCGGGCCTCCGCGTCCGTGTCGCAGATGATCAGGTCGCGCAGGAAGGCCACGCCCTCGCCGCGGCGCTTGCCGGATTGCTCGGCGTAGACGTCCAGCAGCTGGTTCTCCAGCTTCTCGTGCACCGGCGGCACGATGGCGACAATGCCCTCGTCCGCGCACCAGCGCATGGACCGCTCCGACGTCGCGAACGGCTGGAAAATCGGCGGGTGCGGCTTCTGCACCGGCTTCGGCACGACGCCGATGCCGGTCAGCAGCCCATCCTCGTTGACGCCCTTGCCCATCTCCTTCGTCGCCCGCGGCGGCCAGCCGGTGGAGGGGATCGGGATGGTCCAGAGCTTGCCCTCGTAACCTTCTATCATCTCTTCGGTCCAGGCGCGCTTGACCAGGCGGTAGTTCTCCTCGAACGCATCCCGGTTTGCCTGGTCGATGGCGTCATGCTGGTCCGGCAGCGCCCCGTGCACGCCATGCGCATGCTGGCCCAGCACATCCACCCAGCGGCGCTGATAGCCACGCGCAAAGCCGGCATTGGCACGGCCGCCCGTCATGTGGTCCAGCATGGCGATGTCTTCGGCCACCCGCAGCGGGTTCGCCGCCGGCAGCACGATGCCCAACTGCCCGACCCGGATCTGCTCGGTCTGCATGGCGATATAGAGGTCCAGCAACACCGGGTTGTTGGACATTTCGAAGCCTTCGATGTGGAAGTGATGCTCGGTAAAGCTGATGGAGTTGTAGCCCAGCTTATCCGCCAGCTTCGCCTGCGCCGAGAGGTCGTGCAGCATGCGCTGGTAGAGTTCCGGCCGCATGCCGGCCATGCCTTGCTCGCGTTCGTCGGCGTTGCCGGCATCGGGAAGGTAAAAGAGCGAGGTTTTCATCGACGGCGTTGTCCCTGCAAGTCTTGTGGGCTGGAGGTCCAGACTATAGCGCAGCCGTCCGCCGGAACCAGCCCGCAAGACCGGCTATTCCACTGCAATCTCGGCCGACCCGATCAAATGTTCAGCCGCCGAACGATAGGCCAGAAAATGGTGCGCCCGCGTCCCGGCGAAAGCGATCAGGTACAGGCCCTTGGCCGTAGCAGCCCCAACAACAAAGCCATCGAACACCAAACCGGATGGGTTGGCATAGCTGTAGTCGAAGCGAAAGCCCGGCAGACCGGCGAACCGTACTGGCTGCGGAGCGCCTGTCCGCACGTCTCCATTCCCGGCCAGCGCCAACTCACTGGCCCAGAGGTCCGCAATTTCGGTTGCGGTCATGTTTGCGCGATATTCCAGGGATCGGCGGTCCCGACCGTGTTCGAACAAAGGCGTTCCGTCGCCGTGGGCCACGTAGAACAACACCCGGTCCAGCGGCAGACCGTCCTGGGTCCAGGCGGCGTCCGCACCCAGGACTCCAACCGGAAAGCGGTTCCATACCGCACTGCCCATCACAGACAGTCCACCGCCTACTGCGACCCGGTCCCGCTGCACAGGTTGAAAGCGGGCGCAGGCGGTCAGCCCAACCGCAAGTCCCAACGCCAGTACAAGGACCCGCCGCATCAGGCTTCCGGCATCTCGGCCAGGTAGGCGCGGATCATGGCCGCGTCAGCGGCATCCGGGGCCGCAGCCAGATAGCGCCGGAATGCCGCCCTGGCCGCCAGCCAATCCGACTCGCTGCGTCGGACAAGCCCGATCGACCGGTCCAGGGCCACAGGCGCGTTTGGCAGCCGCGACGCCTCCCCATAGAATTTCAGGGCAAGTTGCCGGTCATCCTTCCACCCACGCAGCCGGTATACCTCACCCCAATAGAACGCGAGCGTAGCGTCCAGACCCTGCTGGCGGCGCAGCCGTTCGAACAGGCGCAATGTCTCCGTCGGCAGCCGCAGCCGTACCTCGTCGGCCAGGAATGCGGCGCGGAACGGCGCCAGCGCCGCCTGGTAGCGAACATATCCCCGCACCGCATGCGGTTCAGCAACCGCCGCAACGGCAGTGCGCAGGCGGTCAAGCCGCGACCCGGGTGCAGGGTGACGCGCCAGCAGACGAAGAGCGATAGAGCTCTGCCGCTCGCCAAGCTCCGCCACCGAGGCGTGCCAAAAATCCACGACAGCAGCCGGCGCGTACCCGGCCGCTGTCATTTGGCGCAGCCCGATCGAGTCAGCGGCGATTTCCTGACTGCTGCTGAAGGCGCCATCCCGCACCGGCATCAACGCGTCCGCCGCATCGCCTCCCCCACCGGCAAGGCCTTGTGCCAGAACACCCAGCCAAGCGCGGATATCACTGCCGACCCGCTGCCGCCAGGCCTTATCGAACGAATGCCGCTCCACATAGTGCCCCAGTTCATGACCGATGACCGCGGCCAATTGCGCTTCGTCCCGCAGCCGCAGCAACAGGCCAGAGCCGATCTGCAGGGCGCCGTTCGGTAGCATTCGGGCGTCCAGGCCCGGCTCACGCACCAGATACACGCGGATATCCGGGCAGTAGGGTCCAGCAACTTTGCAGGCTATGCCACGAACATAACGGTTCAGGCCAGGATCGCTTATCGCAGTCGGAGCCTGTTGCAGCGCCGCCTCGGACTTCGCCGCCACCAACCAGAGCCCGGCCTCATCCGAGCGGATGTCCGGGCGCGCACGCGGCACCAATTCCGGCAGGCCGGCGCTGCAACCGCCCAGCGCCAGCAGCAGGGTCATCGCCGAGGCAGTCAGACTTATCCACCTCATTGCGGCAGGTCCTTCAACAGAAGCCGGGCGGTCTCGAGCGCAGGGCCTGGATCGCGCAAATCGCCGGTCGAACGATCCAGCGCCCGCGCCCAGACCACCTGGCCGGTCCGCAAATCCACCAGAGTGGCAATACCGACCTGCTGGCCGCCGGACAGCGGCATGCCAACCAACACCATCGACACCACAGCCAAAACTCTCCGCCCAGCGCTGGAATAGCTATCGCGCAACCGCACAAACAGCGCGTAGTCGGCTGACACGGCATCGCGCAATTGGCGGGCTGTCGGACCAAGGCTCCAGCGCAGGCTGCCGAACTTAGAGGGCAACCGGTCGCGGGCATCGCCAAAATGATGCAGCAGAATCGCGTCCTGTACGGCGTCCTGCAGCAATTGCGCTTGTCGCAATCCGGGGGCAGCCGCCGGCGCAGGATCAACCGACCGTAACACCAACCCGCGTTCGACCGCGGCCTGGCGCAGGGCCTGCGTCAGGTTGTAATCGGCACTAGCCATCCAATCCGCCACAGGCTGAGAAAATCCACCGGCGCTCACACGGCTCAGGAGGATGTCCATCGGCATCAGCGCGATCCGCGGCGCTGCATCCGTGCGGCGCAGCCCTTCGGCCAGACGCGCGGTATCCTGGGCGCATCCCGCGCCGATCACCGCCCATAGCACCAAGCAGGCCAGGCGACAGCGCACCGCACATCTCCCATCTGTTTGACCCAGACAGAATTAACGCTGCCCTGCCCCTAACAAATGGTTAACGCGTCGGACGGAAGCCTTAGCGGCAGCCGCGGGAAAAGATCAGGGCCGAAACGCCTGCGACCGCCATGGCCAGGGCGAACCCGGTAGCGCCGAAGCCGGCGAACGCTGCCACTAAGCCGGAAAATACCGCGGCCGATCCCAACTGCAGCACTCCCATCAGGCCGGACGCAACGCCTGCCCGTTCCGGAAAGTGGCGCAGCGCCCCTGCATGCCCCAGCGAGAACACAAAGCCCATGCCAGCAACAAAGAAGGTCAGGCAGATCAGGATGCTGATGGCGCTGACATGGCCACTCAACGCAACGCCCAGCATGGCCAGGCTGCCGACCGCGGCCAGCAAGCCGCCGACCCGCATCAACGGCGCATCGCCGGTTTTCGACACCAGCTTCCGGACGATCGTGCCGGTGACAATGAATGCCGGAATCGAAAGCGACGGGTACAGCCCGAACTGCAAAGGCGTCAGGCCCGCCTCATCGATGGCAACGGACGGCGAACCGGTCAGAAAGGCGAACAGCCCGCCCATAGTCGCTGCCGTCGTCAGCGCATACGCGCGGAACTGCCGATGGCCGCCAACGACCTTGTACCCTGCCCATACAGAGCCGAAATCCAGGCTGGCCCGCGCGCTGCGGTTGGTTTCGCGGAGCCAGACGATCACCGCCATCAGCACGATGCCGCCGAATATTGCCGACGCAGCAAAGCTGGCCCGCCAGCCGATTCCTTCCTGCAATGCGCCGCCAATGATCGGCGCGATGGCGGGAACCGCGGAGAATGCCATGGCGATAGCCGCCATCACCTTGCTCAGGTCCGGTCCGTCAAAAAGATCGCGCGTGGTGGCTCGGCTGGCGACAACGCCGGCGCAGGCCCCCATCGCCTGCACAATGCGGCCAACGACGACGACCTCGACAGTGCTGGCGGCCATGCAGAGCAGGCTGCCGGCGACAAAGAGGACGCCCCCCACCAGCATGATCGGGCGGCGCCCGAACCGGTCGGCGAGCGGGCCATAGACAATCTGCATGATCGCGAACGCCGCCAGGTATGCGGTCATGGTCGCCTGCACTTCGCCGCGCGAGGCGCCAAGCCCCACCTCCATCGCCGGCATGCTGGGCAGATACACGCTGGAGGCAAACTGGCCAAGGGCAGCTAGAGCAGTCAGCAGGGCGATCAGGCCCGCGCCGCGGATCGGTAAGGTTTCGCGGGTTGCGTTCACTTCAAGACACCCATGTCTGCCAGGCGGGCGATTTCTGCCTCGGAATACCCGAGCGACGCCAGCACCTCGGCATTGTGTTCGCCCATGCCGGGGGCTGGACCGGGCGGCAACTTGCTTTCGCCGTGCACGAACACCGGCGTGCCGACGGCCCAATCGCCGCCGAAACCCTCGCCCGCCGGCACGACGGCGCCGGCATGGCGCATCTGCGCGTCGCCGGCCAGGTCCTCCATTTTCGCCGCCTGCCCGTAGGTGATGCCGAGCGCGTCGAATTCCGCGCGCCAGTCGCTCCAATCCCGCTCGGCGAACACCGCGTCCAGGATCTTGGTCAGCGCCAGCGAATGGGCCCGGCGGGCCTCTTGCGTCGCAAACCGCGGATCGTCGAGCAGATCGGCCCGGCCGATGGCCCGGAACAATAGCGGCGCCTGCTTCGCCTCGTTCAGCACGGCCAGGATGAACCAACGGTCATCCCTGCTGCGGTAGTGATTGGCCATCGCATTCGGCGCATCGTCGCGGTGCGGCCGCAACTGCACTTCGCCGCCCAACAGCGCGGCTTGAGCATAGAAGCCATTCATCCACATGCCGTTGGCCATCAGGCTGGTGGAAACCTTGCCGCCCTTGCCGGTCTTCTCGCGCCGGTACAGGCCGGCCATGATCGCGGCGAACAGGGCGGTGCCGGTCGGATGGTCGCCCATGCCCGGCAAGGACCGGACCGGCGCCGTCCCGGGCGCGCGCATCATGTCCATCATGCCGGTGCGGGCATAGAGCGCAGTCGAATCGAACCCGGTCCGGTCGGCCTCCGGTCCTTCCTCACCATAGGCCGTCAGGCTGGCATAGATCAGACGGTCATTCAGCGGCGCAACATCATCGTAGGTCAGTTTCAATTTGCGCCGGACAGGGAACGGAAAGTTGGTCACCAGGACATCGGCCTTTGCCACCAGCTTGCGCAGAATTTCCTGGCCTTCAGGCGCGAACAGATCCAGGCACATGCCTTTTTTCGAGCGGTTATCCACCATCCAGGCAAAATCGCGCCCGCCGGTATCCGGCATGCCCGGACCGGAGTGCAGCGCGCGGAGGCCATCGCCAACCGGCGATTCGATCTTGATCACCTCCGCCCCAAAATCGGCAAGAAAGGTGGTGGCAACCGGCGCGGCGATAAAGCTGGCAATATCCAGCACCAACAGCCCCTCAAACAGGCGGTCTGTCATTGGTGAAACCTCTCTAAATGATCCTTGGCCGTTTCGCGCGCGCGCCGGCCCTGCTAAGACTAAGGCATAGTCCTAGCAGAAAGCCACGGTCGGACCAGGGGCAGCAAGTCCCAACCGGCCGCAGGCGACGATCTTCCCATCTTTTTGAACGGAAACTCCCCCGATGAAGCTTCTTGGCAGCCCTACCTCGCCTTACGTCCGCAAATGCCGCGTCACCCTGGCCGAATTGGGCCTTGCGGACAGCGTCGCTTTTGTCGTCGCACCGCCGACCAGTGACGAACTGATCGCCGTAAACCCGGTTATGAAGGTGCCGGCACTGGTGTTGGACAACGGCGACAGCCTGTTCGATTCGCGCATGATCATGCGCTACCTGAACGAAAAAGCCGGTGGCAAGCTGTACCCGGCCGGCGACTGGGCGATGGTTCGGCGCGAAAGCACGGCGGAAGGCATGATCGATGCGTCGCTGTTGCTGCGTATGGAAACCTTCGCGCGCCCGGAACAGTTCCGCTGGGATGGCTGGATCGAAACCCAGAGCAAAAAGATCAACAGCGTCCTAGACGCCATGGAGGCTGAGGTCGGAACGCTTGGCAATGTCACCGGCGCCGCCATCGGGATGGCCTGCGGCCTGGGATACTTGGACTTCCGCTTTGCCGACTGGGGCTGGCGCAATGGCCGGCCGGGCCTCGCCAAGTGGTTTGAAGGCTTCAGCGCCCGCGCCTCGATGCAGGGCTCGAAGCACGAATGAGCGAGCCCTCCCCCAAGGAGATCGCCGAAGCCACGGCCCGGGTGATGCGTACCCGGGACCGTGCCGCCCGCTTTCTCGGCATTGAATTGCAGGAAATCGGACCGGCGCACTGCGTCATGTCCCTGACTGTCCGCGAGGACCATGTGCAAGGCCTGAACGTCTGCCATGGCGGGTATATTTTCTCGCTGGCGGATACCTGCATGGCCTATGCCAGCAATTCCGCCGATACGCCGAATCTGGCGCAATCGGCACAGATCACGTTTCTGGCGCCCGGCCAGTTGGGCGATGTGCTGACCGCGACGGCAAAGCGCGTCGCGGAAGCTGGGCGCAACAATCTTTGGGATGTGGAGGTCCTCGATCAGAACGGCAAGCAGATCGCCGTCTTCCGCGGCCAGACCCGAGCCGTACGCGGCAAAGTAACGGAGATGTCCTCTTGAAGTTTTTGGTTAAAGCCGCTGCGCTTTTGGCGGCGCTGCTCGTTGTTACCGGCGCGGCTTCCGCCCGGCAGGTCCACCTAGCTGGCAGCTATGCGGTGATCGACCTGCCCGGCGATTTTGAAGAGAGCAGGCAGTTTACCGGCGCTATATCACCGTCTAGCCATGCGGCAATTCTGATCACGGAATTACCGGCGGATTCGTTCCAGGTGGTGGCTGCAAAGCTCTTGAGCAATGCGCAGGCCCTCACGGAAAAGAACATCCAATTGGACTCTTTGAAAGAAACGCATCAGGGCCCGCATGCAGCGTTGATTGGGCGCGGCCGCCAAATGATCGGCGACCAGTCGGTCGACAAATGGCTGTTGCTGATCCAGTCGCCAAAGACCGCCATGTTGGTGACCGCGGAATTGCCGACAAATCTCGCCACGCCAGAGCGGACGGCGATGGTCGAATCGGCGCTTGCTTCAGTGCGCGTCGCCGACATCCGTCAGGACGCCAGGGCGGTTTTGCCGTTCACCCTCGGCGAAACCGAGCGGTTTCATTACGAGCGCGCCCTATCGGCGAACACCGCGCTTTTGACCGAGCCGGCGTATACAGGCGAGATTTCTCGTCAGCCGATCTTTGTCATCACCGCGTCGCGGGCGGCTGACTGCGGCGACGGCAAAGACGACATGCATGCGTTTGCCAACCGCACGCTGGCAGGCATTCACCGGGTAAAGGACCTGGCAATTACCAAAACTTATGACGCACCAATTGGCAGCGACACCGGAGTCGTGACCGAGGCGACCGGAACCATGGCTGAGCAAGACGTCGTGGTCATGCAGACGCTGCGTGTTCGCGACTGCACGTACCTGCGCACTATCGGCATTGGGCTGGCGTCGGATGCAGAAGCCTATCGGGCAGAATTCGCCCGGCTCGCGTCGCAGGTCGGGTGGAAGCCATCGCCCAACAAACAGAAACCCTAAAAACTCGCGAAGAGGATCCTACCCCATGCAATTCGGCCTATCCGCCCCCTTTCGCGGCCCCATGGCTAACCCAGAAGATTTGCGGGCCATTGCCCAAGCCGCAGAACGCCTGGGCTTTGGCTATATGACGGTCTCCGACCACATCCTCTGCCCCCGCTCCATCGACGCCAAATATCCCTATGCCGATGATGGCGAGTTCCCCTGGACCCAGGGCGGCGGCGGCGATTGCATGGAGCAGTTCACGCTGATGGCCTGGCTCTGCGCCGCCACCACCAAGCTGCGGCTGCTGACCTCGGTCGTCGTCATCCCGCACCGCAACCCGCTGTTCATGGCCAAGTCGATTGCGACCATGGACGTGCTCTCCGGCGGGCGCGTCTCCATCGGCTGCGGCACCGGCTGGATGCGGGAAGAGTTCGAGGCGCTGGGCATCGCGCCATTCGAAAAGCGCGGTCAGGTGACGAACGAATATATCGGCGCGATGAAGGCGCTCTGGACCCAGGAAAACCCGTCCTATGACGGAGAGTTCGTGCGGTTCCGCGACGTGATCTTCGACCCCAAGCCGGTGCAGAAACCGCACCCGCCGCTGTGGATCGGCGGCGAGAGCGGGCCGGCGATGCGCCGGGTGGCAGCGGTCGGCGATGTCTGGTACCCATTCGCCTCGAACCCGAAATTCCGCCTCGCCTCCGCCGATGCCTACCGAGACCGCGCCCAGCGGGTGCAGCAGGCGGTGGCTGAAGCCGGACGCGACCCGGCGGATGTCGGCCTCGCCTATAACAGCCCGTACCACTCGGAAAAAGCCGTGCAACTGGATGGCAAACGCGTTGCCATGACCGGTACGGCAGAACAACGGGCGGAGGACGCCCGGGCCTTTGCTGAGGCTGGCGCAACCACCATGATGGTCAACCTGACGGCCAACACCCGTGCCGAAATGCTCGACCGGATGGAGCGCTTCTCGGCCGAGGTTATGCCGCTCGTTTGAGCTCGCGGCCCAGTGGCAGGCTCAAGCGCCGGCGACCAGCGCCTCGCTGACCTGCCACAACCGCTCCGCCGCAGCGTCATCTTGCGCGGCGGCGGATGGCTGTACCAAGCGTGATTTGGCATAGTAGCCGCCGCTCAGACCCTCGACCTCAGACGATGAGGCCAGGTGGATCGACGTTTTGGCCCCGTCCTCGACGCTGATCGCCAGCACCAGCATCGCCGCCCGCACCGCCAAACGAAAAACCAGTGGGTTATCGCCACCGAACGCGGTCCGCACAAACCCGGGGTGCAGGGCATTGGCCGTGACATCCGAACCGTCCAGCCGCCGGGCCAGCGCCCGGGTGAACAGGACGTTCGCCAGCTTCGAGGCCCGGTAGGCCGGCCAGCCCTTGTAGTTGCGGGCGGATTGCAGGTCGTCGAAATCCAGCCGTCCGCCTTCATGGGCCCGGCTGGCAACGTTGACGATCCGCGCCGATCCGGCCTGCTGTAGTTTCGGCAGCAGCAAGTTCGTCAGCAGGAAATAATTCAGGTGGTTCAGAGCGAACGTCCGCTCAAAGCCGTCCGCCGTTTCCTGTCGGTGCTGGAACAGGCCGCCGGCGTTGTTGACCAGAACGTCGAGGCGCGCTTCGCTCTCGGCCACATCGCGCGCCAACCGGCGGACCTCGCCCATCAGGCTGAGGTCGGCCCGGTGGAATGCCAGGTCCGCCCGCGGCAGTACCTTGCGAATGTCCGCGAGAGCGCGCCGACCCTTTTGCTCGTTCCGGCCGACCAGCAGCACTCTGGCGCCCATGCCAGCCAACTCACGCGCCGTAACCCAACCGATGCCGTCGGTCGCGCCAGTGACCATGACGGTCTTACCCTGCATCAATGACGTCACCTCGGCCATTCTCGTCTCTCTGATCGTTCGGTGGGTTAGGGTCTTGAGGGTGGCAGCAACTGGAGCACATGGGCAGCCTCTGTATCCGTCAACGGGCCCAGGGTAACCGAATCTCCACGCGCCCACAGCGGCAGCAGGTCGGCGTAGTGCGGCGAAAAGATATTGCCGGACTGGCCCACGGCCTGCACAAATCGCGACCGGTTCAGATCCGCAAGGTCGTAGATTGCCCTATAGCTGCCACCGTGCACCTGCCGAAACAGCGTCGCCTCGCTGAAACTGACATAACCGGCGTTCGGGGTGTCGCGGCCGCCGCCGTGCGGAACCGACACGTCGAACAGATCGCGCAACACCGGGATAAAGCCGAACAGCAGGTGGCGGAAATGCGCCCGGTGCGCCTCGCCCCAGCGCCAACTGCGCCAGTCCTTGCCATACCTCCCAGCCACCAGCGCATAAGCCGACGCGAACGCGTGGCGCATAATATCGGCACAGGTCTCGACCGGCCCTGTGTTGCGGTCGTCGCACCAATGCGGCGCCTGGGTCAGGGTGAAGAGCACACGGGCAGGGTCTCCGTCGTTCACCTCTGCCAATGCGTCGCCTACCTCGTCGGCATAGAGCCCGCGCTCCATCGCGCGGAGCCAGGCGTAGTAGAGCAATGGCTCAGGCCGGTTCTGATCCATCCGCCCATCCCATGCACGCATGGCGTCAGTGATATCCCCGGGCAAGGCGTCACCGATCCGGGGCCAGTTGACGGTCGCCAACAGACGCCGCGCGGTAATCGAGGTGACGTCGCTCTGTACCGCCGCCGATGACCGAACCGACTGCTTAAGCGAACGGTCCAGCGCCTGGATAATGGCCTCGGCCCGAAATGGCGCAACCCAGGCATGGCCCAGGTCGTAAGGGTAGTCCCGCCCGACTGGCCTGTTGTTGGCGTTCACCAATCGGCCCGCCGCCGGATTATTCGCCTGCGGCAGGGCCTCGAACGGGATGAACCCGGTCCAATCGTGGCTACCGTCCCAGCCGGGCACCGGCAACAAGCCGGTCGGCTGGCGGCGTAATGGCACCAGAGCCGGCGCGATCAAACCGATATTCCCCTCCATATCGGCGACCGCAATATTCTGTTGCGGCGCTTGCACGCCTCGCATGGCGGCGATCAGGCCAGCCGCCGAATCCGCCTGTTGCGCCTTCCACAAAGCCGCGGCAGTGCCGTCGCCGGGCAGCAATCCTGTATGCGACAGAGCCAGCACCGTGCCCTCCGCCGGATCGGGACGACCGCTGCGGCCCGGCGTATCGGAGATGACCGGCCCATGCCGCGTTGAACGGACCGTCAACTGCACCGACTGGCCAAAGCGGACAGAGATAGTCTCGCGCCGGTACGCGAACGGCTTTGGCCCATCCGGAGCCAGATACTTGCCAGGATCGGAGGGGTCTGTTCGCTCCACGAACACATCCGACGTATCGCCATAGGCATTGGTCAGCGCCCAGGCCGTCTTCCCGTTGTGGCCCAGCACCACCAAAGGAAACCCCGGCGCGCTGGCCCCGGCGCGCACGCCCTCCGGCGTCTCGATCCGTACCAGGTACCACACATTCGGCGCGGTGAACCCCAAATGCGGATCATTTGCCAGGATCGGCTTGCCCGTGTCTGTGTGGCGGCCATCGTACGCCCACAGGTTCGAACCGGCGTCTTTCTGCACCACGCGCGCAACCTGCATCGCTTGACGCACCGCCGCCGGAGGCAGATCCATTGCCAACGTCACCGGCCCATCCCATTGCGGGTAAAGCTGGGCGATTTGCTCGGCGCTCAACCGCTTTGCCAACGCCGCGCGCTCCAATTCAGCGCTCCAGTCGGCCGTCAACTGCAGGCTCATCAGTTTCAGCCACAGCAGCGAATCAGCCGGCATCCAAGGGTCCAACGCATCGGGGAATGCCAGAAATTCCGGCGGCAGAGCGCCAGATCGGGTTTTGAGGAAGTCATTGACGCCCTCTGCATAGGCGTCGAACACGGCCCGAACATCCGGCGGCAACGCATCCGCGTCCTTCAGGGCCAACTCAGCCAAGCCGAAAGTCCGCATCCGTTTGTCCACGTCCACGGCGCTGCCGCCGGCGATCTCGGCCAACCGTCCCCGGGCGAGACGGCGGGACATCTCCATCTGAAAAAGGCGGTCCTGGGCATGCAGGAAGCCAAGCGCCCGGTGGGCATCCAGCCAGGACGCGGCGCGAATGTGCGGAATGCCAAAGCTATCCCGCGCCACCGTTACCGGGGCTTGCAGCGATGAAAGTGGGCGTTCGCCATCCACCTGCGGCAGGGATGTCCGCAACCAAAGCGTCAGACCGACCGCCGCCAGCAATACCACCGCCAGCACAGCCAACACCCCACGACCGATCCAGCGGACTACACGCACACCTCAGCCTCTCGTCGTTTCAAGATTCGGCCCGAGAGAAGGCGGTAGGGTCTGGCAAGAGTCAACGCGACACGCCAGCCGGCTCCCTTAAAAGAACATTATAGAAACATTTTGTTTACTATTTGTTCTTAATTTAGCATTATCAGTCGAGCAGAAGGCGAC
>JAPOJR010000328.1 GCA_029978325.1 Alphaproteobacteria bacterium | reverse complement strand
GGTGGGTGCCTTGGGCAGCGCCTCCACGAAGTCAACGGACTTCGGTTTCTGATAGGAGGCCAGATGCTTGCTGGCCTCGGCAATGATTTCTGCTTCGGTTGCGGTTAGCCCGGGTTTAAGCACGACCACCGCTTTCACCGCCTCGCCCCAGGTATCGTCGGGAATGCCGAATACCGCGGATTCGAGAACGGCGGGGTGCTGGTGGATCGCCGCCTCAACCTGGGTACTGTAGATGTTTTCACCGCCGGAGATGATCATGTCCTTGGCGCGGTCGACGATGAACACGTAACCGTCTTCGTCCCAGGTGGCGATATCGCCGGTCCACATCCAGTCGCCGCGGAGCGTCTGCTCGGTGAGGTCCGGTCGGCGCCAGTACCCCAGCATGTTGGCCTCGGAGCGCACCACAATCTCGCCGGCAGTCTGACCATCTCTGGGTACAGGCTCGCCCTCGGGGTCAACGACTCGGATTTCCGAGACAAAGCCCTCTCGGCCGCAGGATCCCAGCCGCTCGGGATGGTCGCCCGCTACGGCGCGCTGGTGATCCTCCTGCGACAGAAAGGTCATGGTCATGCCCTCGGTCTGACCAT
>JAPOJR010000327.1 GCA_029978325.1 Alphaproteobacteria bacterium | reverse complement strand
ATATCTATACTCATCTAAAACATCTTTTGCTTGTGAAAATGAAATATTTATTTTTTGAGTTTTTTTCATATTTTATATACTACATTTATTATAATAAAGTTTTATAGATTTTATAGTATAAGATAATATACTATAGGTTTAGTAAATTAAATTTTATTTGTGCTGTTGTATTGTTATTGAATTTAAACACATTGTAGATACGATTTGAAATGGAGCGGGAAACGAGATTCGAACTCGCGACCCTCACGTTGGCAACGTGATGCTCTACCACTGAGCTATTCCCGCTTAATAGTGCTTTTTCAATATACTTTAAAAAAAATTAATTTCAATGTAATTACTAAAGATTAAAAATTTCTTAAATAAGTCTTTTAATTAAAGTATAGTAAACTCATATTAAATAGATATGATGTACAGTTTTGAAAAGAATTATAAAGATTTGCCAAAATTACTACCATTGTTCCCTTTGAAAAGAGTACTTCTACTTCCAAGGGCAAAACTACCTCTCAATCTTTTTGAAAATCGCTATTTACATATGTTTGATTTTGCACTTTCTAACGGTAGAACTATAGGTATTATTCAACCTAATGA
>JAPOJR010000326.1 GCA_029978325.1 Alphaproteobacteria bacterium | reverse complement strand
AGTAAGTACAGCTAAAAATACCATCATTGATGTAAAACCTACACCACCGATTTCACCTAAAACTACAGTCCAAGGGAATAGAAATGTAACTTCTAGATCAAAAATAATAAATAAAATAGCGACTAAATAAAATTGTACATCAAACTGTCCACGTGAATCATCAAAAGGATCAAATCCACATTCATATGCTGAAATCTTTTCTGCATCTGGACGTTGTGTCGCAAATACATAAGATAAACCTGCAATTACTACAGCTAATCCTGTAGCAATAGCAAAATAAATAAAAATACCTAGAAATTCGTTCATGATTATGTGTATTTCCATCGAGGACAACGGGGCTCGAACCCGCGACCTTTGGCGTGACAGGCCAATACTCTGACCAACTAAGCTATGTCCTCAAACTTAATATTGAATAATATTAAGCAACTGATGTTTGGCGAACTGGATGTGTTAACAGAACTTGTTCGATACGACCCAGAAGTGGAACCATTACTAGAAAGTATACAAAGAAATATACACTTGCTAATTGACCTAATGTAATATAAGGGTCTTCAACTGGTTGTTGACCTAACCAACTTAATAGAATTAAAT
>JAPOJR010000325.1 GCA_029978325.1 Alphaproteobacteria bacterium | reverse complement strand
AAACAGCGATTGCAGTTTCTCGACTTTTACACCGGGACGCTGCCCGACGCGGTCAAGTCGTGCCCTCGCGGTTCCTTCCGCGTCGCGTTCTTCAAGGCGACGGACAAGACCAACGGGCACGCGATCAAGTCCCACATGAAGATGTTCGGCGTCGACGGCCGCCTGGCCATCGTCGGCGGCTCCAACATGCTCCCCACCGCGCCCACCGGCAACAACGACTGCGACTGCCTCGTCGACGGCGAAGCCGCGCAGGCTCTCGACGCCAACTTTGCCAAGGTTTGGTTGGAACAGACGGGCGAGGACGTGTCCGTCACCCCCGCGCACGAGGAGGAGGCGGCGGCGCAGGCGTGGGCGGCGGGGGGATGGCAGGTGATCGAGGGTAACACGATCCTCATCGAGGCGGCGCTGCAGCGCGCCGACGGGCGGCTGCTCCCCCTCTGCGGCGTCGCCGCCGCGCTGGAGCTGCTGCAGAGAGCGCTCTCGTCGCCGCGCTTGCCCTCCATCTGGCTGCTGACGCGCGGAGTCACTCAGCAGGCGACGTACAGTGGCGGCGGCGCTGGTCTGTATGGCCTCGCCCGCACGTCGCGGCAGG
>JAPOJR010000324.1 GCA_029978325.1 Alphaproteobacteria bacterium | reverse complement strand
CCTCGTCATGGTGGCCAACGTCATCATGGCCTATGGCACCGACGAGCAGAAAGAATACTTCTTGCCTCGGATTCTGAAGAGTGAGGACTGGTGGTGCCAAGGTTACTCCGAGCCTGGTTCAGGTTCGGATCTCGCAAGCCTCAAGACCAAAGCCGAGCGGGATGGTGATGATTTCATTATTAATGGCGCCAAGATCTGGACGACTTACGCCCAGTACGCGGACTGGATCTTCTGCTTGGTGCGCACCGATAACTCGGGCAAGAAGCAGGAAGGCATCACCTTCATCCTGATCGACATGAAGAGCGAGGGGATCAAGGTCAACCCGATTATCTCGATTGATAATCATCACAGCCTGAATGAAGTGGAGTTCAATAACGTTCGCGTGCCCGCCAAGAACGTGGTGGGTGAGATCGGTAAGGGCTGGACGGTTGCCAAGGCGCTGCTTGCCCACGAGCGGACAGGTATTGCCGGCGTTGCTGATGTGAAGCGCGCGGTCCGCGTGATCAAGGAGGTCGCCACTAAAGAGGAGAATGGGGGTCAGCGTCTGATGGATGATCCCGGTTTCCAGCAGCGCCTCGCTGATATCGAGGTGG
>JAPOJR010000323.1 GCA_029978325.1 Alphaproteobacteria bacterium | reverse complement strand
CCTGGGGTTGGTATTCTTGTTCTAGGTGCAGGAACTGATAATAGTGGTCCAGGTCCGCTAGTTTCTCAATTATCTAAAAGTTCAGGATCATTTCCAATACCAGTTACAATTGTTCCAGGAAATCTATCGAAAGAGCAACTGGAAGCCATAACTTAAATAACCAGCAAACTTTTACTGTAATATAGGCAACGATAATTTTTAGAATGATTCTAAACTCTTGACGTTTTTGAGCATAATTGGCATAATATACAGTGTAAAATAGGGGAAAACCATGTTCATCCAGACAGAATCCACTCCAAACCCGGCAACGTTAAAATTTTTACCAGGACAAACAGTCCTAGAAGAGGGTACTGCTGATTTTCCCAACTCTGAGGATGCGAGCATATCTCCGCTTGCTCAAAAACTATTTGGGGTTGATGGGGTTACTGGCGTTTTTTTAGGTCGTGATTTTGTTACTGTTACAAAAGAAGATAGCGTTGATTGGGATCATGCCAAACCAGCTTTGCTTGGCGCAATAATGGAACATTTTCAATCTGGCCAAGAAGCAATTAATGGTGCTGCAGCACCTGATCATTCCACGGAGGTATCTGAAGAAGAT
>JAPOJR010000322.1 GCA_029978325.1 Alphaproteobacteria bacterium | reverse complement strand
AGGGGTCAGGGGTTACGGGTTAGGGGTAGGGGTCAGGGTTAGGGGCGAGCGCGTACGTGGTGAGGAGCACGTTGAAGCGGCACGGGGCCGCGCCCTCCGCCATCTCATTCTCCCAGATGGCCTTGCGCGCGTCGGGCGAGCCCTTGTACGTGACGGTGGTCGCGTCGGGGATCCACTTGCGGCACTCGAGCTGCCAGGGTTAGGCTTAAGGTTAGGCTTAGGGTTAGGGGTTAGGGGTCGGGTGGAGAGCTTAGGGTTGGGCTTAGGAGTCGGATGGCCAGGGGCGCGCCTGGTCGTAGGTCGGGTCGGGCGGCATCGCGAACTTGTCGACGGGCGCGGCTGGTTAGGGTTGGGGTTGGGGTTGGGGTTAGGGTTAGGGTCAGGGTTGGGGTTGGGGCTAGGGTGAGTTCACCAGCCCGCTGCTGAGCGCGATGCATGGTAGGCTATCTTGGTAGGCGGCCTTGTTCAGCAGGCTGGCTTCGCGTGGCGGCGCACGCGCGCGCGCCGCCGCCGACACGGCGCGCCAGAAGGCGGAAGCTTGCGCCGCCTCCGCCACGTCCTGTCAGGGCTAAGGCTAGGGCTACGGGTTAGGGGTTAGG
>JAPOJR010000321.1 GCA_029978325.1 Alphaproteobacteria bacterium | reverse complement strand
CCCGAGAAGCGCGAGGTACGGCGGCAGGGCGCGCCACGGGCTCCGCCGTCTCGTACGCGGTGCCCGTCTACCAGGCGGCACGGGCGAGGCGGCGAACGCGGGCGTGTTCCTCATCGCCACCGTCAAGGGCGACGTGCACGACATCGGCAAGAACATCGTCGCCGTGGTGCTCGGGTGCAACAACTTCAAGGTGATTGACATCGGCGTGATGTGCCCCAAGGACACGATCATCGCCGCCATCAAGGAGAACAACGCGGACATCGTGGGTCTCTCCGGGCTCATCACGCCCTCGCTGGACGAGATGGTGACGGTCGCCACCGAAATGCAGCGCGCGGGCATGACCATGCCGGTGCTGATCGGCGGCGCGACGACGTCCAAGGTGCATACCGCGCTGCGCATCGACCCGTCCTATACTGGCCCGGTGGTCCATGTGCTGGACGCCAGTCGCGCGGTCGGGGTGGCGACGGCGCTCGTCTCCGAAACGCAGCGCAATGATTTCGTCCAGAAAACCAAGGATGATTATGAGCATGTCCGCGTCGCCCGCGCGAACAAGGGGCAGAGCGCGCTCGTCAGCCTGGAGGACGCGCGCGCCAATGCGT
>JAPOJR010000320.1 GCA_029978325.1 Alphaproteobacteria bacterium | reverse complement strand
GCAATTTGCCCGCGCAGGTTGATTTGTACGCCGCGGACGGCGACGAGTACCACTTCCACTTCATGGCCAAAGGGGGCGGGAGCGCGAACAAGACGTTTTTGTACCAGGAGACCAAAGCGCTGTTAAACCCGACGCGCATGATGCAGTTCCTGGAGGAGAAGATCAAAACCTTGGGCACGTCCGCGTGTCCGCCGTACCACCTCGCGTTTGTCGTCGGCGGATTGAGCGCCGAGCAGAATCTGAAGACTGTGAAGATGGCGAGCGCGCGGTACTACGACGACTTACCCGTCACGGGTAACGAACACGGCCGCGCGTTTCGCGACGTTCCGCTGGAGGGCGAAATAAAAAAGCTGTGCCAGACGATGGGCATCGGCGCGCAGTTCGGGGGCAAGTATTTCGTGCACGACGTGCGCGTGGTTCGACTTCCGCGGCACGGCGCGTCGTGCCCCGTGGGTCTCGGCGTTTCGTGCTCGGCGGACCGGCAAGTGAACGGCAAGATCACGAAGGAGGGTGTGTTTGTGGAACAGCTCGAGAAAGATCCGAGCAAGTACTTGCCTGATGTGAAAGACGAGCACCTGGACGACAGCGGCGTGGTGGTT
>JAPOJR010000031.1 GCA_029978325.1 Alphaproteobacteria bacterium | reverse complement strand
TTACGCCCTGAATGGCTTCGAGCCGTCGCATCCGCTCGGCCAGAATTACGGCCATCTCACCGGCGCTAGGGCCATCGTCCGAAGTATCATCCCGGGGCAAAAGCAAACGCTACTTGAGATAGGCCAGCCAGGCGGCCATGACTAGGTATTCCGCCGCAATCTCCAGCCGGGCCTCTTTCGCTTCCGCAATATAGCGCAGATATTGGTCGGCCAGGGCTGCGATGGATATGACGGTCAGATCGATTTTGCGGTCGCGCGCCAGGGACAATAGCAGGTCAATCGGGCCTTCGAACCCGGCGAGATCCACCTGCCATTCGTCGTCATGCGCGTCTTGCAAGCGTCCGGCGCCCTCAGGTCAGAATAAACAACGACAATATAACGTGCGCCAAGGTACTGACCACATAGTTCACCCCCTCCCAAACGAAGTTGAGGTCCAGCCCCAACTCCCGCCCCAACATGGGCAGCAGGAAGATCAGCCCCAGTACGATGAAAAATCCCATCGGCTCGATCCGGGCCAGTGGCCGGGCCAGTGAGCGCGGCAGCAGGCCGACGGCGATGCGGCCGCCGTCCAGGGGCGGGATTGGGATCATGTTGAAGGTAGCGAGCACCAAATTGATGATGATCGAATTCTCTATGACCTGCAGGGTCCAATGTTGGGCGGTTGCCGGGAGAACGAATACAAGGTTGATCAGGATAGCAGATGCGCAGGCCAAGAGGATATTGATCGCGGGCCCGGCAGCAGCCACCAGGACCATGTCACGCCTGGGGTTGTTCAAGCGGAGAAACGCGACCGGCACCGGCTTGGCAAATCCGAACAGGAACGGCGAGCCGAAGGCCAAAAGCATGCCGGGAATGACCAGTGTGCCCATGGGGTCCACATGGCGGATTGGGTTAAACGTAACCCGGCCGAGGCGATAGGCGGTGTCGTCGCCTAACCGCCAGGCTGCCCAGCCATGAGCCGCCTCGTGAAAAGTGATGGCGATCAGCACTGGTAATGCCCATACCGAAAACAACGCGATCATATGGGAAAGCTGGTCCATTGCGGATCCTTCAGGCGACGGCCAAAAGTCGGGAAAGGGCCGTTATAGCCGCGGCGGCGTCAAATGGCTGCGCAACTGTACGTGGGATGCGTTGCCAGCGGGCGAAAGCATCGTCGGTCAATGGCGGCGTTGCATCGGCGACGGCCTGCATCTCCGTCATATCGCCATTACAATGCAGGACCGCATCACAGCCGGCGGCAAGCGACCTGGCTGCGCGCTCTCCCAGCGGCCCACCAAGAGCGGACATGGACAGGTCATCGGAAAACAGGAAGCCGTCAAAGCCGATTTGCCGGCGGATTATGGTTTCGACGACCGTCTGTGACCAGGTGGCCGGCACGCCCGGCTCGATGGCTGTAAAGTCGATGTGCGCTGTCATGCCGATGGGCAGGTCGTTCAAGGCTCTGAATGGGGCGAAGTCTACCGCGTCGAGGTCCGCCTTGGAGGCATCCACCGTCGGCAATACGTGGTGGCTATCCACCTGCGCGCGGCCATGACCGGGAATGTGTTTGGCGACCGGCAAAATACCGCCTGCGGCCAGCCCATCGGCCATGGCCCTGCCCAGGAGCGCGACGCGCGCCGGGTCTTCGCCATAGGATCGGTCGCCGATCACCTGGGTTTTCACCCCGGGCGCCAGAACATCCAGGGTAGGGGCGCAGACAACGTCTATTCCCAGGCCATGGCAGTCATGCGCAATCAGTCGGCCGGTAAGCCAGGCGGCACTCGTAGCGTCGGCGCTCGGCAGAGCGGAAATCGTGGCTGCAGCTGGCAGGGCATGCCAATGCGGCGGCTTCAGGCGCGCAACGCGCCCGCCTTCCTGGTCGATCAGCACGGGAGCGTCTGGTCGGCCGATACTGGCCCGCAGTGCCGTGATCAGTGCCCGAACCTGTTCCGGCGTGACGACGTTCCTGGCAAACAGAATAAAGCCGAGCGGCTGGGCGGAAGCAAAAAAATCGGCTTCTTCGGACAGCAGCGTAGCTCCAGATAAGCCGAGCACGCAGGCTCTAGGGCGAGATGACAATGCAAGGGACCTTTCTGGCATCCAATTGCGCACACAGCAGATTGGCAAGTTCCTTGTCCACCAGCGGTCCACCCTGAACGCGATAATAGGTTCCGTTGTTCTGAGTTTCGTACCGGTCGAAACTCGGGGCGAGCTGGCTCAACAGATCGGGGTGCCGGTTTGCAACCCGCTTCCACTCCGCCTCTGCCTGTTCCGGGGTGCGGACCGACGCGATCTGGATCCGGTATTCTTGCTGGAGAGGTTGTGCCGGGGTCGTGTCTAACGGGATTTTGGGGATCGAAAGTGGCGGCGAAGGTGGCGTGGCCGCAGTGCTGGGAGGCGAATCGACCGATGCAGCCGCTGGTGGCGAAGATTGATCAACCACGCGGCCCTGATCCTGGGCTTGGGCCTGCGCCTTGACTTCGGCCTGGCCCATTGGCCGCTCAGGTTCTTTCAACAGTTCCTGGCCGCGGTCCTTTTCGCGTCCAGGGCTGACCTGCTCGTAGATCGGCTGATCCCGGTTCGGCACCAGGCCGCTTTGGTCGTCCGGAGCGCGCCGGTTCGGCACGTCATTGCTGGCGATCAATTTGGGCTTATCCGGCCCAGGTCCGGTAACGACCCATACAGCCAGGCCGCCGCCAAGCAAGACAACCATGGCCAGCACAAACCAGCGAAACGCGCGCTTCATGAACCCGGCGCGCGCGGCGTGGTCCGGATCATCATTGCGTTGCGGCTGTTCGCGGCCAAATAACACTCACATGCTCTCCTTGGGCAGCACACCCATAACGCTTAAGCCGGAAGCAACCACCGTGGCCATTGCCAACACCATCGCCAGACGGGCTTTGGTCTGGGCAGGTGCGTCTTCCTGGATGAAGCGCAACGTGGTGTCGTCACGGCCTTTGTTCCAGAGCGCGTGGAAGCCTGCGGCTACGTCCGCAAGATAGAACGCGATTCGGTGGGGTTCATGCGCAATCGCAGCCTGCTCGACAATTCGCGGCCAGTTTGCAAGCGTGCGGATCAGGCCCAATTCATCCACGTCGGTCAAATCCGAAAGGTCGGCCTGCGCCAGCGCTGCCGGCGTCACGGCTTCTGCGCCGAATGCCTCGGTGGCGTGGCGCAGGACGGAATAGGCCCGGGCATGGGCGTATTGCACATAGAAAACCGGGTTGTCCCGGCTCTCTTCCAGCACTTTGGCCAGGTCGAAGTCCAGCGGCGCGTCGTTCTTGCGCGTCAGCATGATGAATCGGACCACGTCGCGCCCGACCTCGTCCACCAACTCGCGCAGGGTGATGAAGTCGCCGGAGCGTTTCGACATGCGCACCTGCTCGCCATCCCGCATCAGGCGGACCAACTGGCAGAGCTTCACGTCCAACTCTGCGGCGCCGCCGGTCAGGGCCCGGACCGAGGCGGCGACGCGCTTGACGTAGCCGCCGTGGTCCGCGCCCCAAACGTCGATGAGCTGGGTATAGCCGCGCCGCACCTTGTCTTGATGATAGGCGACATCGCTGGCGAAATAGGTCCAGGACCCGTCGGATTTCTTGACCGGCCGGTCGACGTCGTCGCCGAATTCGGTGGCCTTGAACAGAGTTTGCGGCCGTTCTTCCCAATCGTCCGGCAGCTTACCCTTCGGCGGCTCCAGTACACCGGTGTAGATCAGCCCGGCCTCGTCGAGCGTCGCCAAAGCCCGATCGACCGCGCCGTCACCAACCAAAGCGCGCTCGGATGAGAAAACGTCATGGCTTACGCCCAACTGCTCCAGATCGCTGCGGATCAGGCCCATCATGGCGTCAATGGCAAAATCGCGGACAACGGGCAGCCACTGTGCCTCTGGCTGGTCCTGCAGCCTGCCGCCGTACTGGTCGGCCAACGCCTGCCCCACGGGAACTAGGTAGTCGCCGGGATAAAGCCCGGCTGGAATCTCGCCGATATCCTCGCCCAGTGCCTCCCGGTAGCGCAGATAGGCGGAGCGCGCCAGCACATCGACCTGAGCGCCGGCGTCGTTGATATAGTATTCCTTGGCGACGTCGTAGCCTGCTTTGGCCAGCAGTCTGGCCAGCGCATCGCCAACCACCGCACCGCGGGCATGGCCGATGTGCATCGGGCCGGTCGGGTTGGCGGATACGTACTCCACATTGACCTTGGTGCCTCTACCCAAGGTGCTGTCGCCATAGGCATCGCCGGCGCTCAGAATGTCGCCGATGCGTTTCTGCCAGAACGAGGGATGCAGCCGCAGGTTCAGAAAGCCAGGGCCGGCAACTTCTGCCGAAGCGACATCGGGGTTGGTGGCCAGCGCCGCCGCCAGTTTTTCGGCCAGGTCCCGCGGCTTTTGTCCGGCGGGCTTCGCCAGCACCATGGCGGCATTGGTCGCCAGATCGCCATGGCTGGGGTCGCGCGGCGGCTCGACGCTGACACGGTCGATCGGCAGGCCGGCGGGCAGTGCGCCGTCAGCGGTCCACTGGTGCAATTGGTTTTGGACAATGTCCAGGAAGTGATTGAAGACATTCATAATTGGCTATCGTCATTGTCAAAGAGGCGTTGGTGTTCGCGCAGGGCGAAGCGATCGGTCATACCAGCGATGTAGTCGCCGACCACCCGCTGGGTCTGCGGGCCGTGCGGCGCGTCGGTTTGTGCAAACCAGTCCGGCGGCAGAATCTGCGGTTCGCTCACGAACTCATCGTAAAGATCACTGACGACACGCTTTGCCCGGATGGTCATACGGTTCACCTTGTAATGGCGATACATGCGACGCATCAGAAATTCGCGCAAGGCGTCCAAGTCGCGCGCCATGCCGTCGGAAAAGGCGGCGACCGGCCCGGGCATGGCGCGAATGTCCTCAACGGTCGCAGGCGCGCGGGCCATTAGCCGTCGGCGCGATTCGTCGGTGAGGTCATAGACCATTGCGCCGATCATTCGCCGGATCGTCTCGTAAATGGTGCGCTGCCGGTCCAGAGCGGGGTATTTGCCCTGAACCTCTGCCAGCAGCGTGCCTATCAGCGGCAGGTCGGCGATTTCGTCCAGGTCGAACAGGCCGGCGCGCAGGCCGTCGTCGAAGTCGTGGTTGTTGTAGGCGATGTCGTCGGCCAGCGACGCGATCTGGGCTTCCGGGCTGGGGAACCCGGTCAGGTCCAGGGGGTGCAGGGCGTCGTACTCGGCAATGCCATAGGGCAGGGGCTGTCGCTTGCGCGCATGGGGGCCAAGCAAGGGGCCGTTGTGCTTGACCACGCCTTCCAGGGTTTCCCAGGTCAGGTTCAGGCCGTCGAATTCCGCATAGCGGCGTTCGAGCCCGGTCAGAATCCGCAGCGTTTGGGCGTTGTGGTCAAAGCCGCCGGCATTCGCCAGCTTGGCGCTCAGCGCTTCCTCGCCGGCATGACCGAACGGGGTATGGCCCAGGTCATGCGCCAGCGCCAGCGCTTCGGCCAGGTCCTCGTTCAGACCCAGTTCGCGGCATATGGTGCGGGCAATCTGGGCAACCTCGATCGAATGGGTCAGCCGGGTGCGGTAGTAATCGCCTTCGTGATAGACAAAGACCTGGGTCTTGTGCTTCAGCCTGCGGAAGGCGTTGGAGTGGATGATGCGGTCGCGGTCGCGTTGGAATGGCGAGCGGTTGATTGCATCCGGCTCGGAATACAGCCGTCCGCGAGAGTGGGCCGGGTCGCTGGCGTAGATGGCAGGCACGCGCACTCCGCAAAAGCAATTTTCAATGCCAGCATAGTGCCAGCATTTGACGATGGTTGCAGGCGTTCTAAATATATGAGAATGATTTGCAAGCGCTGGACGCCGAGGCATGTTCGCCCGGGCCGCCTTTGTTAGGAGCGATTCGATGCCGGAAGCCTTGATCGATACCCCCGCTGTTAGCCTCAGTAAGGCGGCGGCTGACCGTGTTGCCTATCTGCGCAGGATCGAAGGGGACGACTCTTTAATGCTGCGCCTGACCGTGTCCGGCGGCGGATGCAGCGGTTTTCAGTACGGCTTCGACTTCTCCAAGGATGTCGCCGACGACGATCATGTTTTTCCCCACCATGGCGTGTCGCTGGTGGTGGATGAGGTTTCGCTGGACCTGCTCGCCGGCAGCGAAGTCGACTATGTCGAAGACCTCGCCGGCGCGGCGTTCGTCGTGAAAAACCCGAATGCAACGTCGTCGTGCGGGTGCGGCAGTTCGTTTGCGATCTAAAGCCGTTCTGCCATCAGGTTGCCATTGCCGGCATGACGGATGGCCCATCCCGCGGGCAGCCATAGGGTCGTGTAGGGCTCTTCGATAATCATCGGGCCGGCCACCGGCGCGTCGCCTATACTCTCCCGTGCAAAGACGGGCACCGTCCGGCCATCAATGGCGCGGACGCCCTTGGGGTCGGCGGACTGGTGTTCGGTGCTGGTCTGGACCGCGGCTTTGTCCAGCAAGCCACGGGCAACCAGGCGGAGCGTAACGATTTCCGGCGTTTCGCTTGGGTCCTGGTGGGCGAACCGTTCCAGATGCAGTGCGTGGAAGCCGTCAATGGCTTTGGCGAGGCCTGCCTCGTCGATTTCGCCATCCCACCCGACCAGGATCTCATATCCTTGGCCGCGGTATCGCATGTCGGCAGACAGGTCCAGGCGCTGCTGCGCTGCCGGGACGCCATCCCGCTGCAATGCCGCCCGGCCGGCTTGCCGCAGTCGGTCTGCCATCTGACGAAGGATCGGCAGTGCTGCCGGCTCGGCCGACAGCAATCGGGTTTCGGCCAGGTCGTGGGCGATGTCGGCGAACAGGATGCCGCGGGCTGAAAGCGTGCCGGGATCGGCCGGGAACAAAACCCGGCGCATGTCCAGTTCCTGCGCGACGCCGATGGCGTGCAGGCCGGCAGCGCCGCCGAATGGCACCAGAACGAAGTCGCGCGGGTCGGCGCCCTTCTCGAACAGCGACAGGCGCGCGGCGCTGGCCATGGCGGCGTTGGCGACCTGGACCATGCCGGCCGCCGTGCGGGCCCGGTCAATGGCCAGGGCCGAGGCCAGCGCATCGACAGCCGCTTCGGCGCGATCAGTGTAGAGCGTCATCGCCCCACCCAGGAAATAATCCGGGTCGAACATGCCGCGCACCGCATTGGCGTCGGTTACGGCCGGCCGCTCTCCGCCACGGCCATAGCAAGCAGGCCCTGGCTCCGCGCCGGCACTTTCCGGGCCGACGCGCAGGCCGCCGCCGGCGTCCTGATAGCCAATAGAGCCTCCGCCGGCGCCGATGGTGCGGATTTCAATCATCGGCAGACGGACTGGCAGGCCGTCGATGGCGCCCTCTGTCACCACGGTGGTCCGGCCGTCGCGGACGATGGCGATGTCGGTGGACGTACCGCCCATATCGAGCCCGACAAGATGCGGCTCAAGCATCTGCGCAGATAGTTGTTGCATCGCCATTGCACCGCCGGACGGACCGGATAGGAGCAGGCGGGCGGGTTGTTCGGCGGCGGTGGCGGGCGTCGTCACCCCTCCATTGGATTGCACCAGATAGAGGGTCGCCTGCATGCCGGCGTCGGCCAGGCGTTGCTCGATCCGTTCCAGGTAGGCGCCGACGACCGGCATCAGCACGGCGTTCAGTACGGTCGTGGACGTGCGCTCGAATTCGCGCATTTCCGGGCTGACTCTGTGCGACAGCGAGACCCGTAGCTGCGGCGCCTCCTCGCGCAGGATGGCGAGGGTTCTGGCCTCATGCGCGGCGTTGCGGTAGGCGTGCAGATAACAGACCGCGACCGCCTCGATACCATCGGCCGCCATCTGGCGGGCGAGCCGCCGAACCTCGGCTTCATCCAATGGCGTTTCGATGCTGCCGTCGGCGCGGATGCGCTCTGTCACGTCATAGCGATGTTGGCGGGGAATCAGCAGGGACCGCGGTTCGGACTTCAGGCCGTAAATATCCGTGCGCAGGTGCCGACCGATCTCCAGGACATCGCGAAACCCCTTGGTTGTCAGCAGTGCGCCTTTGGCAAGCTTGCGCTCCAGGACAGCATTGGTTGCGATAGTCGTGCCGTGCAAGATCAACCCAACTTCGCTCAGCCCAAACCCGTATCGAGCTGCCGCCCCCTTCAGGCCGGCCAGCAGGCCTACGGAGGGATCGGCCGGCGTTGTCGGTGTTTTGAACGCCCAACACTCGCCGGTCGCCTCGTTCAGCAGTTGCAGGTCGGTGAACGTACCGCCGATATCGACGGCGACGCGAATAGATGCCATGAACCAGGCCTCGGGATTTTTCGGGCGCGGCGCAGGCATTCCGGATGGGATGCGCCAAGCCGCATCGATGGGATATGGAATCATCGGTAGCCTATTCCGTCGCTTGCGTATATCCGTGGCAGTGGCGCACTTTGCCGTCGGGCCGGTTGCGTAAGCGATTGGATGGGTTTTTGCGCCGACAAAGCGCGATTGGAGATAGGATAGGCATGGCAGTCGATTCGAAGAGATTTTGTATCCGCTACCTGGCGATGACAGTCGGACTTTGGATTGCCATTCCGGTCGCCCTGGGCTTGTTGCCGGCGCTTGGGTTTGGCGCTGCCCTTGGAAACGGCGTTATTCTGATTGCCGCCGCGCCGGCCTTTGCGTCGATTTTCATGGCGAAAATCTACATTCGCGAAACGTCCGCAGTCCCGCCATGGAATTTCATCGGCAGGATCATGATGGTGCTGGTGCCGCTGTTTGTCGGGTTGGGCTTTGTCCTAAATGGCGTCGGCATATACCTGATGTTTTGGGTCGCCAGCGCCACCACGCCCGTCGCCATGGCGATGGATGCCTCCGTTATCTGGAGCGTGCCGAAAATTCACCTGGTCAATACGGCGTTTTCGGCGGTCCTGGGTGTTGGCGTCATCTTTCCGCTCCGTGCGAAAGGCGAGGTTCGCAAGTTGGCGTATCGCGATCAGGACGAGTCGCGAAAATTCTGAGGGGTGTCTCTGCTCGCCCCCGGATCAGGTTGGCTTTTTGCGGCTTTGCAGCGCGATATAAAGTGTGGAGCCGACAATGATCAAAGCGCCGACCAGGGTCGCGACCTTGGGCACTTCGCTAAAGATGAAAAATCCCGCAGCTGTCGCGTAAATCAACCGGGAATAGTCAAACGGCGTCACCGCCGTCGCATCTCCGGCCCGCAGGCCTAGCACCGAACAGGTCTGGCCCAGCGCCGAAAAGCAACTCATCAGGCAAATGACCGCCAATTCGTAGAGGTTCGGCGTCTTCCAGGTCAGGAACGCCGGGATAGCGGCAAACGTTCCCATAATGACATAGGACCAGACCAGGATGGTCAGCGGGGCTTCTGTTCGGGTCAGGTTCTTGACTGTGGTAGAGACCGCCGCCGCAAAAACCGCAGTGGCCAGTCCTACCAGCATCCATTCGTCAAATGCACCGTCGCTGCCAGGCTGCGTGCAGATGACGACCCCGCAGAATCCGGCAAGCGTCGCCAGCGCCCGTTTCAGGTTGAGGCGTTCGCCCAGGAACAGGATCGCCAGGATGATGACGAACAAGGTACGGGTAAACCCAAGCGTCGTCGCCAGCGCCAGGTTCAAGTGGGTAACGGCGAAGACAAACGTGATGATCCCACAGAAGCCGAAAACTGAGCGCATAACGTGGATCATCGGGCGGCTGGTGCGCAGGCTGCCGAGCCCCTGGCGATAAATCGCTGGCGATACCAGGATCAGCGCGATCCAAGCGCGGACCAGCACGATTTGCCAGGGCGACAGGGTCTTGCCCGCCAATTTGATGGCGACGGCCATGCAGGTCAGCCAGAACGCGGCCAGCATGATCCAGATCGCGCCGCGGATATTGCCGGGAAGCGCCTGCCAGCGCGCTTGCAATGGAGCGACGAAAGCAGGTGGGGTCAGGAGGACCATATCGTCCAGCCGATGTCATCGGTTGGCGGGATGCGCGGCGGGTTCTCCGTGGCTGCGGTGCCGAATGTGAGGAAGCCGACCAGTTGCTCCGATGGGGCGAGGCTGAACGCCCGTCGCAGGGCATCGCTTTGCACCTTGCGACCGCTCAGGATACAGCCGGCAAAGCCCAGCGCGTCGGCAGCCAGCAACATTTGCTGAAGCGCCGCGCCAATGGCGATCCATTGTTCGTGCGCCGGCACCATGTCGTCGTGGTTTGATACTTTGGCGATCAGGGCCAGCACGACCGGGCCGGCGAGCGCGCGTTGGCGCGCCCGGTCGGATTCGGCTGGCGCGGTTTCCGGATGTTGTTCCAGATGGGCGGCGGCGAATGCATTCGCCAGTTGGTCCCGGTCCGCTACCAGAACCAGTCGCCATGGGCGAAGTGAACCATGGTCGATGCCGCGGGCTCCAGCGTTTGCTATTCGTTGCAAATCCGATTCGGATGGGCCTGGCGCAACCAGACGGTGCGGGCGCACCGAGCGGCGCGCCATCAAACGGCCCAACAATTCGGATGATTTGAGATTAGCCAAGTTTTCAGGCAATCGAGTTCGGGCTAGGGGAAATGGCGCTTCTTTGTCGGACACCTAATCTTTGTTTTCCTCACACAAAACAGGGGCCACGGAAGCCGCCGCAGCCCCTGTTCTGCCGATATGCCGAACGGCGATCGGACACGTCTTACTTTGGCAGAGAATCGAACGATTTCGTAAAGCCGCTGAGCGAGAAGGGCGCTGCGACTTTCTTATTGTTGGGCAGAACGAATGCGATCGTTCCGCCTGCGCCGCGTTTCAGCAAGGCAACCAACTTGTCGTCCATGGGGCCGGCGACGAGGCAGCGCGGCGGCTGAGAGAGGCAGACTGCGTATTGCACGCGCATGGGTTCGGTGTCGTCGATCTTGATTTCCATGCCGGGGGGCAGCAATACGCCCAGTGGGGTGAAAATGCGGAGGATCGGCTTTTTGCCGCCATCCGGCGCTTTCTCGCCCTGGTTATAGCTGACGGCGATGCGCAGCCATTCTTTCTTTGTTTCCTTCTGCACCAAAATTTGGCGCATTTCGCAGGCTTTGAACTTTTTGCCTTCCAGATCGACATTCTGGCAGGCGACTTCCCAATCGCCATTGCGGGTAACATCAACCTTGGGTTCTGCTGGCGCGGCAGACTTCTGGGCCGAGGCTGCAAAGGGAACTGAAAGCGCGGCGGCGAGCAAGGCGGCAAAAATCAAACGCATGAACCGGTCCTTTTGGCGATGGTGAGCAAGGTAATGGTGAGCAAGGGTAAAGGTCGCACAGGTTAAAGTTAGTATCCGACGTCACTCAAATCCAGGTGCGGATAGATTCGGTTAAGGAGAGTGATGCCGTTCAGGGTGGATGGGACCGGCGGAACAGCGGCCAGATGGCTGCTGTTCAGTTCGGCAAGCGAGGTCACGCCCAACAGACCCAGCGCAGAAATAACCTCGTTCTCGAAGATCTCCAGCGCCCGAACCAGTGCCGGAATGCCGCCAGCCGCCAGCGCAAAGCCTTGCAGCCGGCCAAGCCCAACAGCGTTGGCGCCCAACGCGATGGCCTTCACCATGTCGAGGCCGCGCATATAGCCGCCATCGACCCAGACCTCGGCCTTGCCCTCAACGGCGTCGACGATCTCACGCACCGCGTCGGTCGCGCCGCGGCCATGATCCAACTGCCGGCCACCATGGTTCGAGACATAAACGACCTCTACCCCATGCTCGACCGCGATGCGGGCATCCTCGGCCGTCATGATGCCTTTCAGGGCCAAGGGAATTTTGAACTTCGACTTGAAGTTTTCAACGTCAGACCAGTTCAGCGCCGCCTGATAGAGCCGGGCATTCTCACCCGCTGCCCAGGCACGCTGGCGCCCGCGCGGCAGATAGCGCTTGGCGATGTCCCGCTCGCGACGGGAATAAACAGCCGTATCGACGGTGAAGCAGAACGAGCGATAGCCGGCCTCGATCACCCGCGCGCCGACATCCTCGACAAATGCCCGGTCGCCCCGCACATAAAGCTGGTACATGGATGGCTTGGAGACCGACTTCGCCACTTCCTCCAGGCCCGGCTCACAGGCGGACGAGAGCATGTGATCGCAACCGAACTGGTCAGCTGCCTGGGCAGGCGCTATGCCGCCTTCCGGTGTAAAGCTCTCGACCGAGCCAATCGGGGCCAGCACGACGGGCAGCCGCTTGCGCTCACCCAGCACATCGCCGGAGGGATCGATACTGGAAACGTCGCGCAGCACACGCGGGCGGAAGGCCAGCGATTCCAGCGCCAAGCGGTTGCGCACCTGAGTCGTCTCGGTCTCTGAGCCACCCGCCAGGTAATCCCAGGTGTTCTGGTGCAGGTTGATGCGGGCTTGTTGCACGAACTCGTGCAGGGTCATGTATTCGCGCTCGGCGTACACCAGCGGTGATCCTTCTGGATGGAGCAATATTGGCGGCCAGCATACAGGGCTGACCGAATTTCGCCAACCGCGCGAGGTTCCACCAGCCCGCCAATGCCGCTAGTGTCGCATCAAAGCCCCACCGCACCACGACTTTTCGATGAAATGAGCCCGGAAATGAATCCGATGCCGGACCCGATTGCCAAGACAGCCGCCTACCTCAACGCGATTTCGGCGGAGAATCTTAGAATCAACGCCTTCGTCATGGTGACGGAGGCGGCAGCGCAGGAACAGGCCGCAAGTGCCGCCAAAGCCGGACCCGGTTCTGCCATCCGCGGCTGGTGTATCGCAGTGAAGGACAACATCGATGTCGCCGGCGTGCGAACCACCAACGGCCTGCCTGGAGGCTGGGTGCCGGCGGAGGATGCACCGGTCATCGCCCGCCTAAGGGCCGCCGGCGCGGTGATCCTAGGCAAGACCAACCTGCATGAGGCCGCGCTTGGCTCCACCACCGACAACGCGCATTGGGGCTGGACGCACAATCCTCTGCGCCATGGCTATACCGCTGGCGGTTCGTCCGGAGGCTCGGCGGCGGCGGTGGCGGCGGGGCTCTGCGACGCGGCGTTGGGGTCGGACACCATGGGCAGCATTCGGGTGCCCGCCGGCCATTGCGGGCTGGTGGGCTTCAAGCCGACCTTCGACGCCATCCCGTGCGAGGGCGTGGCGCCACTCTGCTGGGCGCTGGACCATGTCGGGCCGATCACGAAGACGGTGGCCGACGCGCGGGCCATGTTCGAGGCGCTGGCCGATCCGTTGGAGCCTGTGCGTGCGCCGGAGAAGCCGCGTGTGGTGCGCCTGTCAGCCTTCGAGGCTCTGCCGCTGGAGCCCGCGGTCGCCGTCGCCTACGCCGAGAGCCTGGGCCGGCTGGAGGCGCTCTACGGCCCCGTTGACACTGTGGACCTGCCCGGCTTCGACCCCGTCGCCCTCCGCCGCGCCGCTCTGCTGGCGATCGAGGCGGATGCTGCGGCGATCCACGCCGACCGCTTCGACGACTTCTCGCCCGGCCTGCGCAAGATGTTGGACTATGGCGCAAAGCTCTCCGCCCCGCGGCTGGCCTTGGCATTGGAGGAATTACGGCAGGCGAAGAAAGCCATCCTGCGCCTGTTCCGCGAGGCCGATGTGATCGTCTCCCCCACCACTGCCATGACCGCCTTCCCCCTGGACGGCCCGAGCCCACCGGGACACTCCGACTTCATGGGCCTGGCGGTGTTCGCGGGCGCACCGGCCATCTCCGTGCCTATGCCGATGGCGGAAGGCGAACTGCCCGCCGGCCTGCAACTCATCGCAGCGCCTGGGAGGGACATGGCGCTATTGGATTGGGCTGAGGCGGTTGAGGGGGTTTTGCAACCCGGCTGAACGTTCCGCGCCTAGAGTGAGCGCATTCCTTGCTCAATGAACTCGCGCACCAGACGGGTGTAGGGTATGCCGCGTTCCTTGGCCGCGCGTTTGACGGCGTCCAATTGCTCTTGCGGCAGCCGCAACTCCAACCGCGCATCCTTGCGTTGAAAGCGGAACCCGGCCGGTTTGAACCCCGAAAGGTCATATTCGGACAGGTCTTCCTCGTCCGTGAACCTCTCGGCTTCCGCGTCAGTCAGAACTGGTGGCAGCGGCTTCAGCGGCTTTTCTCTGTCGCTCATAATGGTCAATTTCCCTGATCCCAATCGAAACCGGCGATTTCAAAGTCGGATAACTCTTCCATATCGGTATTTTGTACGGACAAATGGTCAGGTCAAGGGCTCAGTCCATGATTTGCGGGGGCCATGGCAAATCGTGACCGGAATGAGTAGGAATACCGGGACCATCGATTCCGGAGCCTCGCCCATGACGTCCAACGCCACCACCGACCTCCCCACCCAGGCCAAAATCGTCATCGTCGGCGGCGGCATTGTCGGCTGTTCCATCGCCTACCACCTGGCCAAGCTCGGCGAGACGGATGTTGTGCTGCTGGAGCAAGGACAACTCTCCGGCGGCACCACCTGGCATGCGGCGGGGCTGGTGGGCCAGCTCCGCGCCACGCACAACCTCACCCGGCTCGCGAAGTACGGCGCGGAGTTGTACGAGACGCTGGAGGCGGAGACCGGGCAGGCGACCGGGTTCCGCCGCACTGGCTCTATGAGCGTCGCGCGTACCGCCGCGCGCACCGAGGAACTGCGCCGTGGCATGGCCATGGCAGCTTGCTTTGGCGTCGAGATGCACGAAATCTCTCTCCAAGAGGCCCAGACGAAAATCCCGCTGATGGCGGTGGACGACCTCGACTCCGCCTTTTTCATTCCCGGCGACGGCATGACCAACCCGACCGACACCACCCAGGCGCTGGCCCGCGGCGCGCGGCGGGGCGGGGTGCGGGTGGTCGAGGGGGTGAAGGTCGAGCGCATTGAGCGCTCACGCAGCAGGCCTTCCGCCGTCATCACCAACAAGGGCCGCATCGCCTGCGAGCAGGTGGTGCTGGCCGGCGGCCTCTGGACACGCGAACTCGCCCGGTCGCTGGGCGTCGCGGTGCCGCTGCACGCGGCAGAGCACATGTATGTGGTGACGCGGCCCATCGAGGGTGTGGTCCGCAACCAGCCCGTGCTGCGCGACCCGGACGGCTATCTCTATGTGAAGGAGGAAGTCGGCGGCTTGGTCCTGGGCGGGTTCGAACCGAACGCCAAGCCCTGGGGCCGCCGCACCGATGTGCCGGACGATTTCGTATTCCAGCTACTGCCAGAGGACTGGGACCAATTCGAGCCCTTCATGACCAACGGCCTGCAGCGCCTGCCTTGCATGGAAACCGCCCAGATCCGCCAGCTTCTGGTCGGGCCGGAAAGTTTTACGCCGGACAACGCCTATTGCCTGGGAGCAGCGCCCGGCTGGCAGGGTCTCTATATCGCCGCCGGCTTCAACTCGGTCGGCATCGCGAGCGCTGCAGGCGCGGGCAAGGCGTTGGCGGAGTGGATCGTGGCAGGCGCGGCGCAGATGGACCTCGCCGACATCGACATTCGCCGCTTCCACGGCTGGGAATGGAACAACACCTATCTCGCCGACCGCGTGACCGAGACCGTCGGCACGCTCTACGCCATGCACTGGCCCTACCGCCAGATGGAGACCGGCCGCGGCCTGCGCCGCTCGCCCCTGCACGAGGCACTGAAGGCGGACGGCGCCTGCTTCGGCCAGGTGGCGGGCTGGGAGCGCCCCAACTGGTTCGCCCGTCCCGGCCAGAAACCCGAGTACGCCTACACCTATGGCCGCCCGAACTGGTTCGAGAATCACCGGGCCGAGCATATGGCGGTGCGCGAGGCCTGCGCTCTGTTCGACATGGCGAGCTATGGCAAGCTGCTGGTGCAAGGCCGCGACGCGGAGAAACTGCTCTCCCGCCTCTGCGCCAACACCGTGGCGGTGGAGCCGGGCCGCATCGTCTACACCCAGATGCTGAACCCCCGCGGCGGTATCGAGGCGGACCTGACCGTCATGCGCCTGGATGCCGACCGCTTCTGGGTGATCCCGCCCTGTGCCTCCACCCGCCGCGACCGCGCCTGGATCGAGGATCATATCCAGGATGGCGAGCACGTGTTCGTCGCCGATGTCACCAGCGGCGTCGGCGCGTTCTCCGTCATGGGCCCGAACGCCGTCGCTCTGCTGGAGCAGGTAAGCGGCGAGACTCTGGACAACGCCCGCTGCCCGTTCGGCCACTGGACCGAGCTGGAGATCGGCTTCGCCACGGTACGCGCCGCCCGCATCACCTATGTCGGCGAGCGCGGCTTCGAACTCTACATGCCGAGCGAGATGGTGGCGCATGCCTATGAAAAGGTGCGGGAAGCCGGCGCTGATCATGGCCTGAAACTCGCTGGCTATCACACGCTGGACTCCTGCCGGATCGAGAAAGCCTACCGCCACTGGGGCCACGACATCGGCCCGGACGACACGCCGCTGGAGGCCGGGCTCGGCTTCGCAGTGCGCAGCGAGGCCGCCTATATCGGCCGCGACGCCATCGAACGCCAGCGCCAGGAAGGTGTCGCCCGCGTCATGCGCCAGTTCCGTCTGGAGGACCCGGCCGAGCACCTCTACCACGACGAGGCGATCTGGCATGAAGGCCAACTGGTCGGGCGGATCACGTCGGGTAATTATGGGCATGCTCTTGGCGCGGCGGTTGGAATGGGCTATGTGCCAAAGCATCTGGAAGATGCCGAAAATTTCGTCATCCAAATTGGCAACCGCATGGTCCCGGCGCAGGCGAGCCGCCGGCCGCTCTACGATCCAAAATCCGAGCGAGTGCGTGGCTGAATTTGCGTGTGGCGAAAATTACCTCCAAGGCGCGGAAAGAGACAGAAAAACACAATGACAGGCGTGAAATTGGAATATAATTTCGCGTTTAACGAAACCGACTGACTTTAAGGAGTTCCACGCCATGGCTGAGGCAGGGTTGATCCCATTCGATGACCGTGACGGTTTTATCTGGCTGGACGGTAAGCTCGTGCCTTGGCGCGAAGCGAACCTGCATGTGCTGAACCATGGCCTGCATTACGCCAGCGGCGTGTTCGAGGGCGAGCGGTGCTATTCCGGCAATATCTTCGCCAGCAAGGAACACTCGGAGCGGCTGCACAACTCCGCCCGCATTCTGGACTTCAAGGTTCCGTTCTCGGTGGAGGAGCTGGAGAAGGCGAAGTACGACACGCTGAAGGCCAACAACCTGACGGAGGCCTATGTCCGCCCCATCGCCTGGCGCGGTGCGGAGCAGATGGGCGTTTCGGCGCAGAAGAGCAAAATCCACGTTGCCATCGCCGTCTGGGAATGGCCGAGCTATTTCTCGCCGGAGGCTCTGATGAAGGGCATCCGTATGCGCACGGGCCCCTGGAAGCGTCCGCCGCCGGATAGCGCCCCGGTGGCGTCCAAGGCGACCGGCCTCTACATGATCTGCACCCTGTCCAAACACTGGGCCGAGTCGCAGAAGATCGACGACGCCATGATGCTGGACTGGCGCGGTTTCGTGTCCGAAGGCACGGGCGCGAACATCTTCCTGAACATCGATGGCAAGCTGCACACGCCGACGCCGGACTGCTTCCTGAACGGCATCACCCGTCAGACGGTCATGCGGATCGCCAAGGAGCATCAGATCGAGGTGGTCGAGCGCCACATCCCATATGATGACCTCGCCAAGGCGACGGAATGCTTCGTCACCGGCACCGCGGCGGAGGTGACGCCGGTCGGCTCGATCGACGACCATACGTTTGTCGTCGGCTCGATGACGCAGACGCTGATGAAGTCCTATTCCAACCTGGTTCGCGGCAAGTAGGCGCGGCCAAAACCGCTGTTCAACCGGATCGAACGGAAGCCCGGCACCCTGTCCCGCAGATAGGGTGCCGGGTTTTTCCGTCCCTAGGGCTGTTACCCGGAATGATCGCCCCGATGGTGGATTGGGGGCATTCCGGGCTTGCATCCTCGCGCAGAGGTACCACACTGGAACGCTAGAACTTCTGACGCGGGAAAGGATCGGTCTGATGTGTCGATGGCTCGCCTATATCGGCCCGCCGGTTGAAATGGCGGCATTGGTGCTGCGGCCCCAGCATTCGCTGGTGCGGCAAAGCCTTTCGGCGCAGCGGGGGGTAACGCCCGTCAATGGCGACGGATTCGGGCTGGCATGGTGGGGCAACAAGCCCGAGCCCGGCCGCTATCGCGACACGCTTCCGGCCTGGAATGACTCCAATCTTCGTAGCCTGACCGAGCAGATCGAGTCGCGGCTGTTCTTTGCCCATGTCCGGGCGTCGACAGGGACCGAGACCAGCCGGTCGAACTGCCACCCCTTCACCTATGATCGCATGGCGTTCATGCACAATGGCCAGATCGGCGGATGGAGCGCGATCCGGCGTGCGGTCGAAGCGCTTATCCCGGATCATCTGTACGCGCAGCGCCAGGGTACGACCGATACCGAGGCCTTGTTCCTGTTGGCCGTAGCGAATGGCATGATCGAGGACCCGCTTGGCGGCCTGGCCCGCGCAGTTGGTCTGGTGCGGGGAGAGATGGAGGCGGCCCAGATTGCCCAGCCATTCCGCATGACGGCCGCCATGAGCAATGGACATCGGGTGGTCTGCGCCCGGTGGTCGTCGGACCAGCGGTCACCGTCGCTCTATTCCGCCGAATCCCCGGCCATAGCGGCCTTCACCGGTCGGGAACTCGGCTTGGAAAATGCCTGGCTGATTCTGTCGGAACCGCTGGATGAACAGAGCGACGAGTGGACGCCGGTGGCGGAGGGATCGGCATTGATCGCCGCGCCGGATTCGGCTGTGTGCCTGCCGTTTGAACCTGAATTTCCATAGAGGGTCCCGTTGCGATGCCAGACCGTGCCCGCGCGATCGCACGCGCCGAAGCTTTCGTCGATGATGGTCGGTTCGTTTCCGACCTTGCGGACCGCGTTGCGGTGCCGACCGAAAGTCAGGTTGCCGCCCAATTCGACCAGTTGGTGCGCTACCAGCGGGATTTGATGGGCCCGGCGTTTGCGGCGCTGGGCTTCGACCACGTTACGCTGGACAATCCCGTGCCGGGGCGCGGGCCGGTGCTGGTGGCCAACCGCAGTGAAGACCCGGCGCTGCCGACGGTTTTGCTTTATGGCCATGGCGATGTCGTCCGCTCTGTTGCCAGCGAATGGGAAAACGGGCGTGACCCGTATTGCGTGACGCGCGAAGGCGACCGGCTGTACGGCCGTGGTGTGGTCGATAACAAGGGCCAGCACACGCTTGCCATGCTGGCGCTTGAGGCCGTGCTGGCAGAGCGTGGCCGTTTGGGATTCAACGCCAAATTTATGATCGAGACAGGCGAAGAGCAGGGGTCTCCAGGACTGGACGCGCTGATGGTGCGGCATCCAGCTGTTTTCGCGGCCGACGCCTTCCTGGGATTTGATGGCCCGCGGAAATCGTTTCGCCGGCTGGACCTGAACCTTGGATGCAGGGGCGGCGTGTTTTTCTCGCTGGTGGTCGACCTGAAACGGCCAGGCGGCCTGCACTCCGGCCATTTCGGCGGCGTTTTGCCCGATGCCGCGATCATCCTGGCCCAGGCGCTGGCGACGATCACGACGCCGAAGGGCCGCATTCTGGTGGAGGACTGGCTGCCGAAGCATGTGCCGAACTCCGTTCGGGCGGCCTGCCATGACATCATAGCAGATCCGGTCGACGGCATGCCGCAGCCCGATCCGGAATGGGGGTTCGCAGAACTTACCGAGCACGAAAAAGTGCTGGCCTGGACCAGCTTCATCATCCTCGCCATGAGCGCGGGAAACCCGGACAATCCGGTGAACGCCGTACCGTCCTACGCCAAGGCGACCTGTCAGATTCGTCATACGGTCGACGTTCCGGCGGCGGTGTTCGTGCCTGCGCTGCGCAAGCATCTGGATGCGCATGGCTTCGCGCATGTCGCCATCGATACCAACATCGGCCGCGATCAGTTTTTGGCAAGTCGAACCGACCCGGATAATCCGTGGGTGCAACGCTTCCGCCGATCCATCGTCGCGACGCATGGGCAGGAGCCGAATATCCTGCCGTCGTCCAGTGGCTCTAACCCGTCGGAGATGTTTAAGGTGCGGCTGGGCGTGCCTGTCGTGTGGTTGCCCAGTTCCTATGCCGGCTGCAACCAGCATGGCGCGAACGAGCACGGCCTGATCCCGCTGTTCCGCGAGGGCATTGCATCGGCAGCCGGAATTTTCTGGGATCTGGGTGCCGATTAACCCGGCGCTAACTCTGGTGCTGTTATTCCACCTGTCGGAGGAGGTCGGTATGCTCCCAAGCGATGAAGGGCGACCGGCATGGATTGGCGCAGATTGGCCCTGACAGGGATCGTGGCGCTGGCCGGGCTGAAAGCCGCGGCCGCCACACCACCGCGCGAAGGCAAGGTGACGATCGTTGCCGATCCGATCCGGTGCCTGGAGCTGAATGCTTCCGGCACCATTGTTTACAACCATTGCGCCAGCTTTGTGCGCTTTGGCTGGCGCAACCGCTCGAATTGCGCCGACGGGTGCGAGACCGAGGTTTCGCCCGCCGGATTCGCGATGGTCAACGGATTGAATGGCCAGTTCTTTTATGGCGCGTGCCGTGACGACCAGGCGCTGCGGTGGCTTGGCTGGAAGTACAGTTGCTATCCAAAGCCGCGATAGAGCAGCCCCGATCAGTTGGCAGCACTGGGTCGGGCGGTGCGCTAAGCCGCCATCGCCCGCAGCATCCACGCGGTTTTTTCGTGCAGCTGCATCCGCTGGGTCAGCAGGTCCGCGGTCGGCTCGTCGTTGGCTGCGTCGCAAAGCGGAAAGACGGACCGCGCCGTTTTCGCAACGGTTTCATGGTCGCGGGCCAATTGCCGAATCATGTCCTCCGCCGCCACTTTGTCCGTCGCTTCGGCGATGGAGGTAAGGTCAGCGAACGCCCGATAGCTGCCCGGGGCCGGATGGCCGAGCGAGCGAATGCGCTCCGCAATCAGGTCTACTGCCAGCGCCAGTTCAGTATATTGCCCCTCGAACATCAGGTGCAGGGTATTGAACATGGGCCCTTCAACGTTCCAATGAAAGTTGTGGGTTTTCAGATACAAGGTATAGCTGTCCGCGAGCAAACGGGACAGGCCGTCGGCGATGGCTTTGCGGTCGCCGGCTTCGATGCCGATGTCGATTTGTAGAGGCATTCTAAATATTCTCCTAATCAGTTGATAGAAAGATATCCCTTAGCTCTATTTAGACACTAACTTCATCGGTAAAAGGGCTGACGTCCCGATCGTCCAATAAAAGGTGCAACAGCGCCGGTCCATCGGTGGCCAGCGCGGCCGCCATGGCCGGTCCGAAATCGGCGGTCCGTTCGACACGGAAAGATTTGAGGCCGTAACCCTCTGCGACTTTTGCGAAATCCGGACTTTGCAAGCGGGTGCCATGCACGCCCTCTTCGCCATAGCGACGTTGCTGCGAAACCATGATCGAACCCCATGCGCCATTGTCGCACAGAATGCAGATCAGCTTGAGGCGATGCTGCACGGCGGTGACCAACTCCTGGCCGCTCATCAAAAAGCCGCCGTCGCCGACAAAGGCAACCGCAGGCGCATGCGGTTTGGCCAGCGCCGCGCCAACGGCGCCCGGCACGGCATAGCCCATCGCCCCCGACATCGGGCCGGCCTGAGTGTGGGGAGCGTTGAAGCGATAGTAACGATGCACCCAGCGGGCGAACGTGCCGCTGTCGCACAGGATCACCGCATCGTCGGGCACCTGGCTTTGCATCTCTGCCACGCAGGCCGCCAGGTCGACCTGGCCATGAATGTGGATCGAGCCCGGCCGCGCAAACGCGTCGAACGCCGCATGCAGGCCGTCCCGCCATTCCAGCCGGCTGGAAGTCGGCCGCGCGACCGCGTCAGTGAGGGCTTGTAGCGCTGGCACTACGTCTGCGGGCGACGCGACATCGGATGAATAGCGCGCCAGAACTTCGCGGTCGGGAAAGATGTGAATGAATTTCTGATCGGCGCGGGGAATGGCGAATTCCTGAGTGGAAATCCCATCCATGCGGCAGCCGACGGCAATGATCAGGTCGGCCTCGGCAAAGGCTTTTTCCTGGAATGCCACCCGGTTGATTTCCAGGTGGCCGATATAGGCGGCATGCTCGTTCGGGAAGGCGTCCTGACGGCGATAGGCGGCGGATACGGCGGCGCCGCTGGCCTCGGCGAAGGCGATCAGGGCAGGGGTTGCATCGTCGATTGAGACCATCTCGCCGGCAATCACCAACGGCCGCACGGCACTGTTGATCAGGGCGGCAGCCTGTATCACGTCGTCGGGAGCCATGCCGGCCCGGGCGCGGGGGCGGGGCGCCGGCGGCTGGGCGTCGCCGGCGTCGCCTTCCGTAATGTCTTTCGGCATTACCACGACGACCGGACCCGGCCGACCGGCTGTGGTCAACGTGATCGCGCGGGCGACAATTTCCGGGATCTGCGCGCTGGATTCCGGCTCCAGCACGGCTTTGGCGACCTTGCCGAACATCTGGTGGTAGTCGATTTCCTGGAACGCTTCGCGGCCCTTGCTCGTCGTCGGCACGTGGCCGACGAACAGCAGCAGCGGCGTCGAATCTTGGGCGGCGGTGTGCACGCCGATGGAGGCATTGGTTGCGCCGGGACCGCGCGATACCAGCCCGGCGGCCGGTCGGCCGGTCAGCTTTCCGTAAGCCTCGGCTGCGAATGTGACTCCGGATTCATGCCGGGGCGTTATCAACTTGATCGCGTTCCCGGCATTTTGGATTGCGCGCAGAATCGGCAGGTAGCTTTCGCCGGGCACGGAAAACGCCGTATCGACGCCGTGTTCGATCAAGGTTCGGACCAGAGCCTGTCCACCGTCCATTTGGTTGCTCCTAGAGGCTGCATCGAGACAAACTAGCCTCGCTTATACAGCATCACCGAGCGGACGCGAGCCGGAACGTTGCGATAGACGTTAGCCACCGAAGCCGGAGGAGCGTGAGCCGAACCCGCCACGGCTGACGGTTTGTGTGCGGGCGCGGTTGGGCTGGGTCGCCCACTCCGGCAGCTTGGTTTTGGATCCATACCCGGAGTTCAGATCAAAACCGCTGGCGGTGCGCAAGCCGTTCGGGGTGGACGAGGAGCGGTAGAGTGGTGAGCTGTTCCTGCCAGAAACGTTATCCAACATCCGCGACGCCATGAAGCCGACCATTAACGGCATCCAGATGCTGCCGCCGGTTGAGGACTGAAACGCCTGGCACTGGTTGGCGCCATACTGCGTATAGCAGTCGTCCCGGTTGGCAAATCGCGGTGCATCGCGCAAATGGTCGGAAACGGCTTGTTGAAAGAGCGCAGCGCATTGCTGCTCGCTCAATTCGCCGGAATCGATGCAATTGCGGACATCTTTATAGACCTGCGCCTCTGCCTCCGGTTCATCGCAGGCTTGCAGCAGAACGGCGCTGACGCTCATTAGGCTTAGGGCGACGGCTTTCGATCGTTTCATCGGCCTCTCTCCTTCTCGGAGTTACAGACACGGATTGGTTGGCAGAGAGCGAATTCAGTAGGTCATGCAGGCGGCGTTGATCATGCCTGCCGCCAACGACCCTGCGCCAAGCCAAATGCCGGCTGCAATCTGTCCCTTTTCGATGCGTTGCGATAGTCCATCCATCGCCATCCGCAGCAGCAAATATGCCAGAACCTGCACAACCAGCGCAATCAGCCCCCAAAGAATGCAGTCGCCCAGGCTGACCGAGTTGTGGATAGCGCTTGCCAGGGGGGTGACAAAGCCCAGAAGGCTGCCGCTAAACGCAATAGCTGCCGCGGTATTGTTTTCGCGGATCAGCCTCAACTCGTTATGGGTGGTGACGACGCCGTAGAGTACGGCGTAAACGACCGTCAAGATCAGTGAAGCGCCGAGATACATGAGGAAATCGGGCAGTCCGCTGATCGATGCGGCGATGGAGAAATCCATGGGTGCAATCCTTCGGCTCTGTGTGTTGCTTCGGCAGAGTAGGCTTATATGATCTTGAACATGCCGCGGTCCATATCGACCCCCAACATGACTTCGACGCTGCGGCCGTCGTCGCGCCGCTCGATGGCGAGCAAAAGGTATTCGCCATAGGCCGGGTCGCCGGGAACTTGACGGCCAAACAGCATAACCTCCTGCCCGATCATGCTGGCCTCGTTTTCGTCGTCAACCACAGTTTCCTGGAACCGCACCGGACTTCTCCAGTCCGGGTCTTCTTTGAACCAGATGCGGTCGTAGATGGTGCCATCGTCCAGCGTGTAGGCGCGTTGCCCGATCTTGCCGCCTTCGCCCTCCCATTCCGTCCATTCCGGGCCTTCCGGATAAAAGCTGGTATAGGGCGCGTAGAGGGTCACCTCCTGAATATGCGCGTCCGTTTCCCCGCCGACGCAGAGGATTTGGAACATGGCGTGCTGATCGGTGTAATAGCGCAGCACAATCGAACCATCGCCCAGGTCAACCCGCCCCATGGCCGAAATGAACAAGGTGTCGCCGGGAAGTTCGAATTTGAGCCGGTCCGCTATCATGCGGAAGCGCAGCGTGTCCAATTCGACGGCGGCGCCGATCCGCAATCCCAAAGGGCCGGTTGGCGGCGCCAAAGGCTTGTGACCGCCGAACAGGTTCCGAAACGAGCCAAAAACCATCAGCCGACCTTCTCGGTAAAGCTACGCCAGTCGATGCTGGCCAAGTTGAGCCGCCGGTCCGCCATATAGTAGATGACGTCGCCGCTGCGAACGATCCGGTCGTCCGGCGGGTTGAGCATCAATGCATCGTTTCCTTGGCCGGAGGCGACGCCTAAAGCGGTTGCATGGTATCTGCCTTTCAGCACCCGGAACAGGCTGCCAAAGGCAATTTCCAGTCCGTCTTCCGGCACGGGCAAGCTGTACAGCGTTGGGTGAACCAAGGTCGACAGCAAGGTTTTCGGCACGCGCGACGACCCGGGATCGTTCGCGGTGCGGACCAGCAATTCGATCGACATCGGCAGTAAGCATTCGGCGCGTGGGCAATGCGCTTTCAGCAGGTCCGAGACCGCCTCGTCGTGAAAAAATGCAGCGATGTGCAATTGCGGATTACGGGCGGCGATCGCCAGGCCCGCCGCCAGCGTTTCGTTGTCGTCGCGGCCCAAAATGATGGCTCGTCCGGCGGATGCGACGCCGGCCCGATCCAGCACGTTGGCATCGGTAAGCGTTTCACCCCGGACGAACTGCACCTGGTCCGGCATCGGGTTTTCCATCGATTGGTCTGCCACCAAGACAATGGCACGCCCGTCGGAATCGCCCCTGAGGAAACTCACCATCCGACGGGTCCGGTCGCCGGCCCAGCCAACAATCACCGTGTGATCGGATAATTCGCGGTAGTCACCCAGGCCACGCATCTGTCTTCTCCAATATCCCGAGGCCGATTGCACGACTTTGGCGACCACGCTGGTAAACAAAGCGATGCCGCCCGGCATTACCCAAAATACAGCGACGAATCGGCCGAACGTCGTGCTGGGCGAAAGATCGCCATAGCCAACCGTCGTGGACGTCACCAGATAAAAGTACCAATAAACCGATGGCGCAGCGATGTCCTCGCCTTCGGTGAGCGCCATCAATCCCCAGGATGTTCCATAGTGCACAAGTGCGATAATGCCGATTGCCGGCCAGGTAACCTCCGCGATATGGCGATAGATAATGCGCCCCAACGCAGCAAGCTGCCTGGGAGTGTGGACCTGCCATGGAGACCTTGAAGGGTTGCGCATTTGCCCTCGCAATGCCACAGAAATTCACTCGCAGTATCGTGTACCATCCTAGCAGTGTGTGTGAAACGTTTGAGTATGCGAAACTGAGAATCCGTCGTTAGAGAATGGAGGCCTTTATGCCCAGTGAAACCTGGACAACCGATAGTTTGCATTTGGCGCTAAGCGGCACGGAACCGGTGAAGTCCGGTACGATCTGTGTCGATCTTATACGTGGGACCAGCGACGGTATTGCCGTGACGATGGTTGATTTTGGCGATCTGACAATCGTTATGAGCGTAGGTGCGGAACAGATCCTCGCACAGGTCCTGCTTTGGCCACTGGCGAGCCTCAAGGACCCGGCGGCCTTTGCCGATATGGCGTTGCGGACGCACAAATTGATGCCTCTTTCGACCTTCGGCATCACGAAAGGGCCGGATGGCAGCGATTACTACGAACTGTTCGGCGCCTTGTCGGCTTCGTCCAAGCTGGACAATATCGTGCTGGAGCTTGAGACATTGGCCGACAATGCAATCGAAGCCGTGCAGGCTTACGAAGCCTTTCGCAAATAGACCGGCCAGGATAGGAGATCGGACCGATGGGTATTTTGACGAAACTGGTCACAGCCATGCGTGGCGGTGCAACGGAACTGGGCGAATCGATCGTCGATAGTCAGGCCTTGCGAATTTTGGATCAGGAAATTCGCGATGCCGACACAGAGCTTGTCCGGTCGAAAGACGCATTGGTCGGCATGATGGCCAAACGCAAAGTGATCGAGCAGAAGATTGGCGACCTGACCCGCCAGCGGACTGAGTACGAAGGCTATGCGATGCAGGCCTTGGCGAAAGGCGACGAGTCGCTGGCTATGGATGTCGCGAACCGGGTTGCAGAGATCGAAGCGGAACTGGCGACCGAGCAGGATCTTGCGGCGCAATACCGTGCATCGGAGCAGGACGCCAAGCATGCCATTCAGTCTGCGGACAGCAATCTGCGCCGCCTCAAACAGCAGGTGGATACGGTTAAGGTCACGGACAGTGTCCAGCGCGCGCAAGCGACCATTGCCCAACGCCATTCAGGCGCTCAGTCGTCGATGAATACTGCCTTGGGTTCATTGGAAAAGATCAAGGCGCGGCAGCAGGAACAAACCGCCAGGTTCGAGGCGGCAAAAGAAATTGCGCAGGGGCCGTCGGGAGACCTGCAAGCTCGGCTGCGCGACGCTGGCATCCAGCCCGGCGCCGCTTCGGGCGCGTCTGTTCTCGCCCGTTTGAAATCCCAGGGAACTCCGGCTTTGCCAAAAGAATAGCTCGCCGGCGGCGTTCCTGTCGTGGCTGGCTAATGTGGTTC
>JAPOJR010000319.1 GCA_029978325.1 Alphaproteobacteria bacterium | reverse complement strand
ACTTCTACGGGAAGCCGTGCGCGAGCGAGGCGGAGCGAGCCGGTCCAGAGGAAGACGCCGCGCGGCTCGAACCGTGGAAGTCGTACGTCGACGATGCGCGTCCGCGACCCGTCGACGGCGTCCGCGCTTCCGCGACGCCGCCGCCCTCGTCGATGCCCTCGCCGTCCTGCGACTTGTGCCACGCGATCGGCACCGCGGACGACGTCTGCCGCGGGCGCGTGCGCGAGGCGCTCGGGCAGGTCCGACCGAAGAAGGGAGTTCGAGCCAGGCTGGGAAGCGCCGCCGACGCCGCCGACGCCGCCGACGCCGCCGACGCCGCCCGCGCGCGGCAAAGAGACGTCGTGTGTCGGTACGGCCCTCGGTGCGACCGCGCGCACCCCAGCGACGCGGAGGTGCGCGCGAAGATCGAGGCGTGGTACGTGAACACCGAGAGGTGGTCTGTGAGGAAAAACAAAAACGCTAACGCTCTCACCGACGAAAAGCTTTCGGGAAGAGAGGGACCCGCGAGAGAGAGAGACCTCGAGAGGGACCCGACGCGGTCCCCGACGTGGTCGGTTTTAGGCGCGGGCGCGTCCAACTTCCGCCTCCGCGACGCCGGCCCCCG
>JAPOJR010000318.1 GCA_029978325.1 Alphaproteobacteria bacterium | reverse complement strand
TCTTCCAATTTAAAGATTTAAGAAAACTAATATTATCTTGATCTATATTTGTGGGTAAACGTCGGATAGCAACTGTAACAATTTCACATTCACTTATTTTAATACTTTTTATTGCATCTTGACTAGTTCTATATTTACCAGTTCCTAACATTAAACGTGAAGAAAATGATTTATCTCCAATTTTTAAAGGATCAAATATATTTTCCATAATTTTATAATTTTAATTTGTTTTAAACTCCCCAGGTAGGATTTGAACCTACGACCAATCGGTTAACAGCCGATTGCTCTACCACTGAGCTACTGAGGAAATACCTATTACTCAGATATTAGCATATCTTTATTTCTAATTCAAGGTAATAACGTAAAAAAAAATTAAAATTTTTTTACGTTATTTGTTTTATTTAAAACTAAAAATCTTAAAACATTTGAATCAAATTTTAAACTACTTGAAAAGTTTTCAATATGTTTTGGAATACTTGAAAAATTAATTTGAATAAAATTTCCACGTTTTTGATTTGCAATTTCATAAGATAAATCTCGTTTACCTCTTGAAATTACTGAAATTTCAGATGCATTCAATTTTCTTAAAGTTTTAGCATAATTAAACGC
>JAPOJR010000317.1 GCA_029978325.1 Alphaproteobacteria bacterium | reverse complement strand
AAAACTCCTAAAGTTAATGCAATTAAAGTACTATCTTGTTTATAATTTAAATATTTATTAAAAACTTGTATAACATACAAAGCACCGGATAAAGCTAATAAATTTATTAAAAAGGACGCTATGATTATCCAAAAGCTTTGAAATTTATTTTTTTTAATAAATTCTGCTAAATTGCCCATATATTGTTATTTTAGAAAAAATATAATAAAAAAGATATAATTATATCTATTTTGTTGTTTCAAATTAATAAAATATGTATATTAGTGATTTATCCGCGGTAGCTCAGTGGTAGAGCAATCGGCTGTTAACCGATCGGTCGTAGGTTCGAATCCTACCCGCGGAGCCAAACAATCAAATTCTTTATTCAATTTAAACCTTGATATGAGTTGCCTTAAAATTATGTTATAATTAAATATGCGATTAATATTAACATTTTTTTTAATAAGCTTACTCAAAGTGAGTTTTGCCAACAATATAGCACTACCTTGTTATGGATGTCATATGTCCAATAACAATAAATCTAATAATTCTATTCCGATGATTGAAGGCATTGATAAAAAATATTTTATAAATGCCTTCTATGAATATAAAAAAAAAATAAGAGATAAT
>JAPOJR010000316.1 GCA_029978325.1 Alphaproteobacteria bacterium | reverse complement strand
AGGTTACATCACCTCCATCATGGGAGGAGCTGCAGCGCTCGCCGCAGCCTCAGCCCTGGGCGTATTTTCCAAATGGGTTTGGGAGCAGGCTGGTATGTAGGGTCTTTGGGAGATCCGCCGGGTCACCGTTTCCCTGGATGTTTATTCCGGGAAGGTGAACGGGTCTTCTCAAGTCTCCAAATCGTCGGTATGGACGTTGCGTCCATACCGATGTAGACAGAAGCACTTGATTGCCGTAAAAAAGCCCCGGCTGCTACGAAGCAGCCGGGGCTTTGTCTTGTGTGATCCCGCCAGGGCTCGAACCTGGGACCCTCTGATTAAAAGTCAGATGCTCTGCCAGCTGAGCTACGGGATCGTGCTGGCCATGCAAATCAGCATAGACAAGAAAATTACGACATCATGCAGGGCAGAGCCAAATCCCGACCGTTGAAGGTTCTATGAGAATGCCCCCAAGACCGGCTATTCCTTGTCCAGGTGGTGAGATGTCCGCCCCTTGTACTGGGCAACTTTGAAAGCAGCCTGCAGAAGCTACCAGAGGGATTTCATGGGTGAGCGCATCAGCAGCCGTCCACGCATCAAATCCGGAGCGAAATTGATGAAGCCGTTTACCAG
>JAPOJR010000315.1 GCA_029978325.1 Alphaproteobacteria bacterium | reverse complement strand
GAGGAGGTCACCACAATGCGGCCGTACTCCTGCTCTTTCATAATGTCCCAGCACGCCTTGGTGCAGTGAACGGTGCCCATCAGGTGCACGTCGGTCACCAGACGAAAATCCTCGACTGACCCCTTAGAGAAGCTCTTGTCCCGGAGAATGCCGGCGTTATTGACGAGGATATCGAGACGACCCCAACGGTCCATGGTCTGCGCCACCATATCCTGCACCTGCTCCAGGTCCGCCACGTTGGCGCCATGGGCCATCGCTTCGCCGCCAAGTGCTTCGATCTCGGCCACCACATCGAGAGACGCCTGCGAGTTCGCCCCTTCCCCCGAGACAGAGCCACCGAGGTCATTGACCACCACCTTGGCGCCGCGCTTGGCCAATTCAATGGCATGGCTTCTGCCCAGGCCACCGCCTGCGCCGGTCACCAGCGCCACTTTGTCGTCATATCGAATCGTCATGTACTGTCTCCCGCTCTCTTAACCAATGATCGACATGCCGAGCCACTCGGCATACACCGCGGGGGTGTCTTCCCCCTCGATCTCGACCGTAACGGCCTGCTTCACCAAAAACCGGTTCGCGTCTTTACGATCGACTGACATGATCTCGGTATGCGCACGCACTCGCT
>JAPOJR010000314.1:357-623 GCA_029978325.1 Alphaproteobacteria bacterium | reverse complement strand
TTGAAGCGCTCGATCCCGTCGAGCTTCGGGGACATGGGCACGGACAGACAGCCGGTTGCCATCAGGCAGTATTTCGCAACGAAGGTCTCGCCGGTCTCACACCCGATCTCCCACAGGCCCGCCGCCTCGTCGAACACCGCCGTGTTGACGCGGGTGTTGAACTGGATGTCCTTCTTCAGGTCGAACTTGTCGGCGACGAAATTGACATATTCCAGGATCTCGCCCTGCGGCGCGTAACGCTCGCTCCACGACCATTCCTGCTGGAC
>JAPOJR010000314.1:0-347 GCA_029978325.1 Alphaproteobacteria bacterium | reverse complement strand
CCGAGAAGGAATAGGAATACTGCATGCTCTCGACATCGCAGCGCGCGCCCGGATAGCGGTTCCAGAACCAGGTGCCGCCAACGCCGTTCCCGGCCTCGATCACCTTCACGCGGTAGCCTTCATTCCGAAAGCGATACAGCGCATAAAGTCCGGCAAATCCGGCCCCTACAATGACAATGTCATATTTCGACGTGTGGGTTTGTGCGGCCGACATCTTCTTCCTCCCATTTTCTTCAATCTTCGACGCATGCGGGATTGCTCACCGCCGGCTTAAGTCCAGTCAGGGGTAGCCGGTTTTTGTTGACAGGTCAACGCTGACACTGTTTGTTTCCGTGAGGGAGGAGCAA
>JAPOJR010000313.1 GCA_029978325.1 Alphaproteobacteria bacterium | reverse complement strand
ATCTTCGCCTCGGATAAGAATTGCTGAGTCTGATGCGTCTTTTGTCTGCTTCATCTTTGGACTGATGTATTGGACATTGAGGCCGATTCGCCGGTCATCGCTGATGTTTGGGCCTGAGGCGTGAATAGCCCAGCCGTGATGCAAAGAAGCTCTTCCGGGCAGAAGCGTCGAGTACACCGCCTCCTCTTCATTCACGTCTTCGATGGTCTGTGATTGAAAAAGCACGTTATCCGGATCATCCCCGGTCACCTGGTCACGAAGACCTGAACGATGACTGCCTGGGACAAACCGCATGCAGCCGCTCTCGGCAGTCGCCGGCGAAAGAGCAAGCCATGCGGAAACCTGTTCTGTGCCATCGAAACCCCAGTAGGTCAGATCCTGATGGAAACTGGCAAAATTCTTGGTATGCGGCTCTTTAATGATGTAGGTCACATTGTGCAGAAGAATATCGGGTCCAATAATCTTTTCAACGAGATTAACTAGCGCCGGGTGAGTAGCAAGTTCAAACGGCGACCGCAAAACGGTGTGCACCCGACTCATGTAGTGAAGTGAATGACCCAGAGCGCGCTCGGCATTTTCAAGGTGGGCGCGATGGATCTTTACATCCTCGGCGGAAAGTACCTC
>JAPOJR010000312.1 GCA_029978325.1 Alphaproteobacteria bacterium | reverse complement strand
GCAAATCATCGGCAGTGAAGACGGGCAGCATGTCTTCAAAAGCATCATTCAGCATCTCACTCAAACACACTGAAAATGCCTTGGGTTGAATCCCCATCCTATGCGGAGGCCGCACAGCATTCATTTTTTGCCTGAATCATCATGTCAGAACCAGCCATCACTCCCGAACTCATCCAACAGCATAACCTGAGCAAAGAGGAGTATCAGCTCATTCTCGAACAACTGGGACGAGAACCCAATTTAACTGAATTGGGCATTTTTTCGGTCATGTGGAGCGAACATTGCTCGTATAAAAATACGCGACCCTTGCTCAAGGGGTTTCCGACCCGCAGCCCAAAAGTCCTCGTTCCTGCAGGTGAGGAAAACGCGGGGGTCATTGATATTGGGGATGGACTTGCCATCGCGTTCAAAATCGAATCGCACAATCACCCCAGTGCTGTCGAACCCTTCCAAGGTGCTGCAACGGGTGTTGGAGGCATCATTCGTGATATTTTCACCATGGGGGCTCGCCCGGTCTGCGCCGTCAATTCCCTTCGTTTTGGCAGTCTAAAGTCTCCCGAAGTGCGTAGGCTTTTCAAAGGTGTGGTCGCAGGTATCGGGCATTATGGAAATTGTTTTGGGATCCCC
>JAPOJR010000311.1 GCA_029978325.1 Alphaproteobacteria bacterium | reverse complement strand
CGATACCAAACATGTGCTGTTCTTCCCCGCGACGCCTGCCGAATGCTTCAGCATGACGGTCGAGGCATTCGATCTGGCGGAGCGCTTGCAGACCCCGGTCATCATCATGAGCGATCTAGATCTGGGTATGAATGAGTGGATGTCGCCGCCCCTGGGGTTTGACGACAGCTACCAATATGACCGGGGCAAAGTACTGAGTGGCGAAGACCTCGAGGCCATGACGGAGCGTTTCGGTCGCTACCTAGACGTTGATGGCGACGGCATTCCCTACCGCACCTACCCCGGTGCGCATCCCACCAAGGGAGCCTATTTCACCCGGGGCAGTTCTCGTGACGAATACGCCGCCTATACCGAAGATGGTGATGTCTACGTTCGCAATATGGACCGGTTACTGAAGAAGTTTGAGACCGCCAAGTCATTGGTACCCGAGGCCAAAATTAAGCCCGCCGCAGAGCTCACCAAAGACGCCCTACTCTTCTTTGGCACCACCGCCTCACCGGCCTATGAGGCTTTGGAGACGCTTGAAAAGGAAGGCATCCACCTCGATACCTTGCGATTGCGATCCTTTCCCTTTACCCAGGAGGTCGAGGACTTTATTGAGGAGCACGACCGCATCTTTGTGATCGAGCAGAA
>JAPOJR010000310.1 GCA_029978325.1 Alphaproteobacteria bacterium | reverse complement strand
GCCGTCGACGGCGCGAAGATGGTGGCCGACCGCATTGCGAAATGTGGTGCTGACAATCTGCGCCTGCAATATTCACCGGAGAGCTTCACCGGCACCGAGCTGGATTACGCGCTGGAGGTCTGCGAGGCGGTGATGGATGTCTGGCAGCCGACCGCCGCCAATCCCACCATCATCAATCTTCCGGCGACGGTGGAGATGTCGACACCGAACATCTATGCCGACCAGATCGAATGGATGCACCGCAATTTCAGCAAGCGCGAGGCGGTGATCCTGTCGCTTCATCCGCATAACGACCGCGGCTGCGCCGTGGCCGCGACCGAGCTTGGCCTGATGGCCGGCGCGGACCGGGTGGAAGGCACGCTGTTCGGCAATGGCGAGCGGACCGGCAATGTCGATATCGTCACGCTGGGGCTGAACATGTTCACCCAGGGCGTCGACCCGACCCTGACCTTCTCGGACATCAACGACCTGGTCGAGGCGGCGGAGTTCTGCAACCAGCTTCCCGTGCATGAACGCCATCCCTATGCCGGCAAGCTGGTGCATACCGCCTTTTCCGGCAGCCACCAGGACGCCATCCGCAAGGGCATGGACGCCATCCGCGATGCCAATTCCGATGTCTGGGAGGTGCCCTACCTT
>JAPOJR010000030.1 GCA_029978325.1 Alphaproteobacteria bacterium | reverse complement strand
TTGATCGGGGGAAGTTGCTCGCCATTCATAGAGTTAGAGCAGATTCACCCGATCCTATCGGATCGGGATCTGCTCTAGGGCGGTTTCGGTTCGCGCTGAATCAGAGCGGCCTTTCCCCTTCACGCTGAGGCGGCGCTTGCAAAGCGCCCTCGAAGCGCCCACCCCCTTCTGCCAGAGGCGGCGCGCGTCGCCTGGCGCTCAGGCGGCTTTCGCGACGCGGTTCTGTGCTGCCGCGGCAGCGTCGCTGAGCACCGGCGACAGGCGGCGGATCGCTTCGCGCTCGGAGACGCCGGTGCGGGCCATATAGCTCTCCAACTGGTCGCGCTCGACCCGGCCGACGCCGAAATACTCCGCCTGCGGATGGGCGAAATACCAGCCGCTGACCGCTGCGGTCGGCAGCATTGCATAGCTCTCTGTCAGTTCGATGCCGGCTTCGGCTTCCGCGTTGAGCAGGCGGAACAAGGTCGGCTTCTGGCTGTGGTCCGGGCAGGCGGGATAGCCGGGGGCGGGGCGGATGCCGCGGTAGCGCTCGCGGATCAGGTCCTCGTTCGCAAGCGCTTCGTCCGGCGCATAGGCCCAGAACTCGCGCCGCACCCGCTCGTGCATGCGTTCGGCGAAGGCTTCGGCCAGGCGGTCGGCCAGCGCCTTCAGCAGGATAGAGTTGTAGTCGTCGTGCTTGCGCTCGAATTCCGCCAGCGGGCCTTCAATGCCATGGCCGGCGGTGACGGCGAAACCGCCCAGATAGTCGGTCTTGCCGCTGTCCTGCGGCGCCACGAAATCAGCGAGGCAGAAATGCGCCCGGCCTTCCGACTTGTTCACCTGCTGGCGCAAAAAGGCCAGGGAGGCGAGCGGTTCGTTCTGGCCGGTGGGATTGCGGAGGATGACGCCTTCCGCACCGTCGCTGTTCGCTGGCCAGAAGCCGATGACGCCGCGGGCCTCCAGCCATTTCTCATCGACGATGCGGCGCAGCATCAGCTCCGCGTCCTTGAACAGGGCGCGGGCGTGTTCGCCGACGACGGGGTCGTCCATGATTTTCGGGTAGGTGCCGGCCAGTTCCCAGGTGCGGAAGAAGGGTGTCCAGTCGATGCGCTCCACCAGTTCGTCCAACGGATACTGCACGAAGGCCTTGGTGCCGAGGAAGGCCGGCTCCGGCGGCGTGTAGGCGGACCAGTCGATCTTGACCTTGTTGGCGCGGGCATCCTCCAGCGTGACGGCCTGATGGGTCGGGCCGCCGGCGCGGCGGCGGCGCAGGGTGTCGTATTCGTCGGCAATGCTTTTGACGTAGTCGTCCCGCGTCTCCGCCGACAGCAACTGGCCGGCAACGCCAACCGCCCGCGAGGCATCCAGCACATGCACGACCGGACCCTTGTAGGCCGGGTCGATCTTCAACGCCGTGTGCAGCTTGGACGTCGTCGCGCCGCCGATCAGCAAGGGCAATGTCAGGCCGCGACGCTGCATGTCGCCCGCCACCTGCACCATCTCGTCCAGCGAGGGCGTGATCAGGCCGGAAAGGCCGATGATATCGACCTCCTCCTTGATCGCGGTCTCCAGGATCTTTGAGGATGGCACCATCACGCCCAGGTCGATGACATCGTAATTGTTGCACTGCAGGACGACGCCGACGATGTTCTTGCCGATGTCGTGCACGTCGCCCTTGACGGTGGCCAGCAGGATTTTGCCCTTCTTCTGCTGCGCCTCGCCGCTGGCCTCGGCCTCTGCTTCGATATAGGGGATCAGGTGGGCGACGGCCTGTTTCATCACCCGGGCGGATTTCACCACCTGCGGCAGGAACATTTTGCCGGCACCGAATAGGTCGCCGACGCGGTTCATGCCGTCCATCAGCGGGCCTTCGATCACATGCAGCGGCTTGTCCGCCTGCTGGCGCGCCTCTTCGGTATCGTCAACGATATGGGCATTGATGCCGTGGACGAGAGCATGCTCGATCCGCTTGACCACCGGCAGTTCGCGCCAGGAATCGTCCTGCTCGCGCTTCTGGCCCGCCTGGCCGCGGTACTGCTCCGCCAGTTCAACTAGGTTTTCCGTGCCGTCGGGCGTGCGGTTCAGGATCACGTCCTCGACCCGCTCGCGCAGTTCCGCGTTGATGTCATCATAGACGGCGAGCTGGCCGGCGTTGACGATGCCCATGTCCAGGCCGGCCTGGATCGCGTGATACAGAAAGACCGAATGCATCGCCTCCCGCACCGGCTCGTTGCCGCGGAAGCTGAAGGAGAGGTTGGAGACGCCGCCAGACACCTTGCAATGCGGAAGGGTCTGCTTGATCTCCCGCGTCGCCTCGATGAAATCGACGCCGTAGTTGTTGTGTTCCTCGATGCCGGTCGCGACCGCGAAAATGTTGGGGTCGAAGATGATGTCTTCCGGCGGGAAGCCGTCTTCGGTCAGCAGCTTGTAGGCGCGGGTGCAGATTTCGACCTTGCGCTCTTTCGTGTCGGCCTGGCCCTTTTCGTCGAAGGCCATGACGACGGTGGCCGCGCCATAGCGGCGGATCAGCCGGGCCTTGGCGAGGAAATCGGCCTCGCCTTCCTTCATGCTGATGGAGTTGACGATGGCCTTGCCGGCAACGCATTGCAGCCCGGCCTCGATCACATCCCACTTCGAGCTGTCGATCATGATCGGGACGCGGGCGATATCCGGCTCGGCGGCGATCAGGTTCAGGAAGGTGACCATGGCCGCCTTCGCGTCGAGCAAGCCCTCGTCCATGTTGATGTCGATGATCAGCGCGCCGTTCTCCACTTGCTGGCGGGCGACCTCCAGCGCGGTGTCATAGTCGCCGCCCATGATGAGTTTCTTGAAGCGGGCGGAACCGGTGACGTTGGTCCGTTCACCGATGTTGATGAAAGTGGCTTGGGCTTGTTGCATTCGTCTAAAGCTTTTCCTTGGACTCAGGCCGCCGATACGAACGGATCGAGGCCCGACAGGCGCAGCCGCGGGCGATCGGCCGGCACCGGGCGCGGCGGCAGGCCGTCGACCGCCTTGGCGATGGCCTCGATATGCGCCGGAGTCGTGCCGCAGCAGCCGCCGACGATATTGACCCAGCCGGCCTCCGCCCATTCGCGGATCAGGCGCGCGGTCATTTCCGGGGCCTCATCATAGGCGCCGAGTTCATTCGGTAGGCCGGCATTGGGATAGACCACCAGCGGCACTTCGCATTCGCGCGCCAATTCCTCGACGAAGGGGCGCAACTGCTCCGCACCGAAGCCGCAGTTCAGGCCAAAGGCAATGGGGTTGGCATGGCGGACGGCATACCAGAACGCGGTTACGGTCTGGCCAGAGAGATTGCGGCCGGTCAGGTCCGTCACCGTGCCGGTAACCATGACCGGCAGCTTCACGCCGGTTTCGTCAGCCAGCTGCTCCAGCGCGAATAGCGCCGCCTTGCAGTTCAATGTGTCGAATACGGTTTCGACGGCGAAACAATCGATGCCACCTTCCATCAGCCCCTGGGCCTGGTGATGATAGGCTTTGCGCATTTCCTCGAACGTCACGGCACGAAAGCCGGGGCGGTTAACGTCCGGCGAGATCGAGCAGGTGCGGTTGGTTGGCCCCAGATTGCCGACGACGTAGCGCGGCTTGTCCGGCGTTTTTTCTGTCCAGCGGTCGGCGACGCGCCGCGCAATCCGGGCGCCTTCCACGTTGATATTGTGCACAAAATATTCGGTATTGTAGTCAGATTGGCTGATAGTCGTGGCGTTGAACGTATTGGTTTCGATGAAATCCGACCCGGCGGCGCAATAGACGTCGTGGATCGCCTCGATAATCCGCGGTTGCGTCAGGTTCAACAGGTCGTTGTTGCCCCGCAGGTCGTGGCTGTGGTCCGGAAATTCGCCGCCGCGATACCCGGCTTCGTCCAGTTTTTCCGCCTGAATCATAGTTCCCATTGCGCCTTCCAGGACCAGGATGCGCTGGGCCATGAGATCGGAAATCGCTGGCTTTTCGGCCGCGCTCATGCGGAAACTTTCTGATTTGCGGGTGCGGAATGACATTACCATATAAAGATATGGTTATATTGTCTACCCCTTCACAGCGTCGCAGGCGCCGCCGCTGGCGTTGACGGCGGAGCGCCCTATAATGCCAATCGTTCGCAAAGCGTGAAGGAACATCGATGGCCGCCGCCAGTCCCGAAGATCAAGTCGTCACCGCAGCCATTGCCGTGATTGGCAATGAAATTTTGTCCGGCAGCGTCCAGGACGAAAACATCGCGTATATCGCCCGAGGCCTGACCGAGATCGGGATCCAGTTGCGCGAAGTCCGTGTCGTGCCGGATATCCACCAGGAAATCGCCGACGCGGTCAACGCGCTGCGTGGCCGGTGGGACTATGTGTTTACCACTGGCGGCATCGGCCCGACACATGACGACATCACGGCCGAATCGATCGGTCTCGCCTTTGGCCGCAAGGTTTCTTATCATCCGGAGGCGTTCGCCCGCCTGGAGGCGTTCTACGCCAGCCGGGGGCAGGAATTTACCGAAGGCCGCAAGCGCATGACGCTGGCGCCGGAAGGCGCGGAACTGGTCAGCAACGAAGCGATGATCGCGCCGGGCCTGAAGGTCGAGAACGTGTTCGTGCTGGCCGGCGTGCCGCGGATTGCGCAGGCGATGTTCGAGGCAGCGAAGCCGCTGCTGCGCCGTGGCAGCGTCGTGCAATCGCGCTCGATCAGCACGCACCTGGTCGAAGGCGAACTGGCCGGGCCGTTGGAGGCTATCCAGAACCGCCATCCCTATAGCGACATCGGCTCCTATCCGTTCTACAACACCCCGCGCGGCAATGGTGTGAAGCTGGTGGCGCGGGCGACGAGCACCGACCTGTTGCTGAAAATCGGGGACGAAATCCGGGCCATGATTACGGACCTGGGCGGTGAAGTAATCGAAGATGATCGTAGCTGGTAACAGAAAGCTCTAGGACTCATGCGCGCTTTTTATTCCAATGCCCATCTGGGCCACCAACCGCCGGAAATCGTCAGCCGGGGCCAGGCTGTGCCGCACTGGGAAGTGGCGCGCCGCGCCGATGCCCTGCATCAGGCGCTGGTCAAGGGCGGGCACAAGATCGAAGCGCCGGAACCGTTCGGTCTCGGTCCGGTCGCGGCAGTGCACGACCCTGGCTACCTGGAGTTCCTGGAGACCGCCTGGCAACGCTGGCAGGAATTGCCGAACCCGACGCCGGCGGTGCAGCCGAATGCGCATCCGGGCCGGCACATGACCGGCAAGCCCAATGACGTCGTGGGGCAGGCCGGCTACTACATGGCAACCAACTCCGCGCCCATCGTCGCCGGCACCTGGAATGCGGCGCTTGCGGCGGCTGATACGGCGTTGTCTGCGGCGCGGGCGGTGCTGGATGGCGACGATGTCGCCTATGCGCTCTGCCGGCCGCCGGGCCATCATGCTTTTGCCGATACGGCGGGCGGCTTTTGCTATCTCAACAACGTCGCCATTGCTGCGACTGAGATGCTGCAGGAACTGGGCCGGGTCGCGATCTTGGATTTCGACGTGCATCACGGCAATGGCACGCAGCACATATTCTATCGCCGCAAGGATTGCCTGTTCGTGTCGCTGCACGGCGACCCGGCGGAATATTTCCCCTTTTTCTCGGGATACGCGCATGAGCGTGGCGAAGGGGAAGGTCTGGGCTATACGGTGAACCTGCCCCAGGCGCAGGGAACCGGCGACGAGGATTATCTGGCGTCGTTGGAGGATGGCCTTGCCATGATCCGCCGGTTTGCACCGGAAGCGCTGCTGGTATCGACCGGCTTCGATGCGTTTGAGGACGATCCGATCGGCTTTCTGTCGATCAGCACCGAAGGATTCGGCCGGATCGGCGAGGCGATCAGCCGATTGGGCCTGCCGACTGTGCTGGTGCAAGAGGGCGGTTACAACGTCGAGGCGCTGGGCGCGAATCTGACCAGCTTCCTGAAGGGGTTCGAAAGCCTCCGCTGAGGCGGCGCGACCTCACCCGCCGTAAACGCCTCTGATCTTTCCTTTCAGCTTGGTCAGTGCCAGCAGGGCGTTCACCGTCGGCGTTTCAACGCCGGCGGCAGCACTCATTTCCGCAACCGAGTCCGCCAGCACGTCGATCTCGATGGGGCGGCCGCGTTGCAGGTCCTGCAGCATGCTCATGGTGTGGTCGGTGGCGTTGACGGTCATGGTGATGCGCTTTTCCATCGGCACCGGGATGGTCGCGCCGAGGGCTTTGGCCACGTCTTCCATCTCCACCATCATGCGGCGGACCACCTCGACCACATCGGGTGAGGTCTGGAATTCGCCGTTGATTGCCTCGGTCAGGAAGGCGGCCTGGTTCCAGCAGAGGCTGTTGATCATCTTGGTCCAGATCTGGCCGCGGATGTCCTTCTGCAGCGGTGCGTGCAGGCCGCCCGCGGTCATCGCCTCCACCAGCCTGACGAGCCGCGGCGACTCGCTGCCGTCCGGCTCGCCGATGGGGTAGGAGGCGCGGAGGCCGTCCTGGTGGATGACGCCGGGCTCGGTCACCTCCGCCGCGGTCCAGAAGGCGCAGCCGATGGCACGCTGCGGCCCGATCAGGTCCCACTGGCGGGCGCCGGGGTCGAGCCGCGCGAGGCGGCGGTTCTTGTTGGGCCCCTCCAGGCCATAGAAATACCACCAGGGAATGCCGGTGGTGGGCGGGATCACCGCTGTTTCCGGGCCGAGCAGCGGCTGCATTTTCTCCAGCACGCCATCGACCTGGTGGCTTTTCAGCGTGATGAAAACGTAATCCTGCGGGCCGAGGTCCGCCGGGTTATCCGTGGCGGTAACGGGGACGGTGAAGTCGACGCCGTCGCCATAGACACGCAGGCCGCGCTGCTGCATGGCCTCCAGATGCGGGCCGCGGGCGATCAGGCTGACCTCCGCCCCGCTGCGGGCGAGGTGGCCGCCGATATGGCCGCCGATGGCGCCGGCGCCGTAGATGCAGACTTTCATGGGATTAATCGTTCCAGTTTCATTGGTTCCAAAACCTTTTGCCCTTCACCCTGAGGTGGCGCTCACGGAGCGCCCTCGAAGGGTCTTTGGGGAGAGCCGCGCCGCCGCCTTCGAGGCATCGCTTCGCTCAGCACCTCAGGCTGAAGGGCGAGGGTGGTGCATGTGCCCTACCGCATCGCTTCCACGAACTTCCGCATCTCCGCGATCTGTGCGTCGACGCCGCCGACGCCCTGGCCGGAGGTGTAGAAGGTGGCGTGGCTCGCGCCGGCGTCGCGCCAGGTGTCGACCGCGCTCCGCCAGTCGTCCGGGCCGCCGAGGTTGTGGCGAATCCAAGCCTCGACGCCGAAGCTGGCCGGGTCCCGGCCCTCGTCGGCGAGATAGCCTTTCAGCTTCTCCAGCATGGCCATGGAGGAGCGCCCCGGATTGCCGAGCGGGATCCAGCCCTGGCCGTATTTCGCCGCCCGCCGCAGCACCGCATCGACGCCGCCGCCGAACCAGACCGGGATCGGGCGCTGGATCGGCAGCGGGTTGACGCCGGCATGCGCGACGCGGTCGAACTCGCCCTCGAAGGTGACGGTGCGCTCGGTCCAGTAGCGGTTCAGGAGCTGCACCTGCTCCTCCTGTTTGCGCCCGCGCTTCGACCAGTCCTCGCCCAGCGCCTCGTACTCGACCGGGTTCCAGCCGACACCAATGCCGAGCCGCAGCCGGCCGCCGCAGAGCACGTCCACCTGCGCCGCCTGCTTTGCCACCAACGCGGTCTGGCGCTGCGGCAGAATCAGCACGCCGCTGGCGAACCCGACCTTCTCCGTGATCGCAGCCATGTAGGCGATGGTGGTGAAGGTCTCGTGGAAGCTGTCGTCCACGTCATAGGGGCCCTCGAAGCCCGGAATTTTCGCCCGGTCGGCGCCCAGCACGTGGTCGGAGACCTCGATATAGTCGAAGCCCAGCGCTTCGGCGGCCTGCGCCCAGTCGCGGATCGCGACCCGGTCGGCGGGCATGTCGCGGGTGGGGAAAAAGGCGCCGTACTGCATGGCCATGATGGGGTCCCTCGGAGCTTTGTCTGTCGTTACTCAGGAGCATAGCGCCTGCGATCCGGGCCGCGAAGCGTCTTCGCCGAAGAAATGGTTTCACACAGCCGCATTATGCTGATTGTTCCCCAGAAGCGGCGGAGCCGCTATCCGGGGCCGGCATCATCCTTCGAACATCGCCGCTGCCGGTGTTCGCAGGACACGCCGATCCCGGATCGGCGCTCCGCACCGTCCGGGAATCAGGATGTCGGCGGCGGCAGGACCGGGCTGCATGTTCCCCGGAAGTGGCGGAGCCGCTATCCGGGGTCGGCGTCATTCTTCGATCACCGCCGCTGCCGGAGTTCGCAAGACAGGGCTATCCCGGATCGGCGCTCCGCACCGTCCGGGAAGCGTTCAGATACCCGGAACGACCTTGGTCATGACTCGCGTCAGTACGGCTTCATGTTCCGCCACATCGGTGGAGCCGATGGAGATCACCGCCTCCTGCACGCCGGCGTCGCGGAAGGCCCGCAGCGTCTCGGCAATGTCCGCGTCTGTGCCGCGCAGGCCGCGGCGCTCGTTGGCTGGGCGGGAGGGCGAGGTGTCCTCGAACTTGATTTCGATGCTGATCGAGACCTTCAGTGAGTCAGGATCGCGCCCCGCCTCCGTCATCATGCCCTTGAGCTTCGCGAGCCCCGCCGCCACCTCGTCCGGCGACTGGCGGAGCGTGTGCCAGCCGTCGCCATAGCGCACGATCCGGCGCAGCGCTGCCGGGCTGGAGCCGCCGACCAGGATCGGCGGGTAGGGCTTCTGCAACGGCTTCGGCGAGAATTTCAGGCCACTGTAATTGTAGAACTCGCCCTGGAATTCCGGCACGTCCTGGGTCCAGAGCGCCTGCAGCGCGCCCAGCACCTCGTCGGCACGCTTGCCGCGGGTTTTGAAATCGACGCCCAGATTGTTGAACTCGTCCTCGGTCGTCGCGACGCCGACGCCGAAATCCACCCGGCCGGCGGAGAGATGATCGATGGTCGCAATCATCTTGCCGAGGCGCGGCGGGTCATGCCACGGCAGCACCAGCACCGACGTGCCGAGGCGGACCCGCGAGGTGGCACAGGCCGCCGCGGTCAGCATGGTCAACGGGTCCCAATAGGGCCGGTCACCCAGCCGCTCCGCCACGTAGGCGGAGTGGAACAGGTGCTCACTGACCCAGACGCTATGGCAGCCCAGCGCCTCCGCCTTTTTTGCCAATGCCATGAGCGCCACGGTATCCGTCACGCCGCGGTTGGAGGGGATGCTGTAGCCGATTTTCATGGGGGCGTCCTCGCTGGTGGATCGGTTGAGTCCCCTCCATCATAGCCCGGATCGGCCCACCTGCCAGAGCGCTTTCCCGACAGCTCGCTCTAGGCTCGTCGCTTCAGGCCCAACGCTAATAGGCCTGCACCGATCAGCGATAGGGTTGCCGGCACGGGAACCTGGGAGTTGTAGAGTTCCAGCACCTCAGTCCCTGACAGGGCATGGTCATAGAGTTGGAGGTTGTCGAGCAAGCCATTGTAGCTGGCTTTTGGTACGCCGGCCACCGTGACGCCGCCCGCGGAGAACACCGTATTGGCTGGCGCCGCGTTTAACGGGTTGCCGCCGGGAGAACCGGTCTCCAGCGTGCCATCGACATAAACCAGGGTCTGCGAGCCGGTGAAAACCCCAACCAGCTGGTGCCACTCGCCATCGTTGACCGCAGTGACCGAGTGTCCGCTGCACGGGTAGGCTACATAGAAGCTCACGGTGCCGGCAGTACCGCCGCAGCCGTCGCCGATATCGCCGATGCCGAGGATGAAACCGGCAACGACAGTGGCTGTGTGATAGCTGAGCGGCGCGCCAGAGCCCGAAGTGGTATTCACCCAGATTTGCACGGAAAATGGATTGCTCGGCATCAAAGATGTGCCAAAATCTACCAGTCCGTTGCCGTCCGCCGTCATGCTGACCGCATTGCCCTGCACGCCGCCGCCAACAAAGCTGGCATCGCCTACAAGTGTGCCATCGATCGCGCCAACGGTCGGATGCGCGATGCTGCCGCTCACTTCGTTAAAATTGTAGGACGCGATAAGGGATGCGCTGGCCGGGGCGGCGAACGCCAACAGTGCGGCTGAAAAAGCAGCGCCAATTAAAAGGGTGCCTCGCATTGCCGATACTCTCCTCTGGTTTTGCTGATAAGTTTCTTGGGTGCAGAATGCCGTCTAGTTTACTTACGATAGTAGCCTTTCGCATTTCCTGTCTACGATATTTTTGACCGGCCGCAAATTGGTTGCCTTGGTAAGGGCTTGGCTTCCCCTACAAGGCTGGTTGGCAAAAGCGGGTGGGTGTTTCTGGGCGTATTACGCCAAAGGAAGCCACACGGACCGTTTGAGCCGATGCGGATATTCCGGCAGCACCTTGTGCGTAGCCCGTTTCCATCCTGCGGCTGCAAAGGCATAGTGGATCGGACCATGCAACAGGGAGCCAACCCAATATGCCACGCCTGCCCTTCCCCGCCGACACCGACGCTTTTCCGGAGCATACCCGCGAGGCCGTCCGCTATATCCAGGAAACCCGCGGCAGCCTGCCGCCGCCATCCACTTACCTCGCCTATGCGGGCGAGCCGGGCAAGCGGCTGGCGGATCTGGCCGCCTGCCTGCGCTTCAAGACCTCGCTGACCGATGCGGAGACAGAGCTGGCGATCTGCGCCGCCGCTCGCGCCATGGATGCCGACTATATCTGGAGCGCGCATGTGCGGCTCGGCCTCGCCGCCGGCACGCGGGAGGAGGCGATCCATGCGGTCGATACCTACGGCCCGCTCGACGGCCTGACCGATGACGAAAAGCTGATCATCACCTACAGCCGCGAACTGCTGGAAGACCGCCGCGTCAACGACGCGACGTTCGAGGCCGTGCGCCAGCGCTGGGGCGAGGCCGGAGCGCTGGAGATGACGGCGGTGATGAGCGTCTACCTGATGAACGCCACCGTGCTCCGCGCCATGGACCACAAGCCAGGCCCGGACGCCCGCTGGCTGACGCCTAGGGGCTAGCAGGCGGTTGATTCGAGGCCCGATGGATTCCGCTAGAAGGCCAATTCGTTCCCATGGTATGGTATGCCATCGTCAACCGCCCCAACCTGCCAGTCGCGAAATCTCGGGTTTGAATCCGGGCGCGTCAGGAAGAGCTAAAAAGCGCGGCCATGCTTGCTCGTCGCATCCGAGATATCCTCCGTTCTACGGCAATTTTGACTGCTGGGCTATTGTTGGCGGGGCCCGCCCTCGGGGCGACGATCCTCGTCGACACCAATGCTGGCGCCATCAACGGCGTCGGCAGCGGCGGCAGCTTTAACGGCACGACATTTACGACCCAGCTTGCGGGCAATGTCATGCAGTTCCGCTTTGCGGGTGATTTGCTGATCAATCCAGGGGATGTGGTGAAGGGTATCGGCGACAAGGGCGCCTCGTTCTTTGCCGCCAACAACGTCATTATCGGCGCGGGCGCCCGCTTCGACTTCAGCGCAGGCACCGCCCTGGCGGGGACCGGCGGCGCTGGCGGCGACGGCGGTGCTGGAGGTACCACTGGCGCCGGCGGCGACGGCGGTGCTGGAGGTATCACTGATGCCGGCGGCGATGGTGGCAGCGGCGGCGGGTTTGTCGGGACCGGTGATGGCGGAACGGGCGGCGCCGGTGGCGACGGCGGTGCTGGAGGTACCACTGGCGCCGGTGGCGACGGCGGTGCTGGAGGTACCACTGGCGCCGGTGGCGACGGCGGTGCTGGAGGTACCACTGATACCGGCGGCGATGGTGGCAGCGGCGGCGGATTTGTCGGGACCGGTGATGGTGGAACGGGCGGCGCCGGTGGCGACGGCGGCGGCGGATTTGCCGGGACCGGTGCTGGCGGCGACGGTGGTGCCGGTGGTGGAAGCAGCCACGGTGGCCCCAGCGGAAGCGACTTCGAAATTCGGGCGTTCGGCACGATCCATGCGAGCGCAGGCGCAAGCCTGGAAAGCAAGGGCGGTGACGGCGGCGGCGCTGGCGGTACGGCAAAGCTCTCTGGTAGCGTGGTGAATGTATCCGGCGCCAGCGTCGATGTCTCTGGAGGTACAGGCAGCGGCGGGGCGGGCAATGGCAGCGGCGGCCGCTTCATCCTGGAGACCAATGTGGCTGGCGGCGAACCTGGTACAGTAAGCGGCGCCAGCACGGAGACCTATTCCGGCCCGATGGGCATCAACCCCTTCATCAAGGACGGGGCGACGCTTACGCCCTATATTGCCGGTCTGATCGGCGGGGCTGAACTGTTCGGCTTGCTCGACGGGATCGACGCGCAGACGCCGGAGATCGCGGCGCTGACCGAAGGCTTGTCTCGCGGCAGCCAGGTTGCCCTGCTGCGCCTGGATATCGGCCCCGGCCAGTATGCAGTCGACTACACCGGCTTCGACATGCTGCTACTGGTCAATCTGACCAACAGGATTCTCAACGACGTTGCCCTCGGCATCGACCCCGCCGGTATCGATACGGAATTCACCCTGGGTCTGCTGGAGGGCGGTGTTGCCAACAACCCGCTGTTCGGTGGTGGCGGTTTCCAGAGCATAGGGCCGCTCGGCGCCTATCAGATTTTTGCGACTCTGACGCCGGAAAACGGCACTATTTTTAACGTCGATGCCGAGGGTTTCGACGTAATCACCGGCGCACACCTGAGCAATGGTGGCCGCGTCGGATCGGTCGTCTCGGCGCCGGCCGTGCTCGCCCTGCTGGCCCCGGCCTTTGCCGCCGGTTGCATTGCGCGGCGGCGGCGGGCGGGGGTCTGACGCTTCAGCCAGGCCGGTTGGCCTGCAGGAAGCTGCGGACGTGCCGGACGGCCATGGGGATGCGCTCCACCGGGTCCTTCCATTGATACATGCTGACCTGAGCCTGCGGCGCGAGCATCAGTACTTCCATTGCCACATCGTAGGGGTGCGGGTCGATATCGTCCGGTAGCTGCGGCGCCGAGGCCGGAAAGCAAAACGCCCGGTCCATCGGATCGGGCGTTCGCTTTCAGACAATTGCCGGAAACTTACGGCATCGGGCTCAGCCGCGCGACCAGGCGACGACCTTCTGAGTTTGTACGCCCAAGCCCTCAATGCCGACTTCCATCACATCGCCCGGGTTCAGCCATTTTTGCGGCTTCATGCCGGCGCCGACGCCCGGAGGCGTGCCGGTCATGATGACGTCGCCAGGCAGCAGCGTCATATACTCGGACACGAACGACACGATCTTTTTAATGCCGAAGATCAGCTTGTTGGTGTTGCCGTTCTGCATCATCTCGCCGTTGACCTTGAGCCAGATTTTGAGGTTTTCCGGGTTTGGAACCTCGTCCTTGGTCACGAGCCATGGGCCGATGGGGGCGAAGGTGTCCGGGCTTTTGCCCTTGGTCCACTGACCAGCCGGGCGTTCCTGCTGGAATTCGCGCTCTGAGACGTCATTGCCGACGGCATAGCCGGCAACGCAATCCATAGCCTCGTCCTCGCTCACATAGCTGGCGCGGCTGCCGATGAAAATGCAGAGTTCCGCCTCCCAATCCAGTTTGGTGGAGTGGGGTGGCTTCACGACATTGCCATTGGGCGCATTATAGGCGGTGGTGGCCTTGTGGAAGATGATCGGCTCGGACGGTGGCGTCGCACCCACCTCCGCCGCGTGGTCCGAATAGTTCAGGCCGATGCATACCACTTTCGACGGGCTGGCGACCGGCGGGGCTAATTCGGGATTGCCCAGCACACGCGGCAGACTCTCCGGGTCGATCATGGCGATCTCGGCCAGGCCGGCCGGTGAGATCGAGTCGCCATCGATATCGGGGACGATGGCGGACAGGTCGCGGATATTGCCAGCGGCGTCGAGAATGCCGGGTTTGACCTGATCGCCAGCGACATAGCGAAGAAGTTTCATGGGTGATTCCTTGGGAGTTGAGGAATTTCACCCTGAGCCCGTCGAAGGGCGGTGGTGCCACGATGGGCGGACCCTTCGACGGGCTCAGGGTGAAAAACGGTTGAGCCGTTTGCCATCCCGCCTCGGTTTTGGCCGAGGCTGGATGGTGGAAAGACGGACAGAGATTATTCCGCCGCTGCGGCTTGTAACGCCGGGTATTTCACCGCGCCGTTCGCCTTCATGGCGGCGATGTCGCTGGCGGAATAGCCCCACTCGCCCAGAATCTCGTCCGAATGTTCGCCGATGGTGGGGGCGTGGGTCAGCGCATCCGGGCCGGTGATGCGTGGCTGGCCGGGGATGTGCGGCATCGGGATGGTGCCGGTCTCCGCATGTTCGACATAGGCGATGGCATCGACGGCCTTGACGTGCTCTGCGCTCATCAGGTCGCCATAGTTCTGCACCGGCGCGTTCATCACGCCTGCGGCGGTCAAACTATCTGCCCAGTCCTTGGTGGAGCGTTTGGTAAAGACCTCGCGAATCATCGGCATCAGCACTTTCTCGTTCTTCAGGCGCTGCTCGCGGCTGTTAAAGCGCTCATCCGTAATCCATTCCGGATGGCCCATCACCTCGCACAGGCTGACATAGTGCGCCTCGCGCATCGCGGTGATGTTGATGAAGCCGTCGGTGGTCTGCATGGTGCCGACCGGCACATAAAGCGGCTGGCTCTCGCCCTTTTCCAGGTAGTATTCCATGATCTTGGCGGCCTGGAAGGCGGCGGCGGATTGCATCAGGTTGTTGTCGATGTAGCAGCCGACGCCATAGCGGAACTTGCGCATCAGCGCGGTCGACATCGCCTGGAAGGCATAGAGGCCGGTGGTGACATCCACCGGGATCATGTTCAGGCGCTGCGGCAGGCCGTCCTTATCCTTATTGACCGTCATCAGGCCGCTATAGGCCTGGATCACCGCGTCGGTGACCGGCAGGTTCATGTTCGGGCCCTTTTGGCCGAACCCGGTGACCGACAGATAGATGACGTTCGGATTGAACTCTTTCACCATGTCATAAGACAGGCCGAACTTTGCCATAACGCCCGGGCGGAATGCCTCGACGATGATATCGGCTTTCTCGGCGATCTTGCGGGCGACGGCCTTGGCGTCGGCCTGCTTCATGTCCATGGCGAGCGAGCGCTTGCCGCGGTTGAACGCGATGGAATGGGCGCACTGGTCGCCATACATTGCGCCCAGCGTCCGGCCCCAATCGCCCTCCGGCGGCTCTATCTTCAGGACGTTGGCACCGTGTTGGGCCAACAGCATGGTCGAATGCGGGCCGGCGACACCCTGGGTGAAGTCGAGAACGTTGACGCCCTCAAAGGCGCGGGGTTCGGTGGTCATTTCGGGGGGTTCCTCCAACTGACGGGAGCAGACTCGCGTCCGTCCTGATTCTGCAAGTGGTATAGGCGCGTCGGGCGTAACCGCCCAGCATGGAGCCGATAAAGCCATGGCGCGCGCGAGCCGTCAATTGGCGGGTGGCGTGTGGGCGACCGATTGCACTGAAAAACGGCCGCCCGCTTCTTGTTGCGCTAGCCCAGCAGGGCCGCAAGCGTCGCCGGGCCGACGGCGCCATCGACGGTCAGGCCTTTTGCAATCTGGAAGCGGATCACCGCCTTTTCGGTGTCCGTTCCAAAGAATGAATCGGTATCCACCTCGATTTTATGCTTCTTCAGGGCCTTCTGCACCGCCAGCACGTCGTCGCCCCGCATCATTGGCCGGGTCAATTTCAGCACCCGTTCTGCCGGGTCCGCCGCCGAGACGCGGACATGGCCATCCAATGCCGCTTCGTCGATATGGACGCCGCGCACGGTCAGCGGCAAAGGCAGGTCCCAGGCGCCATTCTCGACGAGCGTTTGGAGCGCCACCATACGATAGGCGGTTTTTTGCAGCAGGCTGTTGGAATGGGTCTCCAGCCAATTGCGGCGGGTCGCGAGGTATGCGGCGACCCATGCCTCCTCTCCGATTGCTGCAAGCGAGCCATGAGCCTCGATCGTCCGGTCCCGGATTGCATGCCATGCGCCGTGTATGCGGCTGTCGTAGACGGCGGCGGCGGTCAGTGGCTTGGAACCGCCGATAAACTCCAGACTTTTGACGGTTGGTTGCCAATAGATCCGGTCGAAAAAACTATCCTGGATGCTGTGCATGACGCTGTCCTCGCCAGCTTCCCGCAGCACCGAGCGAAGGGTGCGGTCGTTGTCGAGAGAGAGGTCGCGCTGTTCCAGCCGCGGCAGGAAGGGCAACAGATCGGCGGCGAATGCAGCGCCCGGCGCGCGGCAGTAATCGCCGATCAACAGGGCGAGATTGCCGCTGGCCAATGTCGTCTGAGCCTTGCCGTAGGTCAGATGCCCGCTGTCTCCCGCCAACAAGGTAACAGCAGCATAATCGCCCTGGACCTTGCTGGTCTCGAAGATTTGCACGATTGCCTGCGCTGTCTTCTTCTGTAGATCGGTCAACATGTCACCACCTCGCGTTGCTGGGTCAGGTCATGTGGATATGATAGCACCGATCCGGCCAGTTTGGTGTGGCCTAACTCACAACTGCCGGGTCAGACGGTTTTGGGCGGCGTAATCCAGTTGTGCAGCTGGATGCCGCCGTCGACCGAAATCACCTCGCCGGTGATGTAGGCGCTGTACTTTGGCGACAGCAGGGCCAGCGCCGTGCCGGCAATGTCTGCGGGGGTGCCGGGCCTGCCGAGCGGCACCATCTGGTTGATGGCCGGCATGGTCGATGCGTCGAAGCCGCCACCGGGGATCGCGCCCGGTGCAATGCCGTTGACGCGGATGCCATAGCGGCCCAGCGCTTTGGCCATCTCCTTCACCAACATCTCCTGTCCGGCCTTCGAGGCGCTGTAGTGCGGCAGGTTGCGGGGGCTGAAGCGGTGCTGCGAGGTAATGAACAGGATATTGCCCTGCACATTGGCTTCGATCATATCGCGCGCCAGTTCCCGGGCCAGGAAGAAGCCCGAGCGCAGGTTGGTGTTGACCATGCCGTCCCAGGTCTCTTCCGAAACCTGCAGAACCGTGTCGCTCTCCAGCCGTTTCGGCGAAGCGCAGTGGGCGAAGATCGAGACGCCGCCCTTGCCATAGGCGGCCTGGACGTCCGCCAGGAGACCTTTCCAGCCATCCTTGCCGGCGAGATCGGCCTGGAAGCCCTGCACGTCGGCGCCGTCGGCGGTGAGCGCGGCCAGCGCCGGCTGCACATCGGCTTGCCCCACGCCGGCCAGGGCGATGCGCGCGCCCTCTGCCGCCAGGGCTTTCGCCAGGCCGAGGCCGATGCCGTTGGTTCCGCCGGTGATGAGGGCTGTTTGGCCCGAAAAGTCTTGCATAGGAAAAGGTCTCCGGTTCGGGATTATCGATCTGACCAGCGCCTACCACCTTGACGCGGCAATGGCCATAGGGCCATGCAGAAGCCTCTGCCCCTCCCTGTCATTCGCGCAAAGGCCCCAATGGCCGACATCCTCTCCGCCATCATTCCGCTGTTTGCGGTGGTGTTCCTCGGCTTTGTCGCGGGCAAGCGGCTGGCGGTGTTCGATGCCGTCGGTGCGCAAAAGCTGAACGCGCTGGTGTTCTATTTCGCCATTCCGGCTCTGGCGTTCCGCACCGTCAGCGGCGCGGCCCTGGCCGGCGGATTCGAGCCGCAGGTGCTGATCGCCTATGTCGGCGGCGAGGCTGCGGTGTTCGCTCTGGCGGCGCTACTCGGCTGGCTGGCGTGGCGGCGCAGCATGGCCGGCTGCGTGGTGATGGGTTTGGGCGCCAGCTTCTCCAACGGGTTCTATATGGCGCTGCCGATCACGTTCTCGCTGCTGGGCGAAGCGGGCGTGGTGCAGTTGCTGCTGATCCTGGCCTTCGACACCATGGTGTTGCTGCCGTTCGCCATGGTTTTGCTCGACATCGCCAAGGCCCGCGATATCGAAAGCGGCCGGCGCGATGGCCGCACGCGCGGCAGCGCCGCGGTGTTGCGTGGCGCGTTTGCCGCGGTCTTCCGCAATCCGGTGGTATTGGCGACGCTGGCCGGGCTGGGCATCGGCTTTGGCGGCGTGGCGCTGCCAGAGCTTGCGGACAAGACGCTGGGCCTGATCGGGCAGGCCGCGCTGCCGTGCGCGCTGTTCGCCATCGGCTGCGACCTGGCGCACCGGGGCGTCGAGAACGAGCCGGGCGCGGTTTCGACCGTGGTCATTGGCAAGCTGTTGCTGCATCCGCTGGCGGTGCTGGGTATCGGCCTGTGGATCGGGTTGCCGCCGCTGACCCTGGCGGTGGCGACGCTGACGGCGGCTATGCCCGTCGGCGCGACGGTCTACATCGCGGCGAACCAGTACAATGCGGCGGTCGGCATCGCCACCACGACCATCCTGGTCGCCACGTCGATTGCGGTGGTCAGCATCTCTGCCGTATTGTATGGGCTGCAATCACTTGGCCTTTTGCCTCAATAGGATCTTCGATGCCGTCTGTCGCCGAATCCATTGTCGCCATTCCGGAACTGGTGCGCGCCGACGCGCCGCTCTGCCATCGCCTGCGCCATTTCTCTGGCGTGTTGTCGGTGGCGGCGGGCGAGGTGCGGTGGTTCCTGCCGTTCCGGTCCGGCGCGCCGGGCGATGCGGTCGCCGCCGGCACCATCCTGCAACCGGCTTCGGTGGCGTTTAACGCGGCGCCTGAGGTCTGGCTCAGCCACTGGCAGCCAGTGCCGCCGCCGCCGGACCACGACCTGTTCGGCCTCGCCAAGTCGAAGAAAATGCGCATCGACGGCGACATGACCGTCTACATGCAGCAATTGCAGAATATCAAAGACGTGCTGGCCAAGCCGCGCGTGCTTTTCTCATAGAAGGAGAAACCCCATGGGCTGGTACGTCCACCACGTTAACATTCCCGCCTATAATGTCCGCGAGAGCGTTGCCTTCTTCAACAAGGCCGCCGGGCTGGCGGAATGCCCCTGGGTCTATCCCGACCCGGAAAAGCAGGATGAGAAGCCGCTCGACAACCGCGCCAGCCTGGGCCAGCACAACCGCGGCCTGCATATCGTGACCGAGCGTCCGCTGTTCGCGCACGAAAACGGCTTCATGCACAACCCGACCATCGGCGGCCATTTCGCCATCACCGTGGACGACCTGGGCGCGGTGAAGCAGCGGCTGGAGCGGGCCGGCATCCCTTATGACGACGCCGGCGTCTATGCCATGGCGGAGATGCACCAGGTCTATTGCTATGACCCGTCCTACAATCTGGTGGAGATCAACCAGAATGTCGGCGAGCGCGCCGGCCCCGGCCCCGCGCCGGACGAGGAGCACGGGCGCGTCGACCAGCCGGGCGGCTGGTACCTGCACCATGTCAACATCGCCGTCGTCGATGTGCGCAAGGCAGCCGCGTTCTATACGGACATCCTGGGCCTGAAGGAGAAGTCCCTGCTCCAACCGGAGAGCGCCGGCAACTTCGCCGTCGACCCGGAGGCCCTGGCCATCTTTGGCTCCGACAACCGCGGCCTGCACCTGATCAAACCGGAAGCGAGGTGGGCGGTGAACAACGGCCTCGCCCACAATCCCAGCATCGGCGGCCATGTCGCGATCTGCGTGCCGGACCTGGACCGGGTTGTTTCCAACCTTGAGGAGATGGGGGTGCCGTATTCCGACGCGGGCAGCATCGCCATGAAGGACATGCGCCAGGTGTTTTGCTTCGACCCCAGCATGAACCTGATTGAGTTTAACGGACGCGTCTGAGGGGAAAGGCCGAGAAGCCCGCCTCCATCGCTCTTCACCCTGAGGTGGCGCCGAAGGCGCCCTCGAAGGGTTGGGTGGCGCGCCTTCGAGGCTCGCTGCACTCGCGCCTCAGGCTGAAGGTTGAGCCGTAGGTCACCCTGTTCGAAAAAGTGCCGGACCCATGAGTAGGCTCTATCCGCGCCAGCAAGCCGGGTCATTTTAGGAGACCATCAACTGTGCCCGCCCACATCGAACCCATCACCGGCCGCTACATCCATCTCACCCTCGGCGGGCTGCCGCATCGGGTGTATTTTGAGGAAGCCGGCTCCGCCGACGGTATTCCGCTGGTCTGCCTGCACACCGCCGGCGCCGATAACAAGCAGTGGCGGCACCTGCTGACCGATGCGGAGGTCACGAAACACTACCGCGTTCTCGCCTTCGACATGCCCTGGCACGGCAAATCGCTGCCGCCCGCCGGCTGGCGCGAGCGCGGCGACTATGCCCTGACCGCCGCCAGCTATGCCGAGTTGATCCGCACCTTCTGCGCCGGGCTGGAACTGGAAAAGCCGGTGGTCATGGGCTGCTCCATCGGCGGGCGGGTCGTGGTCTATCTGGCGATCCACCACGCTGCCGAGTTCGGCGGCCTGATCGGCCTGGAGGCAGCCGACTTCCAGCCGGAGGGCTGGTACAATCTGGAATGGCTGAACCGGCCCGACTTCGACGGAGGCAATGTCGCCGCCGCCGTCGTCTCCGGCCTGGTCGCGCCGACCGCGCCGGACGAATACCGGTGGGAGACGCTCTGGGGCTACATGCAGGGCGGGCCGGGGATTTTCAAAGGCGACCTGCATTTCTATCGTGTCGACGGCGATTTCCGGAACGACACCCACAAGATCGACCCGCGCGTCTGCCCACTCTACCTGCTGACCGGCGAGTACGACTTCTCCTGCTCCCCCGCCGACACGCGCAGCACGGCGGCCAAGATCCAGGGCGGGCCGGAGGTGGTGGAGATGAAGGGTCTCGGCCACTTCCCCATGAGCGAAGACCCGGCGCGCTTCCGCGAATACATTCTGCCAGTGCTGGCGGACCTGCGGACAAAACGGGGCTAGTTTGCCTCTGGCGCCAGCATAGCAGCGGCGGTACTGTTCCGGTCATGTCCGTGGGTGTATGGCCCAGAGTATTGGTACAAGAGGCAGAACCGCCGATGTCTTTCGATCTGATCCAGGTAAAACCCGTCGCCGGCGCACTGGGCGCCGAAGTCTTTGGCGTCGATCTCTCCCAACCGGTTTCGGACGCGGTCGAGGCCGAGATCCAACAGGCCTTTGCCGACCATCTCGTCCTGTTCTTCCGCGACCAGAAGTTGGACGAGGACAACCTGCTGCGCGTCGCCGGCCTGTTCGGCACGCCCAACGTCTACCCCTTCGCCAAGGGGCTGGAGAGCCATCCCAAGATCACGCCGCTGATCAAGAACCCGGAGGACCGGGCGAATTTCGGCGGCGGCGCCTTCCACGCCGACACGACCTACCTGGAGACGCCGCCAACCGCGACCGCTCTCTATGCCGTGGAGGTTCCACCGGCTGGCGGCGACACGCTCTTCGCCAATATGTACATGGCCTACGAGACGCTCTCCGAAGGCATGAAACGTCTGATCGACCCGCTCACCGGCATTTCCTCCGCCGCAGCCGGCCGGGTCGGCGACCGCAAGAAGCTGATGAACGCCAACTCCAAGAGCATCCAGCTCCAGAACCTGGACAAGCTCGCGATGGAGGCGGAGCAGCCTGCCGTGCGCGTGCACGAGCGCACCGGCAAAAAGGCGCTGTTCGTCAACTATATCCACACCTTGAAATTCAAGGGCTGGACCGAGGCAGAAAGCGAGCCGGTGCTGCAATATCTGTTCAAGCACCTGTGCCGCCCGGAATTCACCTGCCGCCTGCGCTGGCAGCCCGGCACGCTGGCGGTCTGGGACAATCTCGCCAGCCAGCACTATCCGATCAACGACTACCACGGCTACCGCCGCGTTATGTGGCGGGTGACGCTGGAAGCCGCCTGACGCACAATAACAACCGTACCTCGAGGAAACCCCCATGACCGAACTCAACAATCCCCGCATCATGATCGTCGGCGCCGGCGCGGTCGGCGCCTATGTCGGCGGCAATCTGGCCAAGCAGGGCCTGGACGTCTCCTTCTTCGACGCCTGGCCGGAGCATGTGCAGAAGATGCGCACCGACGGCATCACGCTGGAAGGCACGACGCCGGAGGAATGCTTCACCGTGCCGGTCAAGGCCTACAACCTGACCGAGCTGCAAGGCCTGAAGCGCGAAAAGCCGATCGACATCGCCTTTATCTGCGTGAAGTCCTATGACACCGCCTGGGCAACCATGCTGATCAAGGATTATCTGGCGCCGACCGGCTGCGTGATCTCGCTCCAGAACTGCATGAATGAGGAGACGATTGCGAACATCGTCGGCTGGGGTAAGACGCTCGGCTGCATCGCCGCCAAGATCGTCGTTGAACTGGTCGGTCCCGGCCACGTCATCCGCCGTATCGCCAAGGGCGGGGCAGAGCACACCGTCTTCCGCGCCGGCGAGGCCACCTGCGTAATCACGCCCCGGCTGGAGACCATCGTCGGCTGGCTCTCCAAGATCGACTCGGCCAAGGCCACCACCAACCTGTGGGGTGAGCGCTGGTCGAAGCTGGTGGCGAACGCCATGGGCAACGGCGTTTCTGCATCCACCGGCATGAGCATCAAGGAATACATGGTGCAGGAACCGGCGCGCCATCTCTCCATCCGTATCGCCGGCGAATCGGTCCGCGTTGGGCAGGCGCTCGGCTATGCGCTGGAGGAAATCAACGGCTTTGCGCCGGAAGTCTGGGATCTGGCGGCGCAGGAGTTGGAAAGCGGCGCGAATGACGCCCCGAATTTCCGCAAGGTCGAGGAAAAGCTGCTGGCCAACGCCGCCAAGGCAAAGGAAGGCGCGCGTCCGTCGATGGGCCAGGACATGCTGAAGGGCAGGCGCACCGAGATCGAGTTCATCAACGGGCTTGTCGCCAACAAAGGCAAGGAAATAGGCATTCCGACGCCGGCCAGCAGCAAACTGGTGGAAGCGGTGCAGTCGGTCGAACAGGGCCGCGCGCCGGCCGGTATTGAGCGCCTGATGTAGGGCAAGCCCTTCCTGCCGAAGTACCCCGGCTCTGGGATTTTCCCTGGCCGGGGCCGCGCGAGGAGAGAAGCGCGCTAGAGCAACGCCCGATCAAATGGAGTCATTTGATCGGGGGAAGTTGCTCGCCATTCATAGAGTTAAAGCAGATTCACCCGATCCAACCGGATCGGGATCTGCTTTAGTCGTTAATCACGGCGACCGCCCGCGTCCAGCCGGCGGAGCCGGCCTCGATCTTGCAGGGGAAGCAGATCACCTCAAAGCCGTTCGCCGGCAACCGGTCCAGGCGCCAAAGCTTTTCGATATGGGAATAGCCCTTGTGCCGTCCGGCGCGGTGCCCTTCCCAGATCAGGGCGGGCGAGCCGCCGGCCTTGATTTTCTCACGGGTCGTGCTGAAGGGGGCATCCCAGCTCCAGCCATCGGTGCCGGTTACCCGAACGCCCTGGTCCAACAGCCAGCAGGTGGCCTCGTAACCGACGCCGCAGCCGCGGTCGATGAAATCCGGCTGGCCGAACGCTGCGCCGGCTGAGGTGTTCACCAGGACGATGTCCAGGGGGCGTAACTGGTGGCCGATGCGCTTCAACTCGGCCTGCACGTCGGCCGCCGTCGCGACATAGCCATCCTCGAAGTGACGGAAGTCCAGCTTGACGCCGGGATTGTAGCACCATTCCAGCGGAATCTCGTCGATCTTGGCCGACGGCACCCCGCCCGGAACCTCGCTCTCGTTCATCCGGCTGAAATAGTGGTAGGGCGCGTCCAGATGCGTGCCATTGTGGGTGGATAGCGTGACTTTCTCGACCGCCGCGTATTCGCCGTTCGGCAGGTCCTCGATCTTCACGCCCATGTATTCCGCCATCGACGCTGCCGTGTCGTGGTGGTTAAAATATTCGATCTGCGGGCGCATGTGCGGCGGATCGCAGACGATATTGTTGGTCAGCGGAATGGAGATATCGATCAGTTTCCGGGCCATGGCATTTCCTCGCATATAAATGGCGGACACGTTAGATTGCGGGGTGAGTGTCGCCTGCCTTTGGGGCGGGCGCAATGTACTAGCTGGATGGAGCCATCACGATGACCGATCAATCCAAAGGCCATGTTGCGGTAATCGGCGCCGGGATTGTCGGCATCTGTTCCGCCGCCTACCTGCAACGCGAGGGGTTCCGGGTGACGCTGGTGGATGCGGAAGAACCGGGGACGATGACCAGCTTCGGCAACGCCGGCGCAATCTCGGGCCACAGCGTAACGCCGATGGCGTTGCCCGGCATCTGGAAGCGGGTGCCTGGCTGGCTGTTCGACCCGTTGGGACCGCTGGCGGTGCGGATCGGCTACGCCCCGAAGGCCGCCCCCTGGCTGATGAAATTCATGGCCGCGGCCAAGGACTATGAGGCCCAGGCCGCCGCGTTGGCGGCGCTCTACCGGCCGGTGCGCGAAGCCTATCTGACCCTGACCGGCGATGCCGGCGCCGATCACCTGCTGAAGCAGACCGGCAGCGTGTCCGTTTACGAGACTGAGGCGGGTTTTTCTGGCGATGCGATCGTGCGGGAACTTGCCCGCCGCCATGGCCATCGCGTCGAGGAATTAACCGGCGACGAACTGCGCCAGCTTGAGCCGGCGCTTGGCCCGCAATTCGTGCGCGCCGGCTATTATCCGGACGGCACCCATTGCCGCAATCCCGGCGAACTGTGCCGCCTGTTGGCGGATATGGTGCTGGCCGCCGGCGGGGCGCACTTGCGCGCCAACGTCGTAGGGTTCGAAACGGGCGCCGACGGCGTCCGAGCCCTGCGGACGGCGGACGGCCAAAGTCACGCCTTTGGCCACTACGTGATTGCCGCCGGCGCCTGGTCGCACCGGCTCTCGGCGGAACTGGGCGAACCCTTCCCGTTGGAGAGTGAGCGCGGCTATCACATGGTGCTGCCGCATCCTGGCTTCGAGACATCGCGCCCTATCAGCTTCGGCGAACGCAAGTTCATGTGCACGACCATGGAAATGGGCCTGCGCCTGGCCGGAACGGTCGAATTCGCGGGCTTGGAAGCGGCGCCGAACTGGGAGCGTGCGAACAAGTTGCTGCGGCACGCAGGCGAAATTTTTCGCTCCGTCGATATCAGCGAGGCAAAGCCCTGGATGGGCAACCGGCCGGCGACGCCCGACTCGCTGCCGGTCGTCGGCCGCTCAAAGAAACACCGCAACGTCGCCTATGGTTTCGGCCATGGCCATCTGGGGCTGACCGGCGGCGCGATTACCGGCCGGCACATCGCCAGCCTGATCGCTGGGCGGGCGCCGGACATTGATCTTTCGCCATTCGCCATCGACCGGTACGCCCGGTAGCCGCGTCATCCCAGCAGAATGCCGGCGAGCAGCCCCGTGAGGCCTGCGGCTGCAATCCACCATGGCGAAAAGCCGGCGCTTCGGCGTTCCAGCGCCTGTTCGCCGATGGCTTCGGCCTGGGCCAGCAGGCGAGGTAGCCGCTCGATCGTGGCTTGCGCTTCGCGCAGGCCGGCGGCCAGACGGGCATCCGGGCCGCGGTTCTGGATCATCCAGTCCTCGATCAGCGGCCGGGCAATCGTCCACATATTCACGCTGTCGTCGAGATTCCGCCCCAGCCCTTCCGCCATCAGCATAGTTTTCTGCAGCAGCAGCAACGAAGGTTGGGCCGGCATGTCGAACTGCGCCGTTACCTGGAGCAATTGCAGCAGCAATCGCGCCATGGAGATTTCAGCGATGGGCCGGTCCAATATGGCCTCGCCGACCGAGCGCAGGGCCTGCGCAAACAATGCCGGGTCCTGCCCGCGCGGCAGAAAGCCGGCGCGGACATGTGCATCCGCCACCAGCCGGTAGTCGCGGCGCAGGAATCCGACCAACACGTCGGCCATGAAGTCCTGCCCCTTGGCGTCCAGGCGGCCCATGATGCCAAAATCGACGACGCTTAACCCACCGTCCGGCCGAACGAAGACATTGCCCGGATGCATGTCCGCGTGAAAAAAGCCATCGACGAACACCTGGCGGAAGAATGCTTCCGCAGCAATGCCCATGATCCGCCCGGTGTCGTGCCCGGCGGCGCGAATGGCCGCGCCGTTGTCGATTCGCAGTCCTTCCACCCGCTCCAACGTCAATACCCGGCGGCTGGTGCGCTGCCAATCGACCGCGGGCACGTGAAAGCCAGGGTGGTCTTCGAAATTTTCGGCCAGCTCCGCCGCCGCCGCCGCCTCCAGCCGCAGATCGAGTTCGACCCGTACCGAACGGGCGAACACGGCCACCACTTCGCGCGGGCGAAAGCGACGGGCGAAAGGAAACAATGCGTGCACAAGCCAGGCGACCCAGGCAAATAGCGAGAGGTCATGCGCAAACCGGCGCTCAACGCCGGGACGCAGCACCTTTACGGCGACTGGCTCGCCCTCGGTGGTCACGGCGAAATGCACCTGCGCAATCGAGGCGGCTGCGATCGGGGCAGTGGAGAATTCGGTGAATCGTGTGGATAACTCGGCGCCGAGCGCGCGTGAAACCACATCGCCAGCGCCTTTGAACGGCGGTACCCGATCCTGGAGCGTGGCCAGGTCGCCGGCGACCGCCTCGCCCAGAATATCGCCCCTGGTCGAAAGCGCCTGGCCAAGCTTGACGAAGGTCGGGCCTAGGCTTTGCAGCGCTTCTGCCAGCCGCTCTCCTTGGCGGTCGGAAAGGCCGTTGCGCCGCCGCCACAGGCGCAGCGACCAGCGTATGGCAAAGCTTTCGCCCATCAGTGCCGGCCAATACAGGGCATCGTGCCGGGCCAGAACCCAGATAATGCGGGCAATGCGCAGGGGATGTGTCAGGGCGAGGAACATGGCTCGACGTCAGGCCGGCTTGCGGCCGCGATGCAACGCGACGATACCGGCGGACCAACTCTCATAGCCGACATTGGCGAACCCAACCCGGCGCATGATCGCAGCCAGCCCTTCCTGGTCGGGAAACTTTCGGATGCTTTCCGCCAGATAGCGGTACGATGCTTCGTCATTGGCCACCAGTTTGCCGATTTTGGGCAGGACGTTGAAGGAATAGGCATCGTAGAGCCGGTCCAACCCCGGCAGCAGCACCTTGGAGAACTCCAGACAGAAAAACCGACCACCGGGCCGCAACACCCGCAGGATTTCGGCCAGCGCCACAGGTGGCCGGGTCACGTTGCGCAGGCCGAACGCGATGCAGCAGGCATCGATGCTGGCATCGGCGAATGGCAAGGTCTCTGCATCGCCGACGGTCCATTCGATGCCCTCGATCAGGCCGCGGTCCAGGCCGCGGTCGCGGCCGACGCCAATCATGGCCTCGTTGATGTCGCAGACAATCACCTCGGCCTCGCTGGCTCTGGCGATCCGAAAGGCGATGTCGCCGGTGCCGCCGGCCAGGTCGAGCACGGTTTCGCCGGCGCGCGGATGAATGCGCCGGACCAGCCGGTCTTTCCAAAGCCTGTGCACGCCGCCGCTCATCAGGTCGTTCATCACGTCATAGCGGG
>JAPOJR010000309.1 GCA_029978325.1 Alphaproteobacteria bacterium | reverse complement strand
CGTTTACAGCCAACACAATCTTCTGTTCTTGGAGCAGAAGCGATTTGGCTTGCTTTACAACCATCCCAAGGTACCATTTCTAAAACATCTGTAGGGCATGCACGAACACATTGTGTACAGCCAATACATGTATCATAAATTTTTACTGTATGTGACATAATTAAAATTATTATTAATTTTATAAATTTGTGTAAGATTAACTTATATATTTTATATTTTACATGAAAGATATAACGATATCGAAGTCTTTAAAGATATATATATATATGAATCTCCCCAAGTAGGACTTGAACCTACGACCAATCGGTTAACAGCCGATTGCTCTACCACTGAGCTATTGAGGATTTAGATTAATTTTAGCATAATTAGAAATTTTTGTAAACTTTTTTTAAAGTTTACAAAAATTAAAACTAATCTTTTCCAAGGAAAAATTCTTGGAATTTTTGGACAACGCCTTTATATGGTTTATCTAGATCAATAAAATAATCTTGTTTACCAATTAATCTTCGTGCTGCATTCTCAAAAGCAATACCTGATAATGTTAATTTTTTATTTAAAACTAAAGGTTCACCTTTATTAGTTGAAATAATAACATTAGTATCTTCTGGAATTGCACCAAGTAATGGAATGCCTAACAT
>JAPOJR010000308.1 GCA_029978325.1 Alphaproteobacteria bacterium | reverse complement strand
ACCAACAATTCGAATTTTATCCATCTTTTTTATCACTCAACTTCTGATTTTTTTCTTTTAGCATATTTGCTTGAGCTTTCCTCTTCCTGAGATTTTCTTTTAGTGCCTTAGCTAATTTTTGATTGTCTTTTTTTTTCAATTTTGCCATATTGTCGAATAACTAGTTTTTTTGACAATCTATTTTGCCAATATATTATAAAGCCGCAGTAGCTCAGTGGTAGAGCGCACCCTTGGTAAGGGTGAGGTCGAGTGTTCAATCCACTCCTGCGGCACCATTTCTTAAATATATATAGAAAAAGATTATATTGAAAATCCTTTATTAGTTATTTAGTTTATATAAATGAAAAAAAAGCTCCTAATTGTATCAAATCTTCCATCAATAAATACCAGAATTTTATTTGACCAGGTTAAAAAGGGGGCAAAATCAATAAATTCGGAGAATCTTGAGATTATTGCACATGATGCCATAGATGTCGATTACGAGATACTCTCTAAATCTTCAGCAATAATAATTGGTACAACTGAAAATCTTGGATACATGAGCGGGATCATTAAGGATTTTTTTGATCGAAACTACTATAAGTGTTTGGATAAAACAAATGGACTTCCCTATGCAATCTATATTAGAGCAGGTCATGATGG
>JAPOJR010000307.1 GCA_029978325.1 Alphaproteobacteria bacterium | reverse complement strand
GACCGCATGCCTCGGCGCGGTATTCTTCGTGCCGCCCGGCGACATGGCCGACCGCTGCTCCATCTCGCTCACCATCCTCTTGACCCAGGTGGGCTTCAAGTACTCGATTGGCGACAAGCTGCCCAGCGTCAGCTACATCACGTACATCGACATGTACATGCTGCTCTGCTTCGCTGTCACCTTCATCGTCGTCATCATGCAGGCCATTGCGGCCGCCCTAACCGTAACCCTAACCCTGACCCTACCCCCAACCCTAACCCTAACCCTTACCCTAACCCTACCCTAACCCCGAGCAGGCGCGCTGCTCCTATGCGACATGGCGCACATCTCCGGCATCGTCGCCGCGGGCCAGTGCGCGAACCCCTTCGAGCACGCCGACGTCGTCACCACCACCACGCACAAGAGCCTGCGCGGGCCGCGCGCTGGGATGATCTTCTACCGCAGGCGCCTCGCTTACTCTGCTCACCCACCCTCCTCTGCATCCTCGGCTCACCCACCTTGCTCTGCACGCCATGCTCACTCGGCCTAGTCCGCTACCGCCCTCCCACGCAGCCCGCGTCGAGGCGGCCACAGCCGAGGCCAACCCTAAGCCTGACCCTGGCCCTGGCCCGAACCCCCGCCCTGGCCCTGGCCCCGGCCCTAGC
>JAPOJR010000306.1 GCA_029978325.1 Alphaproteobacteria bacterium | reverse complement strand
AACAGGCCCTGCAGTCTTTGCATTCATTATTCTGGACCGGGGCTGGACATGTTCTGCCAGTCGTTACCACTGTTGACGTCGTAGGCCAGCTAGCAGGTGCAGCCTGGTCCACCATCGGCGCGCTGAATCGTATTACCAGATTAGCAGGTGCCATAGATATGAAATGCTTCACCCATGCTTCCCGCGTTGGTAACCAGTGTTTGGTCTCCGGTGTTAACCTGCACACCGCAAAAATTTTCATGAGGTGAGCTTCGTCTTGCACGTCGCCAGAGTCATGCCACCTGAACCATTTAGATTTTTTTGAATTGATTAGAAGAGCCATGGCCCCAGTCCAGAGCTCATGACGTATAGCTGCCAGCCTCCTGTACTGAGCTTCCTGCACTACCTTAAATACATAGCAGCCCTTCAGGGCATAACATCCCTCGCAGGTGCTGCCTTTGACCTTAACCAGTCTGGACCCGGTCTTGCATTCCTTTGCTGGTAGACCGTAGGCCCATCCAGGCATCTTTGAAGGCTTGCTCAGGCCTCCGACTAATTTTAGAGCTTCACTTGTTTTCATAATTATCCTTTCTGGTTTTATGTATACCTGCAGATTGTGGCAAGCTTGTGGCTTGCTGCTTGTCGCTTGAAGCTTGCGGCTTGCTGCTTGCCGCTCTTTT
>JAPOJR010000305.1 GCA_029978325.1 Alphaproteobacteria bacterium | reverse complement strand
TGATCGAGCCGCCGGAAAGGATCACCTCGCGAGACGCGCGGGCTTCCTTTGCCACGCCGCCCGCCTTGTAGCGCACGCCGACGCAGCGCTTGCCTTCCAGGATCAGACTTTCCGCGAAGGCCTCCTGCTCGATCGTCAGGTTGGGGCGGCCGCGCGCCGGATCGAGATAGCAGAACGCGGTCGACTGGCGGCGGCCCTTGGCGATGGTCACCTGCGACATGCCGATGCCTTCCTGGGTCTCGCCGTTGAGGTCGGGATTGAACGGCAGGCCGATCTTTTCCGCCGCCTCGATCATCTTCTCCAGCAACGGCACCTGATGGCGCGGCGTATCGTTTAACCGCAGCGGACCCGAGCGGCCGCGGTATTCGTCTGAGCCGCCCGCGTAGCTTTCCATCTGCTTGAAGATCGGCAGCACGTCCTGATAGCTCCAGCCGCGATTGCCGAGCTGCGCCCATTGGTCGTAGTCCTGGGCCTGGCCGCGCATATAGACCATGCCGTTGATCGAGCTGGAACCGCCCAGCATCTTGCCGCGCGGCACTGGGATTTTGCGCCCGCCGGAGCCCTCGTCCGGCTCCGACTCGTAGCACCAGTTGACGGTCGCGATTGTCGCCGAAGCCTCTGCGTTTTCTTCGCCGGCGTATTTGCGGGTGATCAGGCTGTAA
>JAPOJR010000304.1 GCA_029978325.1 Alphaproteobacteria bacterium | reverse complement strand
CCAATTACTGATGAAACAGTGGCAATAGTTGCAATTTGTAACCATCTTTCTTTTTGAGCAAGGGTCATTGGTATGATCATGACATCAGGAGGTATTGGGAAAAAGATACTCTCTATAATGCAAATAAATGATAGAAAAAATCTTGCACTTTTATGTGCCGCTAGAGCAACAGTTTTTTTAAACAAATCTTTAAACATATTTATTTAGAAATATAATAGATATATAGTTAAATTAAAGAAACTATAAACACTAATTTATGGAGGGGGCGAATGGCGGAATTGGTAGACGCAGCGGATTCAAAATCCGCCGGGCAACCATAAGGGTTCGACTCCCTTTTCGCCCACCAAAAAATGGATTTTAAAAAATTTAATAACTTATTTGAACTATTTGAACTTCAAAAAAATAAATTTAAAAGTAATGAATTTTTACATTCTATTAATAATGATAAATCTATCAATTCATTAACTTGGTTGAATGTATCAGAAAAAATTGAGTCATTAGCTAATTATTTAAAAGAACAAAAAGTTGAAAAGGGTGACAGGATTATGCTTGTGTCCGAGGGCAGGCCTGAATGGATGATTAGCGATCTAGCAATTTTAGGTACGGGAGCTATCACTGTACCTAATTATACAACATATAACCAAAAAGATTTTGAATTCGTGT
>JAPOJR010000303.1 GCA_029978325.1 Alphaproteobacteria bacterium | reverse complement strand
ATAGATATAAACATGCATAGTCAAAAGCATCTTGAATAGGAGAGTCTGGTAAGATTGTGTCTCTAAGTTCCTCCCAAATTTTTAGTCTATCAATATCATTAGTGTCATTTAGATACTCTTTTGATAATGATATGCTTGAGGTAAAAGTAAAAAAAATAAGAATTAAATAATGAAAAAATTTCATAATAAATTTTAGCATACTGATTAAAGAGAAAGAAAAAATATTAAAATTTAATAACTTTTATGAGATTTTAATGGCTCCCCGGGCCGGGCTCGAACCAGCGACCGATCGGTTAACAGCCGATTGCTCTACCACTGAGCTACCGAGGAACACAAATCATCTGTTAATAAAAAAAAGAAAAAAACACAAGTAAAATTTGGAGGCTCGGAGCGGAATCGAACCGCTGTGCAAGGCTTTGCAGGCCCCTACATCACCACTCTGCCACCGAGCCAAATTTTTTGGACAATTAATCTGTTATTAACTTCAAGTCAATTAATCAAAACTATAAGATTGTAAAATAAAAAACATATCAATTTTATAAGTTGTTATATATAAAAAGTCTTAATAATTTACCCAATATAGCTATGAATTTAGAAAAAAATCGTGAAGTGATGATAGAAAATCAACTTAGGCCAAATAAGATAACAAACAGCAACGTTTTACAAG
>JAPOJR010000302.1 GCA_029978325.1 Alphaproteobacteria bacterium | reverse complement strand
GGATGCCGCACGATCCGCTGCAATCGCCTCCCCCCACGCCTCACGGAAGCCGTCAATCTGGCGAAAGCCCAGCCGCAACGCGAACGCCCTGTCCTGCCGGTGACGCGGCACGATGTCACCCCAGCGGCGATTGGCCGGGGTCCAGCGCTTGCGCGCATCGGGATCGTCCGCCGCAATCGGCTCCAGCCCGTTGTCCCAGCCACTGGCGTTGACGTCGATGCCGCGCACCATGACGCCATGTTCGATCGCGTCGCGCACGATCTGCGCCGGGGCGTAGAAGCCCATCGGCTGCGCATTGAGCAGTGCCGCGGCAAATACGGCAGGCTGATAGCATTTGAGCCAGGCCGACACATAGACCAGCCGGGCAAAGGATATGGCGTGGCTTTCGGGAAAACCATAGCTGCCAAACCCCTTGCTCTGGTCATAGCAGCGCTGGGCAAAGGCGCGTTCATAGCCACGCGCCACCATGCCGCCGATCATCTTCTCCTCAAATTCGCCGATCGTCCCGACATTGCGGAAGGTCGCCATCGCCCGGCGCAGCTTGTTCGCCTCCCCCGACGTGAAATTGGCGGCGGTGATCGCCAGTTTCATCGCCTGCTCCTGAAATAGCGGCACGCCATAGGTGTGGCCCAGCACATGATGCAGTTCGTCGGCGGGGTGCGGCGGGGC
>JAPOJR010000301.1 GCA_029978325.1 Alphaproteobacteria bacterium | reverse complement strand
GTATCTAAAATTTCTGAAATAACTGATTGAGAAAATCGTTTCTTTATAATATTTACTGGAACTTTACCTGGTCTGAATCCAGGGATTTTTACATTCTTCGCTAAATCTTTATATTTTTCATCCAGTTTTGAATTTATAGATGATGATGGAATTAAAACCTTCCATTCTAAATCTAAACCTTTATTTTTTTTTTCTTCAATCTTCATTTCGTTTCCTTGGTACGGGCGGAGGGACTTGAACCCACACGACAAAAGTCACTGGAACCTAAATCCAGCGCGTCTACCAATTCCGCCACGCCCGCTAAACAATTTATAAAAAACAACATTATTCCTTTTAAATCAATTATTATTTTTTAATCTTGAAAAAATCTTTGAAATTGAATCTATAAAATCCTCAGCAATTAGGTTGTTTTTAATTTGAGATAATTCACCTTGAAAATGAATCGCAGTTAGAATAGCTTTTTTAAAGTTCATTTTTTGTGCTATTAAACCAGCAATCAAACCACATAAGATATCCCCACTACCTGCTGTTGCTAGAGATTTTTTTGCATTATCATTAATCCACACGTTATCGTTGTTAAATGCAACAACGGTATCATTTCCTTTAAAAAGTACTGTGTTATTAATTAACTTTGAAGCATGAACACATTCTAAAATTTTAGATCTTGATTTACTTTTAAAAA
>JAPOJR010000300.1 GCA_029978325.1 Alphaproteobacteria bacterium | reverse complement strand
GCTATGTAAATGCTTCTTGGACTTTGAGAGCGGACCTTACTTGTGAATATGTTTGTAGACTTATTAATTTAATGGATAAAAAAGGAGTTAGTTGTTGTGAGCCAATAGATGATAAAAATGCTCATGGTGATGATAGGTTAATTGATTTTACTTCAGGATATTTTGAAAGAGGTCTTAGTCAAATGCCAAAACAGGGAAATAAAGCACCTTGGAAAAACTATCAAAACTATTTAAAAGATATTTTTGCAGTAAGAATTTTCTCAATAAAAGATTTAAATTTGAATTTTTATAATTTTAAGGATAAATGAGATTATTGGTGGAGCTACGCGGGATCGAACCGCGGACCTCTTGAATGCCATTCAAGCGCTCTCCCAGCTGAGCTATAGCCCCAATTTGTAGAAGCTATTATAAATATAAAATAAATTGTTTGGTGGTTAATTTATTAATTGTTTGGGGGTAAATCTGGTTGCGATGGTGAAAAAGGTGGGAATGGTTGTTCATATGGAACATTTGAGACAGGAGGAATGTTTGAAGTAGTCAGATCACGAAATTCATTAGGCTCTGACTTATCAGAAAATCTACTAAAATCCTCATCAAGTAAAAATTCTTTTTTATCTTTAAAACGAACTTTATATTTATGATAAGTAAAAATACGATCTTTATTTTTTATTGAGCATGGTAGCCCCTCTTCATTTTTTGGTG
>JAPOJR010000002.1 GCA_029978325.1 Alphaproteobacteria bacterium | reverse complement strand
GTGGATTTGATAGTTCTTTTGATTGATGAACGACCTGAGGAAGTAACGGAAATGCAGCGTTCCGTGAAAGGTGAAGTGGTTAGTTCAACTTTTGATGAACCGGCGACCCGGCATGTTCAGGTTGCCGACATGGTGATTGAAAAAGCAAAGAGGTTGGTTGAACATCGAAGGGATGTGGTCATCCTGCTGGATTCGATCACCCGCCTCGCCCGCGCCTACAACACGGTGGTGCCATCCTCCGGCAAGGTGCTGACCGGCGGTGTAGACGCCAATGCCTTGCAACGCCCGAAGCGCTTCTTTGGCGCGGCGCGGAATATCGAAGAAGGTGGATCGCTGTCGATCATTGCTACGGCGTTGATCGATACCGGCAGCCGTATGGACGAAGTCATCTTCGAAGAGTTCAAGGGTACGGGCAACAGCGAGATCGTGCTGGAACGTAAGCTTGCTGACAAGCGCACCTGGCCGGCGATCGATATCGGCAAGTCCGGCACCCGCAAGGAAGAATTGCTGGTCAGCCGCCAAGACCTGCAGAAAATGTGGGTGTTGCGGCGTGTGCTGATGCCGATGGGTCCTCAGGACGCCATGGACTTCTTGCTGACCAAGTTGAAAGAAAGCAAGAGCAACGCCGACTTCTTCCAGGCGATGAACCAGTAGATGAATCAGTAGTGGTGGACGGGGCCGGAATTTCCGGCCCCTTTGCTTTGTTCAGGGGACTTGTGGTGGTGCTTGTTTGGCTGGAAATCCAGCCGTTCCCTGAAACGACCGCAGCTCAACCCTTCAGCGTTTTCGCAAATACCGCGGCGGTGCGCCCGTTGGCAAGGTCGGCATTTTCCTTGTTGTAGGGTTTGCCGCCGATGCGGGCGAATGCATGATCCATGCCCGGATAGCTGAACACCGTAGCATGGCTGTTGCTGGCCAGGCCGTCCCGCACCTGTTTCTGCGCGTCTTTCGAGACAAAGCCATCTTCTTCCGCGATATGCAGGGTGAGCGGCGCTTGAATCTGAGAAGCCTCCGCTAGGTCTGCTTCAATGCCGACGCCGTAGTAGCCGACATTGCAATTGGTGTCGGACCGGCAGGCCATCAGATAGGCCAGCTTGCCGCCAAGGCAAAAGCCGACCGTGCCGACTTTGCCGTTGGAGCCCGCCAGACTGCGGGCGTAAGCGACCGTCGCTTTCAGGTCGGCGATGCCTTTTTCGACATCGAATCCCTGGTATAGCTGAAACGCCCTCTTCCATTCCTCGTCGGAACCGTCGGTGATATCGACGTGTGGTTCCTGTCGCCAGAACAGGTCTGGCGCGATTGCGACATAGCCCTGGTCGGCCCAGTATTGGGCAATGTCGCGCATGGCATGGTTTACGCCAAAGATCTCTTGGATACAGACAACAGCGCCGCCATTCGGCTTGGCCGGCTGCACCAAGTGCGCGTCGAAAGAGCCACCATCGGCGGCTTTGATTGAAACCCAGTTGTGCATGCAAATTTCTCCCATTGCGGCGGAAATCAGTGACGGGAAGCCGAACTATGCGATGGCGCCGCCGCTATGGCAATGCCACGGCCGAAGGTCGATTGCAGGATGGGCTTGCGTCGGCGCTGGCTTGCTACGACACTGCAGCCGTTTCACAAACCCTCCGCTCCAGAGAAGATTGAGCCGATGCTACACGAACTCCGCACCTATACGTTTCGCGCTGGCCAGGCGGCTGGCGCCGCCAAGAACTCCGGTACGGTCGCGCGGGATATTCGCGGCGACGAATACGGCAAGTTGGAGGGCTATTGGCTGCCGGAGGTCGGGCCGCTGAATCAGGTCATGCACCTCTGGAGCTATGAAAGCTTCGAGCATCGCGAAGAACGCCGCAAAGCGCTGGCGCAGAACGAACGCTGGACCAAGGAATACCTGCCGCTGATGCGCCCGATCATTCTGCGCCAGGACATCCGGTTGCTGAATCCGCTGGTCGGCATCAACCCGCCGGTCGACCCGACCAATCTGTATGAATTCCGCTATTACCGTCTGCAGGTCGGCGCAATGAAGCGTTGGACAGAGCTGTTCACCAACGCGCTGACGGTGCGCGAGAAATATTCGAAGATTGTCGGCTTGTGGAGCACGGAAGCCGGACAACCGAACGAAGTGTGCCATATCTGGGCCTACAAGGATTTCGAATCCCGCATGAAAGCGCGCACGGCAGCGTCGCAGGATCCAGGCTGGCAGGCTTTCCTGAAGGAGGGTGGGCCTTTGATCGAGGAAATGAACTCTGTCGTAATGCTGCCGGCAGCCCATTCACCGTTGAAGTAAGGGTGAAATTACAGACTCTGGCAAAGACAGCCGGGCGTCCCATATAAGGAGCCCGGCCATCGTCATAATGATGCGATTTCTGGCGGGGTCTGGTTTGGCTGTTTTGGAAAAACTTGGCTGCAAATAAGGGGTTGGCAAATGCGGAATCTGTGGATGGCGGGCGTGATCGCCGCTGTTGGCCTGGCGATGGCATCTCCAGTGCTGGCAATGTCCAACAAAGATGAAGTCAGTCTGGCGGATGTGCAGATGTTGATCGACCAACAGAAGTATGACATGGCGGTCGATAAGCTGCAGACTTATCTTGATGCGACGCCGCAGGATGCCAATGGCTATAACCTGTTGGGCTACAGCTACCGGCAACTGGGAAAATACGATGAGGCCAAGGCGGCCTACGATCGGGCGCTGCGGCTGGATCCGGGGCATAAGGGCGTGCACGAATATCTGGGCCAGCTCTATCTCAAGACCGGGCAGCCGGCCAAGGCAGAGGCGGAACTGGAGACGTTGAAGGGCCTCTGCGGTACCGATTGCCCGGAGTATCAGGCCTTGGCCAAGGCAATCGGCGCCGCCAAGAAATAGGCCACCTTAGAGTCGGGGCTAGGGCCGGGCCTGCCGGTTGCGGCAAGGTTGGTTGGATAGGCCTTGCGCGATGTCTGGATCAATAATAGAACATTAATCGAACAATTAGCGATTGATGTCCGATCATGCCGATCACTGCTCCAAATCGTGAGGCCCTTGCCCGCCGTATAGAACAGCTGGAAAGAACGGGCGGTCGCCGCAACGCAACGATGACGACCGTACCCCTGCAATGCCCTGCAATCGACTCTGTCCTACCGGACGGCGGTCTACGCACTGGTGCAGTGCATGAGGTGCTGGGCCCTGTCATTTCTGACGGCCACACTGGGGATAAGAAAGTTGGCCAACCACAGGATCAACGCGGCGACGGCGCTGTGATGGGCTTTGCCTGTGTTGTATTGGCCAGATTGATGCAAGCGCCGGGAGCCGATGCCGGTCCAGTGGTTTGGTGTATGAACCGGCGATTGCGCCACCGTCACGGCCTGCTCTCCGGCCAGGTGTATGCTCCGGGTCTGCACAGCTTCGGCATTGCGATGCAACGCCTGCTGTTCGTCTATGGCGGCAATGATGAAGAAACGCTGTGGGCGACGGAGGAAGCGTTGCGCAGCGCCGCGGTTGGTGTGGTCGTCGCCGAGTTGTTCGACCTGCACTCCCTGGCTGCACGGCGATTGCAACTGGCGGCGGAGGCCTCAGCAACAACGGTGCTGGCGTTGCGCCCTGGGCATGCGGGCGCTGCCGGCGGCTTTGTCGAGACGCGGTGGCGGGCGGCCAGCTTGACCGACGGTTCGAATGCCACGGCAGCAGCTACGGCCGCCGCGTTCGGGCATTGGCGAATAGAACTGCTGCGGGCACGCCGCCGCCCTGCAGGTGGCAGGTGGTCGGTGCGGTGGCAAGACAGGCAGTTGGAAGCTGTGCGGGAGGTTGCGAGCGATGTCTCCGTCGATAGGAACAAGCCAGGCGATGCTGTGCGGTTCGGCAGGCGATGACTGGCAGCGCCAATTGCCCTGGCGACAAACGGGACCGTTCGCCATAAGACCGGCCTGAATGAACAGTCCCCGCCTAAACGTCCGTTGAGACCTGAGTCCATGCCTGCGACCGACACCATCATCGCTCTAGCAAGCGGTAGCGTTCCCGCCGGGGTGGCTGTGGTGCGGCTGTCAGGCGAGCAGGCTTGCGACATGCTGCGGCTGCTGACCGGCCGGCCATTGCCAGAGCCGCGGCGCATGGTGTTGCGGACGCTGCGGGCCCCGGAGACGGCAGAAATCCTTGATCAAGCGCTGGTCGTCCGGTTTGTAGCGCCGCACAGTTTTACCGGTGAAGATGTGGTGGAGTTGCATTTGCATGGCGGTCCGGCGACTGTGTCCGGCGTAATCGATACATTGCTGGCGCAACCCGGCTGCCGTCAGGCGGTGGAAGGCGAATACACCCGCCGCGCCTTCGACAACGGGCGGCTCGACCTGACCGCTGTCGAAGGCATGTCCGATCTTGTTCGCGCCCGTACGGCGGCACAGCGCCGCCAAGCGCTGTCGGCGGCCGGCGGTGCGGCCCACCGGACCATTCAGAGTTGGAACGACCGGCTGTTGCGGGCGCGGGCGCTGGTCGAAACCATGATCGATTTCGTCGATGAGGACGTGCCCGGCGATTTGCTGGCGGATGCCCGGCGGGAGGTTGCGGCGGTGCGTCAGGCCATGGCTGCGGAGTTGGACAAGGCGCATGCCGGCTTTGCCATCCGGGATGGCGTGCAGGTGGCTATCGTCGGGCCGCCGAATGTCGGCAAGTCGACTTTGCTGAACGCCCTCGCCGGCCGGGAAGCGGCAATCGTATCGTCTATCGCCGGCACGACCCGCGATATCGTTCAGGTGTCGTTCGACCTTGGCGGCCACTTGGTCGTCGTCTCAGACACCGCGGGCATCCGCGAGACCGCCGACGAGATCGAGGCCGAAGGCGTCCGACGGGCAAAGCAGGCGATGGCGGAGGCGGACGTCTGCGTAGAGGTCCGCGACCTGTCTGAGCCACAGGCTGCGACGAGCGATGCCATGCAGGGTCACGAAGCAGTCCGCGTGGTGTTCTGGAACAAGGCGGACCAGGCCGTGGGTGCATTGCCGGAAAATGGCATAGTCGGTTCAGCCAGGTCCGGCCACGGAATTGACCAATTGCGCGGCCTGATTTCAACTCATGCCGCTCGCCTCGCCGCTGACGGTGAAACAGCTATCATCCAGCGAACCCGGCACCGCACGGCGATTGCGGACGCAACCTCGGCTTTGGCGTGGTGGGATGATCCGACCCTGGCCGAGGAGATTTTGGCATCCTCGCTGGAACGTGCTATTGCCTCGCTCGGACAGGTGGTCGGCACTACCGATGTGGAGCATATGCTCGACATTATTTTCCGGGAATTCTGTATTGGCAAGTAAGGCTACAGGCGGCAAGCATCCTTGTTTCACGTGAAACATCCGCAGCATGCGGGCGATGCCGAAGGCAGAGGCGATGGCGAGATCGAGTGCGATGTATGATGTGATAGTTGTCGGCGGCGGCCATGCGGGTTGCGAGGCTGCCGGCGCGGCGTTGCGGCTGGGCGCCAAGGTCGCCTTAGCGACCCACCGCTTCGATACCGTTGGCGAGATGTCCTGCAATCCCGCCATGGGCGGCGTCGGCAAGGGCCATCTGATCCGGGAGATCGACGCGCTCGACGGCATTATGGGCCGGGCGAGCGACGCCGCCGGCATCCAGTTTCGGTTGCTGAACCGCAGCAAGGGCCCTGCCGTGCACGGTCCCCGCGTTCAGGCGGACCGAAAGCTGTACAAACAGGCGATGCAGCGGGAGTTGGCTGCCTGGCCAAACCTCACGGTCATCGAAGACCCGGTGGTGGGCTTGATCGTCGATAACGGCGCGGTGCGTGGCATACGCCTCGCGTCCGGGACGGAACTTGCGACTGGAGCCGTCGTCATCACCACGGGAACATTTCTGCGCGGCGTCATCCACCTCGGCGAAGAACAGACGCCGGCCGGCCGTTTCGGTGAGCCCGCCAGCGTCGGATTGTCCGAGGCATTCACCGCCGCCGGTTTCGCATTGCAGCGGTTGAAGACCGGGACGCCGGCGCGGCTGGATGCCCGCAGCATCGACTACCAGCGATGTGCGATCCAGTTGGGCGATGATCCGGCTGAACCGCTTTCGACTATGACCACGCAAATCGCCAACCGGCAATTGCCGTGCCATATCACGCGGACTACGCCTGAGGGACACCGGATCGTGCGTGAGAACGTGCACCGCACGGCTATGTATGCCGGACGCCTTGCCGGGCCCGGGCCGCGTTATTGTCCTTCCATTGAAGACAAGGTGATGCGCTTTCCCGACAAGGACAATCACCAGATCTTCCTGGAGCCGGAGGGCCTGGACACACACTTGGTTTATCCGAACGGCATTTCGACATCGTTGCCGGCGGATGTGCAACTGGCCTTCCTGCGCACTATTCCGGGGCTGGAGCAGGTCGAAGTGGTACGGTCGGGCTATGCGATCGAGTATGACTTCATCGATCCGCGCGAGCTGGCGCCGACGTTGGAGACCAAGCGGTTGCGCAACCTGTTTCTGGCGGGGCAGATCAACGGCACCACCGGTTATGAAGAGGCGGCGGCACAGGGGCTCGTCGCGGGGATGAACGCGGCGCGCAAGGCCGGGGCCCAGGACGGCGTTGTGTTCGACCGGGCGGACGGCTATTTGGGCGTGCTCATCGACGATCTCGTCACCCGCGGCGTGGATGAGCCCTACCGCATGTTCACCTCCCGCGCCGAATACCGCCTGTCGATGCGCGCCGACAATGCGGACCAACGCCTGACGGCAAAAGGTGAAGCGCTTGGCCTGGTCGGCCGTGCCCGGTCTGCGGTTTTCCGGGAGAAAGTTCAGGCGCTCGCCGATGGCATGCGCCGGTTGCACGAAGCGTCGGCCTCAGCGGCTGTGCTGAGCGAGCATGGGCTGATCGAAAAAGCCGATGGCCGCACGCGCAGCGGGTGGGAGATCCTGGGTCGCCATCGCAGTGACCGCGAGCGTGTGCTTGCCATTTGGCCGGAGCTTGCTGCTATTCCGCCGGCCATTCTCTCGCAACTGGCGATCGAGGCGCATTATGAGGGATATTTGCAGCGAGAAACGCAGGATATCGCCCGCTTCCGCAAGGATGAACACCTGCAGTTGCCGCTCGACCTCGACTATGCCGCGGTTACAGGTATTTCGACCGAGGAGCGCCAAAAGCTGGGAAGAGCCAAACCGGCGACGCTGGGGGCCGCCAGCCGTATACCCGGTGTAACGCCGGCAGGCGTGATCGCCCTGCTGCGCCATGTCAAACGCCGGCCTGCCCATATTGCGGCCTAGGGCCTGCCATGTCCTCCGAAGCCGCTATACTCGAGGCAATGGATGCGATTTATCCGGTCCGCCCGGTGATGGTGGACCGGCTGCGCCTCTATGCCCAGCAATTGCAGCAATGGCAGCGCAAAACCAATTTGGTGGCGCCATCGACATTGGACCAGGTCTGGACCCGGCATTTCCTGGACAGTTGGCAGATCCTGCCGATGATCCCAGCGGCAGCTACCCGGCCGATCGTCGATTTGGGCAGCGGCGGCGGTTTTCCCGGCCTGATCATGGCATTGGCTGAAATTGGCGAAGTGCATCTGGTCGAAGCGAATCATCGCAAGGCTGGCTTTTTGCAATACGTTGCGGCGCAGATGGCGGTGCCGGTCCGGGTTCACGCCATTCGGATCGAGGACAAAAACCTGAGGGCCTTGAGACCTGCCGCGGCGATTACCGCCAGGGCCTGTGCGTCCCTGCAACAGTTGCTGCATTGGTCAGCGCCGTTGGTTGACCCGGACACGCAACTGGTGTTCTTGAAGGGCCAATCCTGGCGGTCGGAACTGGCAGCGGCGGAGACGGACTGGTCGTTTGCCTGGACCAGCACGCCGAGCGCCACCGAGCCCGACGCCGCAATCGTGACGCTCACCCGGCTGGAGCCCCACTGAGTCGATGGCCAATTCTCAGCCTATGCGCATCATCGCAATCGCCAACCAAAAGGGCGGCGTCGGCAAGACGACGACTGCGGTGAACTTGGCCGCTTCCCTGGCCAATGCCGGAGTTCCTGTCCTTGTGATCGACCTCGATCCGCAAGGCAACGCATCGACCGCATTGGGTATCGACCGGCAACAACGTAAGCGCACAATCTATCAGGCGCTTTATGGTGAGTGCCGGCTGGCGGATGCAATCGCCGCGACGCCTGTGCCGAGGCTGAGCGTCGTGCCGGCGACGGTCGATCTAGCCGCGGTAGAGGTTGAACTTTCGGGCAAGGCCGACCGCGATTCGCTGTTGAAGCAGCTGATGGAGCAGGCACCGGCCTTGCCGTCGTCGCTGCGCCCGGCCGTGGTATTGGTTGACTGTCCGCCGACGCTCGGGCTGTTGACGATTAATGCGCTCGCGGCGGCGGATAGCCTGCTGATCCCGCTGCAGGCCGAATTTCTCGCATTGGAAGGCTTAAGCTATTTGTTGCGCACGGTGGAGACGATTACCGGCAGGATCAATCCGGCGCTGAAGATCGACGGCGTGCTGATGACCATGGTCGATCGCCGCAACAATCTCAGTACGGCGGTCTGCGACGACGCGCGCGAGCATCTGGGGGCGCTGGTCTACAACACCGAGATCCCACGCAATGTCCGCCTGTCGGAGGCCCCCTCGCATGGACTGCCGGTGGCGCTCTATGATCCGAAATGCGCCGGCGCCTTGGCCTACGATGCATTGGCGGCAGAGTTTCAGGCACGCAACTCCCACTGGCAACAGGAGGTTGGGTGATGGCTGACGAACGATCGCCGGCACAACCCCGCGGCGCTGCGGCGACCAAGCCGGCTGCCAAGGGGAAGGCGCTGGGCCGAGGGCTTGCGGCGTTGCTCGGCGACGTGGCAGCGCCGGCGGCGGCGGGGTCATCCGCGACGGTTCTGCCGATAGAACAGCTGACACCCGCAGCGTCACAACCGCGCCGGCATTTTTCGGAAGAGTCTCTGGCGGAACTCGCATCTTCGATCCGGACGCACGGCATCATCCAGCCATTGGTGGTCCGCGAGCGGTCGGACCGTACTAGCGCGTACGAGATCGTTGCCGGCGAACGCCGCTGGCGGGCAGCCCAGCGGGCGGGCCTTGATCGGGTTCCCGTCATTATCCGTGGCATTTCCGACCAGGAGGCGCTGGCCATTGCACTGGTTGAAAACCTCCAACGCGAGGATTTGACGCCGATTGAAGAGGCGGAGGCCTTTCGCCGGTTGTTGGAGGATTTCGGCTTGTCGCAGGACAGTGTCGCAAATCTGGTTGGCAAGAGCCGCCCGCAGATCAGCAATACGCTGCGGTTGCTGCGGTTGCCGCCGTCTGTGCGCGCCATGGTGAGCGATGGCCGGCTGTCGGCCGGGCATGCTAGGGCGCTGGTCAATACCGCGGACCCCGAGGCATTGGCCGATCGCATCGTTCGAGAGGGCCTGACCGTCCGCGATGCCGAGCGGCTTGCCCAGGCCGGCGCGCCGTCCTCGCCCGGCAAATCGCCGGACAAAGGCCTGCGCGATCCGAATATCGTCGCGGTCGAACAGGAATTGACAGCGGCTCTCGGCCTGAAAGCAGCGTTGAAGGTTAAAGGCGAAAGTAGAGGCTCCCTGACCCTGCATTATCGCTCGTTGGAGCAGTTGGACGGCCTGTTGGCCTTGCTGCATGGGCGGATGAATTGAACGGCGCTGGGCCGGCAAGCGTAAGGATGTTGTGATGACCGTGCACCAAACCGATGTGGCGATCATTGGCGCCGGCCCCGTCGGGCTGTTCGCCGTGTTCGAGGCCGGCATGTTGGGGCTGCGTTGCCATGTGCTGGACGCATTGTCCGCAGTCGGTGGCCAATGCGTGGCGCTTTATCCGGAAAAGCCGATCTACGATATCCCGGGTTATCCTGAGATCGAGTCGCAGACTTTGATCGACCGGCTGGCGAAACAGGCGGCGCCCTTCGATCCGGTCTATCATCTTGGGCATCCGGTTACCGGCCTGACAGCGATTGAGGGCAACCGTTGGCAGGTGACCAATTCCGCCGGGGTCGTTGTTGACGCCGGTGCGGTGATCATAGCCGCCGGCGTCGGTGCGTTCGGGCCGCATCGGCCGCCTTTAGCTGGCCTGGAGGCCTATGAGGGAAGCAGCGTTTTCTACCTTGTGGAACGCCGCGAAGCGTTCCGGGGCAAGCGCGTTGTTATCGCCGGCGGCGGTGATTCCGCCGTCGATTGGGCGATTTCCCTGGCAGAGATTGCGGCATCCGTTGCCGTGGTTCACCGCCGCGACAAATTCCGCGCTGCGCCAGAAAGCGAGCGCCGGCTGCGGGCCTTGGCGGCGGAGGGCCGGATCGAGATGGTGGTGCCATATCAATTGGCCGGCCTCGAAGGTAGCGATGGCCGGCTCGACGCCGTCATCGTCCAAACCCTGAAGGGCGAGAGCCGCGCCGTGCCGGCGGATATCCTACTACCTTTTTTTGGCCTATCTATGGACCTGGGGCCGATCGCGGAATGGGGTCTGGCGCTGGAGCATAAGCACATTGCTGTCGACCAGGCGACCTGCGCCACCAATCGGCCGGGGTTGTTCGCGGTGGGCGACATTGCCACTTACCCCGGCAAGCTCAAGCTGATCCTGACCGGCTTTAGCGAGGCGGCGATGGCTGCCCATGCCATTCATCCCTTGTTGCGGCCGGACGAGGTGCTGCGGTTCGAGTACTCGACCACCAAGGGTGTGCCGGGCTGACGCATTCCGCCTTGCGAAAAGCGATAAACTGTCGCACACTTTGGCGGGGAAGCCGGATGGCTTCCCGGAATCCGTCCCGTAGCCAAAGGAGTGTGGACTAATGATCGTACGTCAAATCCTCAAATCGAAAGGCTCAACGGTTGTCGCGGTTCCGGCGGTGGAGCCGATTGCCAATATCGCCACGCTGCTGACGGAAAGCCGCATTGGCGCGGTGGTGGTGCGCAACGGCGCCGGGAACCCGGTCGGGATCCTGTCCGAGCGCGATATCGTGGAAGGGCTGGCCAACCAGGGCGCCAGTGTTCTTGACGCTACGGCGGAGGAATTGATGACCAGCGATATCATCTCCTGTTCGCCGGACGACCACATTGATGGACTGATGCAGGTGATGACCGATCGCAGGGTGCGGCATCTGCCGGTGCTGGAACGCGGCCGGTTGGCTGGAATTATTTCCATCGGTGATCTGGTCAAGGCCCGCATTGGCGAGTTGGAGACAGAAGGCGAAGCCCTTCAGCGCTATATCGGCGCTGGAGCCTGATTAACGAGTGTATGAGGCATCAGTCTTTATGATGCGCAATGCACCTGTCTGGTCCAGCCTCTAGCCGGGCTGGCGGGCACCGGCTAGTTTGAGCTCTGACGTTTCTCTAAGCTCAAGGTTCGCTTCTCATGCCCGGCCCGCTAGACGGCTTTCGTATCCTGGACTTGTCCGCCGTAATTTCCGGCCCCTTCGCCACGATGATCCTGGCGGACCAGGGCGCGGACGTGATCAAGGTCGAGCCGCCGGGCACCGGCGATTTCACCCGCTCGGCTGGCAACCAGCAGGGCGGGCTTTCCGCCAGCTTCCTGAATAACAACAGGAACAAACGCTCAGTTGTGCTCGACCTGAAGCGTGCCGACCATGTGGAGGCGCTGAAGCGCATTGCTGCGACCGCCGACGCGATGGTGCAAAACTTCCGTCCGGGCGTGGTTGAGCGGCTGGGCATTGGCTACGAGGATATGAAGGCGGTCAATCCCAGGCTGGTCTATGTTTCGATCTCCGGCTTTGGTGAGGTTGGGCCATGGTCGCACAAGCCGGTTTATGACCCGATCATCCAGGCGCTGTCTGGCCTGTGCTCGGTACAGGGCGGCTCGGATGAGCGGCGGCCGCGCCTGCTACGGACCATCGTTCCGGACAAAGTGACGGCCCTCACCGCTAGCCAGGCGATCACGGCGGCACTGCTTGCCCGCTCCCGCACCGGCGAAGGGCAGCATGTGCGCCTGTCGATGCTGGATGCGATTGTTGCTTTTCTGTGGTCGTCGGACATGGGTTCGCAGACCTATGTCGGGAAAGACATCTCGCTACAGCGCGCCGCGAGCTTCCTCGACCTGATCTACGAGACGACGGATGGCTATATGGCGGTTTCCACCATGACCAATCCGCAATGGCAGGCCTTTTGCCGGGCTTCCGGCAATCCGGACTGGATCGACGATCCGCGGTTCGCGACCACGGCGCTGCGCGACCTGAACATCGATGCCCGGCTGGAGCTGATCCAGTCGGCAATGATCACCAAAAGCTCCGATGAATGGTTGGCGATCCTGGATGAAGCCGGCGTGCCCTGCGCGCCGGTGCTGCATCGCAAGCAGATGATCCACCACCCGCAGGTCGTCGCCAACGACATCGTGCGGGAGTACGAGCATGAGGTTGCCGGGCGCTTGCGCCAGGCTCGGCCGGCGGCGCGGTTTGAGGGGACATCGCCTGAACACCGCTTTGGCGCGCGGGTGCTGGGCGCGGACAGCGCCGACGTGCTGTCTGAGATTGGCTATAGCCCGGACGAGGTTGCGGCCTTGCTGGCGGAATCGCGGTAAAACTAGGGAGTAGGTCCAATGGCCTCGAAATTGTTCGATCTCACCGGCCGGGTTGGCTTGGTGACGGGTGGAAACGGCGGCATCGGGCTCGGCATGGCCCGTGGCATGGCTGAAGCGGGGGCGGCAATCATGGTCGCCGGCCGCAATACCGAAAAGAACGCTGCGGCTGTATCGGAATTGCGAGCACTGGGCGTCGATGCCGACTCGGTCGTGGTCGACGTTGCCGACGCTGCGTCATGCGAAGCAATGGTGGCAAAGACAAAGGACCGTTTTGGCCGGATCGATTGCCTCGTCAATAATGCCGGAACGGCGATCCGCAAGCAGCCGCAGGATTATTCCCTGGCCGAATGGCAGGAGGTTCTGACAACCAACCTGACCAGCGCGTTTGTGTGTTCACAGGCGGTGTATCCGGTGATGAAAGCCCAGGGCGGCGGCAAGATCGTCATGATCGGCTCGATGATGTCGATCTTCGGCGCATCGTTCTCCGCGCCTTATTCCTCGAGCAAGGGCGGTATTGTGCAACTCGCCAAGTCGTTGGCCAGTTCCTGGGCTAAGGACAATATCCAGGTGAACACGGTGCTGCCCGGCTGGATCGATACGGCCCTGACCATCAAGGCGCGGGAACAGGTGGATGGCCTGCACCAGCGCGTGCTGGACCGGACCCCTGCGGGGCGTTGGGGCAAGCCAGAGGATCACGCCGGCATCGCGGTATTCCTGGCCGGCAGCGGCTCGGATTTTGTCACCGGAACGTCCATTCCGGTGGACGGCGGTTTCTCCGTGCATATTTAAGGATCTAGCGCCAACCCCGATCCGGTTGGATCGGGATCGGCTCTAACTTCAAGAATCCGGAGAATCTTGTCCCGATCAAATGAGCCTATTTGATCGGGCAATGCACTAATACGACCGTGGCATCCCCAGCACATGCTCACCAATGAAGCCCAGGATCAGGTTGGAGCTGATCGGGGCAGTACGGTAGAGACGGGCCTCGCGGAATTTGCGCTCGATGTCATATTCTTCGGCATACCCAAAGCCGCCGTAGGTCTGCATGCAGACATCCGCGGCTTTCCATGCGGCTTCTGCGGCCAGATACTTGGCTGTGTTCGCCTCGGCGCCACAGGGCAGTCCGGCCTCGAACAGGGCGGCGGCCTTGCGGGTCATCAGCTCTGCAGCTTGTGCTGCCACCCAGCTTTCCGCAATCGGGAACTGGATGCCCTGGTTCTGGCCGATGGGCCGGCCGAAGACCTGGCGTTCCTTGGCATAGTCCGACGCGCGGTCGATGAAGAACTTGGCGTCGCCCAATGCATCGGAGGCGACCAGCACGCGCTCTGCATTCATGCCATCCAGGATATAACGGAAGCCGCGGCCTTCCTGGCCGATCAGGCTGTCGGCAGGAATGCGCATGTTGTCAAAGAACAACTCGGTGGTGTTGTGGTTGATCATGGTGCGGATCGGCCGGATGGTGAGGCCATTCCCCAGCACCTTGCGCATATCCACCAGAAACACCGATAGGCCGTCGGTACGCTTTGCCACCTGGTCCTTCGGCGTGGTGCGGGCCAACAGCAGCAACAGGTCGGAATGCTCGGCGCGGCTGGTCCAGACCTTCTGGCCATTGACCACGTACTCGTCACCATCGCGGACCGCAGTGGTGCGCAGCGATAGGGTGTCAGTGCCGCTGGTCGGCTCGGTCACGCCAAACGCCTGCAGGCGCAACTCGCCGGTCGCGATCTTAGGCAGGTATTGCTTTTTCTGGGCGTCGGAGCCATGCCGCAGCACGGTGCCCATGATGTACATCTGGGCATGACAAGCGCCGGCGTTGCAGCCGGAGCGGTTGATTTCCTCCAGGATAGCCGAGCCGGCTGAGATCGGCAGGCCCGCACCGCCGAATTCCTCGGGAATCAGCACGGCCAGAAAGCCCGATTGAGTCAGTGCCTGAACGAATTCGGTCGGGTAGCCACGGACCCGGTCTTTTTCTTGCCAGTAGGCGCCGGGAAAATCAGCGCACAACTTGCGCACGGCCTCCCGGATTTCGGGATAGGTCTCGCCGACCGGCATCATTACCATGGCATCGTCTTGGGTGCCGGTGTGAACAGTATCTGGCATAGTAATTCTCCCGTTTTGGACTACGGTTCCTATTGAAATCTGGTGGATCTGGATAACGCCTAAGCGACAAACCCATACGATGGCAAGCACGTTTGGCGGCGATGTTGCATTACGCGGCCATTTGAGCCGCATAAGCTGAGAAGGTCAGGGTCACGGTCGTACCATGCCCGGGGGTGCTGTCGATAGCAAAGCTGCCTCCCATGTCTTCAACAAATTGCCGCGCCAAAGGCAATCCCAAACCAGTGCCGGTGCGGCCGCGGGTCCACGCTTTCTCGATGCGGCCGAAGGGCGCCAGGGCGACATCGAGGTCGCGGTTCGACATTCCAATACCTGTGTCGGAGATAGCGACCGAGACGGCGCCGTTTGGGTGCTCCAGTGCAGAAATTTTCACGTCACCGCCCGGTGGCGTGAATTTGATCGCATTCGACGTCAGATTGATCAACGCTTGTTTCAGGCGGTTCGTGTGGCCTGCGATCGCGGGAAGGGTTTCGGGAACATCGACGCTGAACCTAATCTGGTCCCGTATGGTCTGCGCCTGGAGCAAGGGGGCAATGGCACTACAGACTTGGTGAAGCGAGATCGGCTCCACTGGATGGGCGGAAAGTGATGTTCCGGCGTTGGACAATTCGGCTATGCCGTCGATCAAGGTCGCCAACTGTTGTCCGGCCGCAATGATATCCGAGGCGTATTCTTGACGGCGACCGGTCGTCTTTGGTGCGGAGATCTGGTCGCGCAACGCCTCGGCAAATCCTATGATCGACGTCAACAGGGTGCGGATTTCATGGCTCATATTGGCAAGAAAGTTGGTCTTAGCGCGGTTTGATGCTTCTGCTTGTTCCAGGCTGTCGGTCAAATTGAGGCGCCATAGGCTCAGATTGCGCGCCAAACGGTTAATCGTTTGCGCCAGGTCGCCCAATTCCGCCGGAACGTGCGGCACCGGTTCCACCTGCGCTGTCATCTCGCCGCGGCCCAGGCTTTGGGCGACCGCTGCCACCCGCTCTACCGGCCGAACGATGACGCGGGCCATTGCAAGCGCGAGCACCATGGCGGCAAACAGCGCGATTGCGACAAAGACAATCGACCCAAAAGCATAATCCCAGGCGACGGCTTCGATTTCCGCCATTGGCCTAACCGTAATAACGCCCCAGCGGGTGTCTTTGGTTTGGGTATAGGCCGCCATCGCTGGCTCATTGGTTGCTGCTGTGACGAACTCGCGATAACCGGTTTGGCCCGACAGGACGGCGCGCACGGGAGCCATTTCTGCAAGCGATTTCGCCGTTTTTTCCCATTCGGGCTTAGGATGGGCGATAACGCGGCCGGTTTGATCTGTGATGACGCCATGCCCGTGCGTGCCGAAAGTAATGGCTTTTTGCACCGCCTGAACATGCTCGACGCTCAACGCGGCGGCCAGGATGGAGCCGTCGGCATAATTTTCGACCACAAAGATCGTCGGCTCGCCCTTTCCATCCCGGATGACCGGCAACAATTGGGGCGACTGGGAAGCCTGTTCTGCGATGAACCGGATGGTTTCCGGGTTGAGCCGCCCGGGCAAGCCATACTCGAAGTCGGTAAATTCTTCGACTTTCGCTTCTTTTGTGATCAGCGCCATATAGCGGAAACGCAAATTTTGGGCGAGCCGAAATACGGCTTCGCTGTCGCGTGCTCCGAAATCTAGGCTCGCCATATGTTCGAACGTCGCGCGGACATCGCGAGTGTACCGGTCCAGGCCCAAAGCAATCAATTGCGCCAGTTGGTATTGCTTACTGCCGGTAGAGGTCTTTTCCCTGTTCAACGCCTGCATCGACATCCAGAGAGTCAGTGCGACGGCGGGCAGCACGGCCACCAGGGTAAAGGTTGCAAGGAACAGATAACGCAGGCGCAACCTGGGGCGCCAAGCAAGGATGCGATGCAACAGGCTTCTCCAAATCAAATGGCGGTACGCCCGGATAGCCGTTTCATTTTGGCAGGTCACGACAACCTTGCCAACGGAAACGGCTTTATCGCGCGAACGTGACCAACGATTGACAGACATGGCCTGGACGGAAAGGATACCGCTTATTCCCGTTCGCGCGATTCGTTATCAGAGGATCCTGTTTTCATGACCGAAACCGCTGCTCCACCATTGGCGGGCAAGCTCGTGCTCGACTTCACGCGTGTGCTGGCCGGACCGTGGAGCACCCTGAATCTGGCGGATCTGGGTGCAAACGTAGTGAAGATCGAGCATCCGAAAACCGGTGACGACACCCGTCACTATGCGCCCAGCGCCGCGCATGGCGGCGAGACTGCATATTTTCTGTTCGCCAACCGCAACAAACGCTCTTTGGCCTTGGATATCGCCAAGCCGGAGGGGCAGGCGGTGGTCAGGCGGCTGGTGGCCAAAGCGGATGTTCTGATCGAGAATTTCCGTCCGGACGTGATGGAGCGCCAGGGCCTGGACTATGCCAGCCTGAAGCCGCTCAATCCCGGACTGGTCTATTGTTCGATCTCGGGCTATGGCCATGCTTCGCCGCTAAAGCTGGTGGCGGGCTATGACCCAGTGGCGCAAGCGGAAAGCGGTATGATGTGGATGACCGGCGAAGCGGAACGGGACCCGCTACGCGCCGGTATCTCCTACGCCGATATCTTTACCGGCATGTTTGCCACACAGGCGATTTTGGGGGCGTTAATTGCCAAGGAGCGGGATGGTGTCGGGCAGCACATTGACCTGGCCTTGCTCGACAGCGCCGTTGCCGTGACAGCGAATTACGGCCAGTCCGCGTTGATGACCGGCGAAAGCCCGATGCGCTATGGCAACGGCCATCCGTTTCTGGAGCCGTTCGGCCTTTGCGAAACGCAGGACGGCCAGATTACCATCGTGATCGGCAACGAGCGGCAGTGGGAGCGGTTCTGCCAGGACGTGGTGAACAAGCCGGAATGGCTTGCCGACCCGCGCTATGCCACCAATGCGGCCAGGTTGCAAAACAAAGCCGAATTCCGGCCGATGGTGAACGCCATTCTGGCCCAGGACACCCGCGAGAACTGGATTGCCAAGTTCCGTAAGGCCGGCGTTCCCGCTGGCTCGGTGCGGGACCTTTGCGAGGCGGTTGGCGCCAGCGAGGTGCGCGCGCGGGGCATGGTAGCCGAAGTCCAACACCCGGTTGCCGGCCCGGTCGAGGTGGTGACATCGCCGATCCGCTATAGCTCCACGCCAGTCCGAGAGCCGGCGCCGGCGCCGACGTTGGGGCAGCACTCGGCCGAGGTGTTGACCGAACTGGGCTTCTCTGGCGATGAAATAGCGTCCCTCGCCCAAAATGGCATTGTCAAAGGAGTGAAGGCATGAGCCTGCCGCTTGCCGGCATTCGCGTTGCCGACTTCACACGCGTCATCGCCGGCCCGCTCGCCAGCATGCATCTGGCCGACCTGGGCGCAGACGTGGTCAAGATCGAACATCCTGTGGGCGGCGATGACACCCGGGGCTATACCCCTCCGGACTATCACGGACTGTCGGGCGCATTTCTCTGCTACAACCGCAATAAGCGCTCCATTGCCCTGGACCTGGGCGTTGACGAGGGACGCAAAACCGCCCGGGCGTTGATCGACGCGGCAGATGTCGTCATCGAAAATTTCTCGACTGGCGTTATGGCGAAGTTCGGCCTCGACTATGACAGCGTGAAACGGCCGGACCTGATCTATTGCTCGACCTCGGCCTATGGCCGCACCGGGCCGTTCCTTAAGCGCCTCGGCTATGATCCGGTGGTGCAGGCGGAAAGCGGGTTCATGTCCCTGACCGGCCATCCGCATCAGGAGCCATTGCGCACCGCTATTCCGATGGTAGACGTCTCGACCGGCCTGACCGGCGGCGTCGGCGTGCTGGCGGCACTGTTCCATCGCAAACGCACCGGCCAAGGGCAGTTTCTGGAAGCGCCGCTGTTCGACACCGGATTCGCCCAGACTGGAATCCATTCGACTGGCTACATGCTGGATGGCACGGTGCCCGAGCGGTTGGGCAATGCCGACCACTTCCAGGCGCCCGCCGGTCGGTACGCCTGCGAGGACGGTGAGATTGCCCTAGCCGTCGAAACGGACGCGCAGTTTGCCGACCTTTGTCAGGCGCTAGGGTTGGCGGCGCAGGCCGAGTGGGCCACCAATCGCGGGCGGATTGAAAACCGGGTTGCGTTGGAGGCGGCGTTGACCTCGGCATTGCAGCCATTGAGCCAGTTGGAAGTCCTGGTGGCGCTACAGGCCGCCGGCGTGCCCTGCCACGAAGCCAGAGCCATCCCGGAGGCGTTTGCCGACCGGACGGCCGCAGCATTGCTGGATATGATCCCGCACCCCGATATAGGCGAAACGCCGAATATGCCCAGCCCTATGGTGCTGCACGGCACGCCGGCGCGTGATCCGGTGGCCGCGCCGTTCTTGGGGCGCCACGGTCCGGACGTTCTGGCGGAATGGCTGGGCTACTCGGCCGAGCAGGTGGCGGCAATCCGCGCGACTGGTGCAATGGGTGCTCTGGGTGCAAGCGGGGAGACAGCATAATGGCGATGATTCTGGATGGCATCGTCGTGCTCGACCTGACCAGCGGGGTTGCAGGACCGGCAGCGACCCAGACCCTGGGCGACCTGGGCGCGGATGTGATCAAGGTCGAGCCGCCCTCGGGCGACCCGGTGCGGCGGTGGCCCGGCCCGCAGCTGGCGTGTGGCGACTCGGCAGCATTTCTGGCGTTGAACCGCAACAAGCGCTCGATCGTGCTGGATCTTGCCGCCGCCGAAGCCCGCGCCGCCATGCAGGTTCTGGCGGCCAAGGTGGATGTGGTCGCGGTGGACTCGCCTCCGGACACGCTGGTGGAACTTGGGTTGGATGCCGGCGCCTTGCAGGGGCTCAACAAGCGGTTGGTCTATGCAGAAATCGATCCGCGCCTGCCCGATGGATCGGTCGGGCGGGATGCGCTGCACCAGGCGGCCAGTGGCTGGGGCGGAATGAGTGGCTTGCCCGAGGGTCCGCCCGCCAAGGCCGGCCTGCCGATGATCGAGCTGACCGCAGCCAATGTGCTGGTGCAGGCTGTGCTGGCGGCGCTTTATGCCCGGGAAGACAGCGGCGAAGGCCAGGCGGTTACGGTTGGGTTGTTCCGCAACGCGCTGGCCATGACGTATTTCTATGGCCTGAACTACCGCATCAGTGGCAACGCGCCTGCCCGGCATGGCAACGGCAGCCCGGCGGCGGCGCCGCTTGGCGTGTTCCAGGCGGCGGACGGGCCGTTGCAAATGACGCTGGCGGGTGAGCGGGTCTGGCGCAAATTTGTCGATAGCATCGCAAAACGCCCGGAATGGCTGGCGGACCAGCGCTTTGCCACCAACAGCAACCGCGTTCTGAACAAAGAGGTGCTGATGGCGGAAATCGACCGGATGTTCGCGACCCAGCCGCGCGACCACTGGGTCGATGCGATGCGCGCGGCTGGCGTGCCGGGCGGACCGATCCGCACCATTGGAGAGGCCGTCGATTCGCCGGAAGTGCGGCAGCGGGATTTGGTTGGAACCGCGCCGCATTCTGCGGCTGGCGAGGTGCCGGTGGTGAAGAACCCGATCCGCTTTGCCGAAACTCCGGTGCGCGCCGCGCGGGGTGCGCCGCTGCTGGGCGAGCATACGGCGGAAATTACAGCGGAATTCGGCCTGGCCGCCCGTTGACGGCACATTCGGAGCTATCGTCATGCGCCTGACCCCCGCCCAACTTGCCGCCTATGACCGCGATGGATTTCTGGAGTTGCCGGGCCTGCTCGACCCTGGCGAAGTGGCGGTGCTGCGCGGCGAGGTCGACCGCGTCTCCCAACTTCAAGCTGAAGAGGTCAAGCGCGAAGGCGCGGACGGCCCGCCGAAGATCATGCTAGGCATGCATTTGGCCGAGTCGGCGACAGCCTCCGCTGCGATGCAGGCGCTGGTGCGGCTGCCACGGACTTTGGACCTGGCGCAGCAGGTATTGCGCGAGACGGACCTGTATATCCACCACACCAAGTGCAACCTGAAAGCCTCGATCGAGGGTTCGGCCTGGCCCTGGCATCAGGACTACGGGTCCTGGCAGTTGGATGGCATCCGCCGGCCCGACATGACGACCTTAATGATCAGCCTCGATCCGGCCGCGGAGATCAACGGCTGCCTGTATTTCCTGCCGGGCAGCCATGTGGAAGGCCGTCACGATGCCGTGTTCGACACGTCGACGGCCTACCACCTCTATGCGGTGCCGCATGAGGTTACCCGCGAGCGTATCCGCCGCTATGGGCCTCCGGTCGCGATTGTATCCCGCCCAGGCGATGCAGTGCTGTTCGACTGCAATCTCCTGCACGCCTCCGGCCATAACCTTTCCGCCGATGACCGTTGGCAGGTCTATCTCTGCTACAACACCTGCGCCAACCGGCCCGAAGCCATCCCGAACCCGCGGCCCGCCTATGTCCGCGGCACGGATTGGCACCGGCCGTTGCAGGGGATCAACGACACCGCCTTGATGCGGGCCGCCGGAACGGATTGAATGAGCCAAGCTTGAATAACGGCATTGTGAGCCAATAGTTATTCGCGTTTTTCGTCAAAGTCAGCCATATTGGCCATGGTGCGTTCTAGATCGAACTGTGGGAGGCCGACATGGCTTTACAGACCCGACTAGGATATATGTTTGGTAAAACAGCGGCTGCTGCGGTAGCCGTTGCAGCAACCTTATTAGTCAGCGCCCCTGCGAATGCAGGGAATGATGTTCGTGTTATTATCGGTATTCCGGCGGGCATCGGTTTCTTCTTTGGGCTGCCGGCTAGGCCGGTCTATGACTATGACTATCGCCGGTCGTACTATGCTGACCGCCACCGGGACTACCGCCCTCGGTACCGGGAGCGGTATCGCGACCGATGGGATGGAAGGCACCGGCATCAGCGGCACTATGACCACCGTGGGCAGATGTATGAGGCCGACAGACATCACCCATAGAGTAGATCCTGATCCGGTGTGGCGTTTGGGGCGGTGGCGGCTGCGATAGGGCCGCTGCCGCTCTGTACTTCCGGGTGTGTTAGCGCAAAGATGGCGGATCGATTCTCCTTGCCCGGTGTCATGCCCAATGGTTCTGCCTCACCCGTTATCCGGTATTCGTGTGCTGGATTTCACCCGCGTGCTGGCGGGCCCCTATATCACGATGGTTCTGGCGGACCTCGGCGCCGAGGTGATCAAGATCGAAAACCCGGACGGCGGCGATGACACCCGGCAGTACCGACCGCCGGAACGGGGCGGTGAAAGCTCATATTTTATGGCCGTCAATCGTGGCAAGAAGAGCGTGACGGTCAACATAGCGACTGAGGACGGGCGAACGCTGCTAAAGGAATTGGCAGCGGCGTCGGACGTTCTGATCCAGAATTTCCGCCCCGACGTGATGCAGCGCTATGGCCTGGACTATGCAGCGATGCGTGTGGTCAATCCGCGGCTGATTTATGCCTCGATCAGCGGTTATGGCGATGACAGCCCTTATCGGCTGGTTGCCGGATACGATCAGATCGCGCAGGGCGAAGGAGGGTTGCAGTGGTTGACCGGCCACGGCGATGCGCCGCCGGTGCGCGCGGCGGCCAGCGTTGCCGACACCTTTACCGGATTGCATACGGGAATGGCGATCCTGGCGGCGCTGCGGGCGCGGGATCTGACCGGCGAGGGCCAGTTCATCGACCTGGCTTTGCTGGACTCCGTCATCGCCATCACCAGCTTCATGGCGCAAATGGCGATTTTCAACGGCGAGGACCCGCCGCGCCCGGGCAATGGCTCCGGCTTGTTGGTGCCAGTCGGTTTATTTGCATGTGCCGACGGCGACATGAACCTGCTGATCGGCAACGACCGCCAGTTTCAAAGGTTCTGCCGTGATGTGATCGGCAAGCCGGAATGGGCGACCGATCCGCGATACGCCAAAATTTCGGGGCGGCAGGCGCATGCCGAAGAGCTGGTGACGGCGGTTGCGGCGATCCTTGCTGAAAAGCCGCGGGACCATTGGATTGCGACCTGTCGCGCCGCCGGCGTGCCGGCGGGCAGCGTGCGTTCGCCGCTGGAGGCGGTGCGGGCGCCCGAGCCGCGGGCAAGGGGATTGTTGCAGGAAGTCGATCACCCGACCGCCGGACGGTTCGAGACGGTTGGCAGCCCGATCAAGATGTCAGGAACGCCGCCGAAGCCCGCTGGCCCCGCACCGCTGCTGGGCCAGCACACCGACGAGGTGTTGGGCGAAATTCTTGGCTACGACACAGACAAGATTGCCCGGCTGCGGCAGGGCGGCGTGATCGGATAAACCGCCTTTGCCCAGCGGTTTGGCGCCGGTGTAATGGGCGATCCAATCGGAATCCCGAGATCATCGCAAGGCGTCTTCGACCATTTGCGCTCGGGTCAGGCCTGGTTTCCGGTCGCGATGGGCGATGTTTTCGACGAAACGGTTGATCGATGGCACCAACGCTGCCTGGCCTCGCTCGTTCACCTCCAGAATCAGCTGTGCGGCCTGTTGGCGAATATCTTCCATGCCACGGGTTTCATCCAGGTCGATCAGGCTGGTCAGGTAAGCCGATGCTGCAAGCGCGAAACTGTTTTCGACCGCAGCAAGTTTCGCCTGGTCCTCAACTTTGCGCTGTTGGTATTGCGCCTTCCTGGCAGGGTCCTGGGTCGATTGGATTGTCCTTTCATCGATGTCGACGATTTCCCGCATCCGGTCTACCGCATTTTCTTCTTGCCGCAACCACCGCATAACCGTCGTGCCATTCAACAGAGACAGCCGAGTGGACCGGTCGGTAAGTTCCTGCCGGGCACGGCGTTCTTCGATGATGTGGCCGCGCACGACCTGCAATTCGCTTTGCAGCCGTTTGTCGGTCTGCCGCTCGACGATGCCGGCAAGCACTGCGAGTGCATCATTGCCGATGTCGGCGGTATTCCGCGCGGCTGCCATCCATTCGCTTTGGGTCTGGCTGGTTCGCGCGGTGGAGGTTGCTACCGGTGCGGATATCATCGGGCGCATGCCAAGGAAATCGAACGCCGTCGGTTTTCCATCCTCGAATGTAAAATAAGACCACTCATTGCGCATGGACGATCGCAGCGACTCGACGGGGTTTTGAATGGAGCCGCCGCGGCTGACAAATCCGCCGACCTGGCCATGCAGGCGGCCCAGATTGTTGAGATGGAACGGGTCCAACACAAGCTCTTCGACATTGCCGATGGTGTCGTAAAGGCCCAGGGGATTTGGCTTTTTCCGGCCTATCCACTTGTACTGGCCGCGCGCTGAGCGTTGACCGAAGAACCATGCGTAGTCCTCGATATGGTCGGCCATTCCGGGTGGCAGCGCCGCGCGGAAATCGGCGTCGTCGACCCTGGCGCCGCCGCGGGCCGCATACTCCCATTCAACCTCGGTTGGCAGGCGAACGTAACCGGGCATGCCGTCTTCGCGCGGCAGGGGATTGTCGGGATGGGTGCGCAGCCATTGGGTCAGGCGGCTGGTGAAGTCTACCGCGCTGAACCAACTCAGTCCCCCCTGTGGCAGCTTGCCTTTACGGCTGGGCTTTGGGCAATTGCCGTCTGTCGCCATAACGGCAGCCCATTGATCCTGCGTCACCTCATACTTCGCCAAGTAAAAGAATATGCGCGGACCGTCGTGAAAGCTGCCGCGGACGTGGGCGGTGCGAAAATAGTCCAGATATCCGGACTCTTCACGGGCTCCGCCAATGACGATTTGGCGGTCCGCCAGATTGCCGGTGGTGCTGGTGGGTGTTTCGATCCGGACAAACGCCATCATGCCATCGCATGGTAATGGCAGGTTCAATTGGTGCTCCACGGGCTCGCCAGGGTCCCACAACTCCTTGTCCCATGGCGCGGCGTCGGCCTCGGCTGTGGCGAGGCAGAGCCCGGTGATGGCGGCCAACGATAAAAATTTGCGCATTGGCTATGCTCCCGATCGGATAACGGTTGCTGGCTCGATTCCAAATGCCCGTTTGGCGGCGAAAGCCGACGCCAGTAGCGCCACTGCCACTAAACCGCCGATGACGCTGAGCAGCATTACCGGCTGTATGGGTGCTATCTGCCTGCTGCCTGCCGCCAGTTGTCCGGCAAACAGCGCGTCGAATGCGACGACCCCGGCAAGGAAAATCAGCACGGCGGCCACCCCGCCGGCGAGCGCGAACGCCAGCGCCTGCACGATGGGAAACAGCGCCAGGCTGAACGGCGGCACTCCCATCAGTGACAACAAGGACAAGGTCAGCCGCTTGCGTTCGACGCTGGCCCAGAACAGCGCTGTCAGCGCAGCGGCCAACCCGATGCCGGCGCAGACCGTCAATACTGTCAACGCCCGGTCGATATCCCGGTCCAGTTGCAGCAGCGGTTCGATTTCGGCAACACGCGAGTGCACGGTGACGCCCAAGACCTGTTCCAAGCGCGACTCGACCGGCGCGACGTCGCGGATATCGCGGGTATAAATGCGGAAGTTCTCATAATGGATGCCGCGTTCGCTCAGGTCCCGCCCTTCGCTGAGGTCGAATTGCGGCAGGGCATAGCCGTCATAGAATGCCTCAATGTCCGAAACGAAGGCGAACGGCGCCAGCCCGGCACGTCCTTCCAGCCAACCGCGCCGAACAATGTGGACAACCTGTAATTCCATCGCCAGCCGCGCGGTAGGCGGGTCGCCCCTGGCAGCCCGGACCTCAATCCGGTCGCCCTCGGCAAGTTCGAAAAGGTTGGCGAGCGGGGCGCTGACAGCGATCTGCCCTTTTTCCAGCTTGAGGTCAGGTGGCAGTAACGGGTCGCCTGCGGCGGACGAAATCAATGTCATGCGTTGGTATCCGCGGGCGCCCACTTTACGGACGTTCAAATGCCGTGCAATCGAGCGTTCTTCGGGCGCGACAAACGTCAGTTCGGGCCAAAGGCTCAAGTCGGCCAGGTGTTTTTCGTTGAAGTCGTGATTGCCGATGATATCGATGCGGCGCATGTTCGGGTTTTCGCGCAGCGCGCCGATCAGGGTGTCCATGACGCCGGACTTGATCGCAAACATCAGCATCAGCGGCGCCAGCACCCCGGCAATCAGGGCGACGATGCAGAGGACATGGGCCGGTTCATGCCGCATATCCTGCAAAGCCAGCCGGCTGATATTGGCCGCGCGTTTCATGGGCCGCTCCTTCGGCTGAGGCATGCGCGCACGTGGTCGGGCGCTAGGTCGGCGCTGTCGATGACAATCGCTGCGTGCTCGATATTGCGCTTTGCGAACAATGCATGCTCGTGCGTTGCGATGATGACGGCTGCGCCCTGGTCGTGGGCGAGATGCAGCAGCAGGTCGACGACGCGTTCCTTGTTCAGAGGGTCCAGCGCTGCGGTCGGCTCGTCGGCCAGAACCAAACCGGGCCTGTGTGCCATGGCGCGGGCGATGGCGGCACGCTGCCGCTGTCCTATGGAAAGCGCAGACGGCAGGGCTAGGGCCGCGCCGGCGATGTCCAGGCGCTGCAGAATGGCGGCGCGCTGCGCTTGCGCTTCATCCTGCTCCAGCCCGGCAAGCTCCTGGGCCAGCGCGATATTGGCGGCGACCGAAAGGAATGGCAGCAAGCCGCCGGTTTGCAGGACGAAGCCGATGCGTTTCGCCCGCAATGCCGCCAGTTGTGCGGCGTTTCCGGCCTGGTGCAACGCCATGATATCGACCGGACGGCCACCATCCCAGATGGCGAAGCGTCTGGCCTGGTCCGGCTGTCCGACCAGCCCGACCAATTCGAGAAATGTGCTTTTGCCAGAGCCGCTTTCGCCGGTCACGGCGATCACCTTGCCCGCTTCCAGATGAAAATCGGCGACGCGCAACGTAAAGCGGCGGTCGGCGCTGACCCAGGTTTTTTCCACCTGATCCATCGCCACCACCAGCCGTGGGCTGGCTTCGGTCATGGCAGGGAACTGAGCGGCATGGCGTAAACCCGTTCGCCGTCCGGGGCTTCCGGGTAAAGCTTGGTCCAGAGCCGGTCGTTGGCGGCGTAGTGTTCATACTGCTGTTGCTTGGCGGCGATCCGGTCCAGCACCTCTCTGCGCCGGGGACCCAGGTTCATCCATTGCTCGGGCGTAATGGTATCGAGGATTTGAGAGCGGTAGGGCAGACCGTCCAGAAATTCGCCGACAGCCTGGCCCAATGTTTCAAATTGGGTGTTCACCAGCGAGCCTGGGTTCTGAGCCATCTGGGCTAAGGCGCCGCGCAATCGGTCGAAGAACTCGTTTTCCCGCAATTCCCCTTGTGTTTGTTCGCCGACGCGCACCACCTCTGCCAGAACATCGCGCATGGTGGACAGTTGGTTCTTGGTGACCAGCAAGCGCACGTCCAGCGCCGGCACCAAAGGGTTTTCGATAGCGACATCAAGGGTATACGCTTCGATCAGTTCCGGGGCGCTGGCGTTGCGGCGTTCCCCAAGCCAACGCAGCCGCATGGCAAGCGAGGCTTCTTCCAGCGCGGTCAGTTGTCGTTCGCGCTGGGTGTTGCGCAACTGTTCCACCGAGCGCGTGTGCTCGGTTATGATGAAGTCGGAAAACGTGCCGATGACGGGATCGAAATCGCGTTCCGAGGTGTTAACGCGGGTCAGATCCACAGAAAAATAGAGTTGCTGACCCCCTTCCGTGGCAGGCGTCATGCTCTGGTATGCGGCTCTGGCCATCGGAATATTCGGGCGTCCGTCCGGCGTCAGGATATGAATGGAGGCGAGCGTGATGCGATTGCTGTTTGCCTGTTGCCAAACCTCCTGCGGGCCTAGCCGGCGGATGCTCTCGGGCAGCGACGGATCGTGCTGGGGCTTGGGGCTGGCGTCGGAGACAACGACGATATAGCGCTGCTGGATCGGACCGCCGTCCTTACCGGCGGTTTCCCACTCCGGCATATGGATGGCCTCCAATACTCCGGACACCGCGTCCTCATGATAGCCGACGGTCGACGCGGTCGCTTCTTTAATGGTCGCGAAAGCCCCGTTGATTTGGGCGCCGGTCTGGCTGGACGACAGCCGCAGAAACACTTTGGTGCGATATTCGATCTCGCGTGGCGGGTTCGCATTGCGCGCTGCCTCGACGCTATCGCGGAAACCGATGGCGCCAAAGCGAACGTATTGCCCGACGGTCGAGCGTTGGATCCGTTCGACAATGCTGGATACGGCGCGGCGGGTTGCATCGATATACGGCTGCATCGAGCGGCTGGTATCGATTACGAAAACCACGCCGACGGTCGCCGGCTCTTCTGGCGCTTCCTGGCGCTGCTCGTCTTCCAAGGGCAGGGAGGCGACCTTTAGCACTTTCATCAGGTCGCCGGACATGGGGTGATCTTCGTCGTGCCAGTCCAGAATCGGAAACATGTAAAAGTTTTGCTCAATCGGCACCGCTTCTTCCGGTTCCACAGCGACGACGCCCCGCGCGGCGCCTGGCCCCTGGGTTACGGCCTGGCGCCGCAGTTCTCGGGCTTTGGCGATCGGCGACTCATGCCGCAATACCTCCATCAGGGCCTCATTCGAGCCGAACATCAATTGCCGCTCGCGCCCGGCCGGGTTCGAGAACGAGACGACGATGTTCTGATGCCACTCGATCGCGCGGTCCCTGGCGATCCAGCCATCCGGCGCGGTTGTCGGGCTGCGGCCGATCTGAAGCCAATCGCCCTGCCGGGCAAAGACGTATAGGGGTTGAAATGGGCGGACCGTATCCTGGCTGGCCCCGCCGGGCGCGGCGTGAAGAATGGTATCGCGCTTGGCCAGAACGCGCTGGTAGACCGTTGTCTTGCCCGGCACAGGCAACGGCTTTTGATTGGCCGCGTATCCGATCTCCGTTGCGCTGCCGACTGCCAGGGCGATGGCCAAACCCAATGTGAAGCGCATAGCGGCAAGAATGGATGGCATGGACGTATTCCCCTTTGACGCGGAGTTACTGGCAGTAAATTTCGACAATCAGCTTGGCCGGTTGATCGGGACGGCCGCGCAGGGTCGTGCATAATCTGCTTAGCCCGGCAGCCGCATTGCTCGCGCCTGCTTCGGCGGCGCGTTTGTAGTATCCAGCGGCGACTTGCGGATCGGCAGCAAACGGCGAGGAGCCTGAAGTTCTGCTTGGGTCGTACCACTCGGCTAAGCGTAGCAGCGCCGCGGCGTCGCCAAGCCGGATCAACCGCTCCAGCACCGTCACTTCCAAATCATGGTTGCCTGCGCTTTGGCAGGCGCCGAGCAGCGGCTGCAACGTTGCGGCGGTCGCTGCGGGATCCCGCAAAACCGTTTGCAACCGGTCCCGCGTACATTCGGCTGTCGGTGCAGGTGGGGGCGGATCACTGTCTTTCTGGGTGAAGAACAGGACCGCGCCGACGATTACCGCCAGAACCAGAGCAACTGGGACAATCAGCTTGCTCCACGGCGGCTTGGGTTTCTCCGTGGGCTCCGGTTTGACGACAGGTTTGCCTTCCGTTTTGACCTCTGCTTTGGCTTCAGGCTCTGGCTTGGCAGCAGGGGCGACCGTCGTCTCTGGGGCTGGTGATGCAGCGGCTTCTTGCGGCGGCGGCTCGGGAGCGGGCCGTGGTTTGGCGGATTGGTCGTTCGATGGCTTCGCGCCAACGACCTGCACGCCGCCGCCCGTCGCGCGGTCTGGCGACGGCAGAATGTCGGAAGGCCAGGGAAGGGCCACTTTGGCAGATCGGTCGGGCACGGCGATCTCGATGGGGTCGAACGCTTCCAACTGGTCGACGATCTCAGGGCCGACCCTGACAAACTGGCCCCGAGGCCCCTTTTCGACCGGGTAGGGTCCAAAGGCATGGTCGCTGCCCTGCCAGCCATGTGGACCCAATGTGGCAGCGCCGCCGTCCATCGTCACCACGATCTGAACGGTTTCGCCGGGCCCGTCCGGCAGGGTGATCAGCGCCGATCCCCCCATTCGTTTGGCCGGATCACGAAAAACTGCAAGGCTCATGCATATTCCCCCAGAATATTCCGTCAGGCCGCCGCCAAAGATTGGAGGATAGCGCCCAGGCGCATGTTCTGTTCCGGGTTGGCCGCGCCGCCGTCGACGTCCATCGCGTTGTCTTCAAACAGGCGGTACGTCATGTGCATCCAACTGGTCAGATATTCGGCATCGGCGCGGCGCGGCGTCGCCGGCAGCGCGTCGGCGCTATCGACTTGCGGCTGGGAAGCGAAGGGTTTGCGCGTCTGATCGTCGGTGGGAATGTCTGGTCGCTGCTCCAGCGGCACCAGCGAGGCGCCGGCTTGCATGGCGAAGGAATTGAGCAGTTCGGTTGCGGTGATTGCGGCCGACATGATGCCGGCGTCGCCGCGTTCCAGGAACGCCCGCTTTTCCAGGGCATCGACGATGCGTGATCGCAGGTGCAGGCGGCGCGCGCCGGCGATCAATTCACCGGCCAGATCGTTGGCGGCCTGGGCCGAGATGGCGTATCGCTGTTCGATCCCATCCATTTCGGCAAATCCCTTGACCCGGTCGACCCAGGCGCCGAACGCCACCTCCGCGCGCCATTCCGGGCGGCTTAGCGTGCGAATCCGGTCCCGGTCCGGCGTGGCGGGGGCCGGCGCCGCGGGAGGTTCTGGAGGCGGGCCGCCGCCCGGCAGCACAATCCCGGCGCCGGGTAACACGACGCCTGCAGGGCGTCCGCTGGCGGCGGGTGCGCCCGTGCCGGTGGACGACCGCGCCGCGGTCAGGCGGATGTTCGCCGGCGGCCTTTGGAATATGGCCGCCAATTGGTCTGGCCGGACAGTCAATGCGTTCAGCATGGCGCCAAACAGCCGGTGCTCGAACACCTGCAGCAATTCCCTGACCAGGCCTTGGGCCGCCGCCCGGCGTTCTTCCAGGCGCTTGGACAGGTCGTCGGAAATATAAAAATGCGCGATCGAGCGGGAAAGGCCAAGCGCGGTGTCGCGCAGCTGGGCCGAAATCTGAGCCGCCTTGATTTCCGGGCGGCAAACCGGGGTCATGTGATCGATCAGATAGGTGACGCCGCCATCGTTCAGCGCCATGGCCGCGTCCCAGGCGGCGATAGGATCCTGAAAATGGCGTTTGACCAGTTCGGCGCCGGTGCATCCGGCCTTCAACTGATCCAGGCGGTCTTTCTTGCGCTCCAGCAGGGCGATTTCGCGATTGTCGGCATCGTACTCGATCACCGATTCCGCCGGGAAGTTTGGATTGCGCAGCCAGAAGCAATTGTTGAACGGCTTGCCGGCGGCCCAGTTGTTCGGCCAGCTTTCGGTCATTGCCGCGAATTTTTCCAGCAAAGACGCCTGGATGCGCCGTTGAAAGCGGGATGCGGCGTCGTCGCTGGCGCCGGCGCTGTCGATCAAATGCTTGTCGAATTTGGTCAGGACGAAAAACAACAGCTTTTCCGCCGATGCCCGCAGGTCGGGCGTTGCGCCATGGGTGTGGGCGATCCAGTCCTCGATCAGGCGCGGCAGGTCCGCGACTTCCATATTGCTGTCCGGAATGCACAACAGCATCGAGGTGATTTCCTGCTCGGCGACGTAACGGTCGAACAGGTAGGCGACCTTGCCGCGCAGCAGGCATTCTTTCAGCGGCTCCGCCGCCTCGCCCAGGAATTGGGTCAGAGGCTTTTCAAAGCGGGTGCGTGCGCCAGGGAAATCCAGCAGGTCGGTACCTTCGAACAAATCGTGCGGCTTGTCCGCCATCGGCAGCACCAGCTCTGCCGTCAGCGCCGTCGCCACCGACTTTGGCATCGAGGCTTTGCGGCCGGCTGCGGTTGATAGCGTCAGGGTCGGGCCGCTTGCATCATCCAGGCCGTTCAACAGCTTTACGTCGATTATGCTGTCCTCGCGCGGCTGCAGCGCGTCCAACCCGGCGTAGGCCTCAACCGGGTTGCCGATCGATTCCAGCGCTTTCGCCAAGCGTTCGTACAGGCGGGTAAACCGTTCGTGCCGCCCCCAGACCAGGCAGAGAAACGCGGCCCTGTCGGCAATCGAGAGATAGGGCGCGATTTCGACGGCTTCGTCCCAGAACCCCCGGATCTGGGCGATATAGGTGGAGCGGTGTTCGAATTTCTGCAGGTATTCCTGGATGGCGATGACATCGTCCGGCCCCATGCCCGGCGCAACCGACCCTCCCATTTTCGGCCGGAATTTTGCGAACAGGCCATCAAGCTCCTCACCGGTAGGCTCTGCCTCGCTCTTGTCGCCGTCCATCAAGAATGTGTTGGCCAGGATGCAGACGACGTCCGCCTCGCTCAGCAGGCGCAGCTTGACCGGGAATTCCGGCGGCGCGGTATAGGAATGGATGGTGAAGCGGGTGACGATGCCGGTCGACTCGCCCTCGCCCTCCGGGTTGATCTGGCTGATGAAGTCCAGCCTGCCATTGGGGTGCGGAAAGTTCGAGGTGAGTGCGCCGTTCGCCGGACGGGCCAACACCGACACCAGGAACGATTTCCCGGCCTGGCTGGGACCGAATACGCTGACGCACATCGGCCGTCGGGCCGCCTGTGCCAGCCGCCTGGCCCGCATGGCGCCGCGTCGCAACTGACGGCGCAAGGGCGCCAGTTCCGCGCCGACCAGGTCGGCATTGGCGCTATCCTCCAGCCATGCCTGCGCTTCTGTGGCGGCAGTGGCCACGCTCTCGCATTGGGCAGCGATTTCCTCGCTCATCGGTGGTCCCTCAATTGATGCGGAAAATGCCGGTGTCGAGCCAATAGTCGGTCTCATCGACCCCGAGTGTATGCAGGGTCAGCCTGACGTCGCGGGGGCTGCATCCTTTTCCGCTTGCATCCTCCACCTCCTCAACGATGAAGGCTTCTTTCAGCGCTTCGGCCCGCAAAGCCTCTGCCTGGGTCTCCGCCTGCTGGTCATAATCCCGGCGGCGCAGCACGACGCGGAACGGCGTCGGCTGCTTCTGAGCGTTCTCGTTGCTGAAGTCCAAGCGGTAGAGTGGGCTGGCGATCCAGCGGTCATGTGGCAGCTGCCGGAAGCCGATATGCATCGGCGAACGCAACAATACCTCCGCCGTATCGTCCGCGCCGGCTTTCGCCTGCAAATCGACGTCGGACATCAGCACGCGGTCCGAGAATATCTGGCCGTTGCGCTCCATCTCGCCGATATACCGGGCTGTGGACCGCATATGGATCTGCTCGGTTTCCAGCTTGAAATTCATGATCCGGTTGGCAGCCAGCAGGCACAGCATGCCGCCGACCGCAGCCGTCGTTTTGGGGTCGCCAATCTTGTTGGTGACACGGTCGCGATAGGGGTACCAGCCGCCCACCCTGTAGTCGTGCATGGCGATAATCCGGTCCGGCCGCACCACCATGGCCTCTCGTACCAGATCGGCCACTGGCAGCAGCCGCGTCGGCCGGCCGGACAGCAGCACGACGTCAGCGGCGAGGTGGTCAATCAGCTCCAACATGGGCTCCAGCGCCGGGCCCAACACGTCGCGAACCACCTCGTCTATCGTGTTGGGGTTCACGTCGATGGCGACGCTGGACAGCGCCCAATCCGTAGCACCGCGTTCGCGAGCCGGTTTCTGCAGGTAGCCGATAATGTCGGGTGCAATGGCGAGTTCGGGCGGTGTTGCGTCGTCCGTATTAAGCGGGCCAGCATCCGGTTGCGGCAGCGTGCCGACAATGTCGGTCAGGTGCAGTGTGCGGGTATCGCTGGCGGACAGGGATTCGCACGCTTCCAGCATGGCGAGCGCGATTGGCGTCAGGATCTGGATGGAAAATTGCCGCCGGCGCTGCCGCACCTGTTCTTCCACATCGCCGACGTCGCCGCCGAACAATTCATGGAACAACTCATTGATGAAGCTTCCGCCTTTGCTTTGAATCTGATCGCCAATTTGCGGCAGCACGACGCGGGAGACGACTTCTTGCACCAGGTCGTCACCGGCAATGCGAAAGCCCTCGCGCACATTCTGCACGGGCAGGATCGCGCGGTTGTCATCGCTGTAATACGTGGTGACCATCAGGTCGGTGGTGCCGCCGCCGATATCGATGCAGGCGACGCGTAAGGAATCTTCCGGTCCCGAGCGTCGGGGGGCGGTTGTCGCATTGGCCAGCGCAAATTGCGGCGGCGGCCGCTGTCGCTTGCGGCCATGCAAGGCGAAAAAGGATTCGATCTGGCCGCCGAATTTCTGAGTGATTTCATCATAGAGCCAGACCAGTTGCGTACAACTCGCCTCGTCCCATTCCACCATGACGGTGGGCATCTTGCAGGTCATGGCCTGGCCGTCGCGCCATCCCAGGATCGACCAGGTCAGCCGGATGGCGGCTTCGGCGCGCGAGCGCATGATCGCCTGTTCCTGCATAGGTGTCGCCGATGGCAGGGTCAGGATGATGTTGCGCAATCGGCGCGGCAGGTCGGATTGTTTGCGCGTGGCGCGCGAGGCCGGGTCGTTGATCTGCACCAGAGCGTGGATGATCAATTCCGAGAGCATAAAGGAATACAGCGACGAGCGGGAAAACCGCGGGCGGATGGCGCTGGTCTTGCTGGTCTCGTTGCGGCTGCGCAGCTTGGCGTCTTCCTCGACCGTCACCTGGGAAATGACGTCGCCCGCCTCATTCAGGAACCTGAAGGCCGAGCGCGCAATCAACGGCAGGGTTTGCCGGGCGGTGATCGATTGAAAGCGCCAGTCCTGGTTGACGGGCTGCGTGTCCCACAGATAGCGCTTTGGGCTGGAAAGGCCGCTGAGGGTTTCTGTGCCTTCCGTCCCTTGCACCAGCCGGGTGGCTTCGGGCCCAACGCGGACGAGGCTGGGCCAGAGAAAGGCCGGATTGCTGCGGCCGGATCGCCGCGAAATGTGTTCCGGGCCGAAATCGACCTGCGCGAACTCGATGCGGCTCTCGAACGGGCGCCGGTAATACAATTCCGGGCGGCCGAGGTCGCGCATCGACAGGGCAAAGGAATTGTTGAGGTCGACCCGCGGATCGTCCGGATAGCTCTCCACCAGGATGCCGCAAGTGCGGCTGTTGCCGATGTCGAGCACGAGGTCGACTTCGATGCACTGATAGCGCTGATCTTCCGAGACCGTATCCAGCAGGCGGATTTTCGGCGGACGGACGGCTTCGCCGATCAGTGCGAGGCACGCCAGATAGCGGGCCCAGTGTTCGAAGCGGAACGGAAAATCCTCCGGGCGCAATTCCCGGTTCGGGCGTTGCGCCTGGCGGAAGGTTTTGTATTGGTCGTCCAGCCAGTCATCCACCCATTTCTGCTGGTCGAACCGGCTGCCGTCGATGTCCTCCACCTCCCGGCGCAGGAACCAGGCCATTTGGTCCGCATTGGTGGCCAGACGGAATTCGCTTTCGTCAGCGGAATCCTTGACCGTCGGCGCGAGGTAAGGTCCATCGTCGCCCGCATCCGACGGCGCTTCCGAGAGGTCAGTATCAACCGCCAGGATCAGCCGGTGGGTAAAGCCGGATTCCGGGTCGCGCTGGTCCAACTCCAGCACATAGAACCGTGCCCAGGTCGATGGGCCGGCGTCGAACAACTCCTGGCCGCGCGGGCCGGCGCCCGGGCGGATACGCAGCAAAGGGGCGGGCGTCCAGCGGTTCAGGAACGGCTCCAGCGCTTTTACCTTCGAGATCGAATAGTCCTCGTCGCCATCGACCCGGGGCGGTGGAATCTGCGCGTTCAGGTCGTCGTCTTGCGAGTGGGGAAACAGTTGCCAGACGTCGCCTTCATCCTTTTGCTCCACCATGCGCTCGGAAAATGCCATAGACCCACGGCCGCCAGCGTCGATATTCAGACCGAAATCCAGGATCTGGATACCGGAATACGGCACCAGGGTAATTTCTGCCGGCCATTTTTCGATCAGATTGCGCAACATGTTGCGGTACCTCTGGGTGGCTCAAGGAATGGTAAAACTGAAGGTGAGGCTGTCTTTCGGCCGTGAAATCGAGCCTCGCTTCACGGTGGATTCCCCGTTCTTCAGGATTTGCAGCTGGAAATTGTTCGGGTTCCGGCCCTTTTGCGAATAGTTGTGGACGACAACTTTGTAGGTCCCGGGTGGGGGCGGAGCGGTGAAGTAGATGTTCTCGACCGGCTTTGGGCTGATATCCCGGCCCGCATTTTTATCGACGTCCAGTTGACCGCCGCAGGCCGACCGGTTCCGGTAAAAAAGATGCCCGCCCGAGCAATAGAGGTGCAAATCCAGGTCGCTGTAGGTGTCCCAGATCAGAGTGATGCGGAGCGCGGCATTCGTCTGGCCGCCTTCGTTCTGAACGCGAGAATCGAACTCGTTCGGTTGCGGTTCTGGCGGTTGCGGTTCTGGAGGGGCCGGCGGCGGTTGCGGCCTGCAGGCCTGGTCGGCGTGGCTTAGCTCTCGCTGTAACCGGTACAATTCCGCCTCTAAAGCATCGCGGCGGTCCGCTTCGGGCGCGGCCGTCACCGCCTCGGCCCGCGGGCAATAGTCCAGCGGCAACAGCCAGCGGGTCCCGCATGCGGTCAGCAGCGTCCACAAGATGACCAGGGCCAGCGCGCCGACCACCAACCACAACAGCCACCATAGCCAACCCCAGCTGCCGGCGTCGGACGCTACGGGCACCGAAGCCAGAACTGTCGCGGCGGCGGGGCTGTCCTGCGCGGGCGCCGGCGGCGCCGCGGCGATCGACGCAACCGGAGCGATGGTCGCTGCAGTGCGGGCGTGCGGCGCCAATGCCGCCAGGACTCCCCGTGCCGGTGCGTTGGTGTTGCGGTGATGCGCCCACGCGACGATGACCGGTTGGTCGCCGACCAGGTACACGCAGCCAGGGTCCGGCACCTCTACGGCATTGCGCAGGGCCTCGCCCAGGCGGCGCTGTGCCTGATCCGCACTTCCCCCCAGACGCTCGGCGGCGGCGAGAATATCGCCGACCAGTTCCTGCAGGCGGGCTTTGCCGGCCTCCTGTTCCTGCGGCGATGCTGACGATAACGGGCGGATTGGGCCTGACGCGTTAGCGTACCAGTCGACTTCATCGCCCTTCGGGCTTGGCGATGGCTCGGCGAATAGCGCCTCGTGGGCTGGCCCGAGGCCGGCCGCTTCCCGGCGGACCAGCTCGAACGAGCGCTGTCCCGCGGAACCAAGCGGCGAATAGTCGGCAGTGCGGGTGGAGGCTAGTCGACGCAAAGCCATGGGGCTACCACCGGTCGGTGTTCGAGCGCGACGCCGGACCCTGCGGTTCGCCGGCGCCGGATGGCCTGGACGCTGCGGCGGGTGGCGCAGGCCGTGTCGGAGCGGCCTGAGCGGCGGGCGGTGGTGGCGTTGCGGCGGGTGCTGTCGGCGCTGTGGGTGCCGCAGGTGTAGAGGGTGTAGGGGGTGTAGAGGGTGTAGAGGGCGCCTCCGGCGCATTCGGCGCCGAGGAGGCGGAAGCAGGCGGCGTTGGGCGCGAAATGCTGGGGGCGCACGGGGCGGACGTCGTCGCGACCGAAACGTTGTTCGCTTTCAGAAAATCCTGCAGGTCTGCGCTCGTCAGCGAAAAATTCAGAGAATTCAGCGACTTCTGGTCGTTGCGGATAAATGTGTTGATGCCGACCACTTGGCCGCAGGAATCGACCAGTGGACCGCCGGAATTGCCGGGCGAAATATGCGCCGTATGCACCAGAACCTTGGTGGAGGCGGCCAGTTGTTGCTCGGCGTTAACGATGCCGTCGGTTACGACGAGCCCAGGAATTGCGCCGGCGTCGCCTTTTTTCAACGCTTTGAAATGACTGTCGGTTTCAAGCACGAATCCGGGGTAGCCGGCAGCGATCACCTGTTGCAGCCGCAGCGATTCCGCCGGCAATCGGATCGCGTAGAACGCCATTTGGCCGCCCGGGACCCGCAACAATGCGAAATCGTCGCCGTTGGTTTCCAAAGGGCCGGACTTTGCGATGAGTTCCGCTTTCGTCAGGCGGCCAAGGGTCTGGTTGGTGACGGCGATGGCGCCGCCGGTCAGTGCCGGTTTTACGACGTGATAGTTCGTCACCAGCAGGTCGGGGGCAATGAAAAACCCTGTGCCAAGCCCGGCGTCTTCCTGCCCCTGAGCCAGGACCAGAACGGTACTTTGCTCCAACTTCGTGAGCAGCGATACCGGGTCCTGGCCGTCTGCGGGTGGCGTCATCAGTTGGGACGGCGGCGGCGGCGTCAAGGCATCAGGCCGGCCCTGAACCGGCCCTTCGGGCGTTGCGGCGGACGCGGAGCCAGGGTCGCCATTGTCGGACTGCTGTTGCGGCGCCGGAGTCTGACCCCGCGGCGTTGTCCCATCCGGCAGCACCAGGTCGCCTTGTGGCGTGCAGACCGCGCCGTCGATGGCAGCGCGCAGTTGCGCGATGCGGTCCTCCAGCGCCCGATTGCCGGCGCGTGCGGCTTCGGCGACGGCATCGTCGGTGATGATCGAAGCGGCCGGACGTGGCGGATACAATAGCGTGCCCGGCCACAGCAGCCAAACCAGGACGATCGCGAACAAGACCAGCAAAGCAACGGGAGGAATCCAGCGCCATCGCCAGCGGCGGTCGCTGATGAGCACTGTCGTTCCCGCTGCTGCAGCAGGGATTACGGGCGCAGCGGCGCTGTCTTGCCGTGGCGCGACCGGGGCCGACGCCGCTGTCGCGTCGCTGACGGAAACGCTTTGTGAAGCCGGTTCGGGGGCGGCAGGCATCGCGGCCGCCGCCGCGGCATAGCCTCTGGAGGCCCATTCGTCCTGCGAGAGCGCGGGCGCCATCGCCAGTGGTAAAAACCGGCCGATCGTCGCTGCGAAATGCTGGTTGCGCGCCGATTGCGACGCCAGGCTTGCGGCCGGAGCAAGGCCCCAATTGGTCAAAAACGGGCGGTTATCCACCACCCAGATATCGCGATCGCTGTCCAGGTATAGGGCAGCGCCCAACAGCGGGCCGAAGTTCGGATCGGAAAGCGCTTCCGATACTGCCGCGAGTTGCCGTTTCAGCGTCGCTTCGACCGACTGCCGCGCTTCGCTGGACAGGTCGGCCAGCCGGACGCCCTGGCCAGCGCGCGTCGTGTACCAGGAGACCGTAGTGGCCGAAGCGCCATTGCCGCGGCTCAATACCGGCTCTGCAAACAGGTCGGCTGCGTCGCGCCCGATCCGGGTCACCAGAAAATGCCGCAACGCCTCGTACTGTTCCAGCGCGACGCTGTCGTTGATTGAAATCAGCTGGCCGGGATCGACGGTTGTCTTGGTCAGAAAATAGGTTTCAGCCATGGAATTTCCCTACCCAGCCCGCCGCAATTGCATATTGGAGACCCCGCCGGACGAATCTTTGCCGACGCAGATCGCTTTGTTCTCGGAATTCAGACGGCATGAGGTGATCCTGCGCAGAATCCGGTAGCCGTGCGTGCAACCCACATCGGCTTGATCGTCCAGCACCAGGTTTTCCGCGCTGTTGAACGTTGCCTTGACGCCGGAACTGCATTGCATGCCATTGGTGAACGCGAGCGTTTGCTGCCCCGTTCCATCGGCGCCAAAGCACACTTTCCAGGTGCTGACGGGCAACGGTCGCTTGGTTCGGGCGTCTTGAAGCTGCAGGTCGGAATCCAGGACCCAGCAACCTTGCATCAGCGTGATGTCCTGGTTTTGCCAGCGTTCGCGGTCGATGGAGGCCTGGGGTGGTGTCTGCGGCGGCGTTTGGGGTGGCGTTTGGGGCGCAACTTGCGGCGGGGCTTGCTGCACCGGGCAGGGGCCCAGCCCGGCAACTTCGCGTTCCAAAACCCGGATCTCCGCCTCCAATGCCCGGCGGCGCTGGACTTCGCGCTCCAGCGCTTGTGTGCCGGGCGGGGCGGCCGCGGCCGGGCAATAGCCGCGCCAGAACTGGCCGAAGATCGGCAGGGCCGCACAGGCCGGCAAGACCAGGGCGTAGGCGCCTAGCGCTGCCGCCAGCAAGACCACCGGGCCAAAGCCATACAGGATATTGCGCATCGCTATCGCTCCCGCCCCACTTGCTACCTGTCCGTTGGTGGGGTTGCTGGGCATCGCTGCCTATTGCAGGCTTCGCAGACGGTCGATGTCTGCATTCAGCTGACGGGCTTCTTCGTTGAGCGCAGCGATTTCACGCGCGGTCGCGTTGTCCTTTGAATTGAGCTGGAGGATTTTCTCGGACAAAGCCTGTTCCCGTTTGCGGACCTCGAGAATCTGAGCGGTGGTGACGCGCTGGGTTTGCCGCAATTCCGAAAGCTTCCGGTTGGCTTTGGCGGTGTCGTCGTTGAGGCTCGCCAGTTTCAGCCGCAGCCGGCGTTCTTCGCCCCGAAGTTCGGACGCTTCAATTCGTTGTTGCTGCGCGCGCAGTTCCAATTCCCGGCGCCGATTGTCGTTGGCGGCGATATCTCTTTCGATTTGCTGGTCAACCCGTTTGTTGACGCCGCCTTCATGGTTGGCGATGGCGCAACCCAGCCCGACCTTGCTCGGGTCGGTCGAGCAGGTCGAGCAGCCGCCCACTGTCAAGGCGCTGAGCAGGATTAACAGGGCCAAAGTGGCTCTCATGATTTTTCCCCCTGAACGGTCCCAGCCGGCTCTTCCGGCAAAGTCCTAACCCTTACGAATTGCGAATATCGGCCGGTATAGTGCTCTGTGCCGCCACCATTTGGTCATGTGCTTTGCGGAGAGCCTCGACCTCGCGTTCCATCGCGTCGCGTTGCTTTTTCAGGTCCTTCGTATCCTGGCGCTCCTTCTTGGCGTCTTTGATCGCCTGTTCTATATTTTTGAGATCGCCCTCAGCCAGTTCCAGCGTCGCTGCCGAATTATCGACTTGTACCTGGGTGGCTTCGGCTTCTTTTTTGTATTGCGCCAACGTGATGGACCTAGCGGAATATTGCGCATTGATGCGTTTGATACGATCCCGCGTTTCTTTATTGGCCCGGTAAGTGACCGCGGCGGCTTCCTGCGTTTCTTTCACTGCTGCTTGCGAGGCTGCAAGCCGGGTATCCAAATCTTTCCGCTTGTTTTCGGCAACCGAATTGATATTGGCGTAGTATGCGCCGATATAGTATCCGGCAAATCCACCGGCCAGCGCGCAAGCAGCAGCATTGCGGACTTTGTTCTTGCCTGACAGCAGTCCACATGTCAGCCCGCCCAAAAGCGCGCCGCCGGCCGTGGCCTGAACCCGCATGTTGGCGTAGCGTTTCAGGCGTTCGAGCTGTTGAGCCTGCGCCGGGGTCAGCCCTTCGCTGCTGCGGGTCATAATCCGAATGTCTTTAACTATGTTATTGTTGCCCGCGCACGCAGCCAAACCAAGGCTAAGCACTGTAATAACCAATACGGCCCTTACAGGAATCCGGTACATCAACTTGAATATCATTTTCCCAAATCTTTGTCTTTGACCAGCTTTAGAGGCTCCAACGGCAGGGATGGTAACTAAGCAAAGGATTGGACGTCAACGGGTTAGCATGAAATTTTTTTGCGGGGCTGGAGGCATATCCGGTCCGCATGGCCGGTCCGTTGGGTATTCGGGTCTTAAGCGGACGGGATCGCATCACCGCGCAGCCGATTGTATCGTCCCGTCCGCCTGCCGGATGCTTTAATCGATGACCTCGCCCCAAAGGTCATAGGCATCGGCGTCATTAACCCGAACGCGCACGATTTCGCCGATTTCCAACTCGTTCTCGCCGTCGAGATAGACATTGCCGTCGATATCCGGCGCGTCAGCGAACGACCGGCCGATGGCCTCATCCTCATCCACATCGTCGATGATGACATCGTACTCGCGGCCGATTTTGGCGATTTGCTTTTGGGCGCTGATCTCTTGCTGCAATTCCATCAGGCGGTCAAAGCGCTCCTGCTTCACGGCATCCGGCACTGCGCCCGTCAAAGCATTCGAGGGCGCGCCGGCGACGGGCTCGTACTGGAAACAGCCGAGGCGGTCGATCTGCGCTTCCTCCAGCCAATCGAGCAAGTCCTCGAATTCCTCATCGGTTTCGCCGGGGAAGCCAACGATGAAGGTGGACCGGATCGTCAGGTCCGGCACGATTTTCCGCCAGGCTGCCAGACGCTCCAGAACTTTTTCCTGGTTCGCCGGCCGGCGCATCGCCTTCAACACCCGCGGGTTGGCGTGCTGGAAGGGAATATCCAGGTACGGCAAAATCTTGCCTTCGGCCATCAGCGGCAGCACATCGTCGACATGCGGGTATGGGTAGACATAGTGCATCCGCACCCAAACGCCGAGCGAGCCCAGGGCTTCGGCCAGATCGAGAAAGCGGGTCCGGTATTCGCGGCCCTTCCAATTGCTGCTGGCGTATTTCAGGTCCAGGCCATAGGCGCTGGTGTCCTGGCTGATTACCAGCAACTCTTTCACGCCGGCGCGCACCAGCGCTTCCGCCTCGAACATGACCTGCGCCAGCGGCCGTGAGACCAGGTCGCCGCGGATTTGCGGGATAATGCAGAACGAACAGCGGTTGTTGCAGCCTTCCGAGATCTTCAGGTAGGCATAGTGGCGCGGCGTCAGGCGCAGCCCGGCTTCGGGCACCAGGTCCTGAAAGGCATCGTGCGCCGGCGGCAAGGCGTCGTGGATCGCGCCCATCACCTGCTCGTACTGGTGCGGCCCGGTAATCGCCAGCACACCGGGATGTTCGCGCCGGATCAGGTCGGCCTCCTTGCCGAGGCAACCGGTGACGACCACCCGGCCATTTTCTGCAAGGGCTTCGCCGATGGCCTCCAGGCTTTCTGCCCGGGCGCTGTCCAGGAAACCGCAGGTATTGACCAACACCAGGTCGGCGCCGTCATAGTCGCCGACAATCTGATAACCTTCGGCCCGCAGTCTGGTGACAATTCGTTCGGAATCGACCAGCGCCTTCGGGCAACCGAGGCTTACCAAGCCGATTTTCGGGGATTCGCGCTGCATGGATTATTGCCGTCCTGGCGGCGGTGCGACGTTTGGTTGTTCAGGGGCATAGAGCGGCCGGTACTGCTCGATATTTTCCCGGCCTTCTTGCAACTCTTGGAGAACGCCGCTGCGGACCAGGGCCAATCCCTGCTCCAGCGCGCGTTTCAGGCTGGCATAATCTTCGTTCGCCTCTTGTTCGGCACACTCCAGGTACCGGCGCATATGCAGCAAATACTGGTTAAATCCCTCGATAGCCAGATTGAATGTCAGCGCATCGGTCACTTGGACGTTAGGCGCCCGCGGCTTATAGCACCGGGTGGATTCCCAGACCCGGTAATCCGTAACTTCCGGCCGGTCCAGCCGCCCGGCCAGCGCCGGGCCCGGAGCAATGGCGCTGAGGATGGCGGCGGCTAACGACAGGTGAATGAACCGGATACGCGGCATCGCATTTAACTCGCAGGCTGACGTTTGACACGGCGGGTTACGGCGCTGGCGGTCAGCAGCACGCGGCTGCCCGCCTGGATCTGGCCGCGGACGAAGATGATCCTGCCGCCACGGCGGACCACTTCGGCGCGGGCGACCAGAAAATCGCCGATCCTTCCCGCGTCGATGAATTGCGCATCCAGTTGTACGGTGATCGCGCGCTCATCCGGCAAACCTTCTCGCGCTGCGGCACATAATGTGAGGTCGGCCATGGTCATCAGCAAGCCGCCGTGCGTCACGCCGCTCGAGTTGCAATGCTTTTCTTCGACCAACAGCACAACGCGGGGGTCTCCTGCCGGGTCGAGCGGTTCGTAGAACGGGCCGGTCGCAAGCTCATGCGGGTCGATGGGGTCGGAAATTCGGTACGCAGCAGGGAAATCGGCCGGGATAGCGCTCATCGGCGGCGGGACTCCAGGTGGATCGAAGGGCGAAGGCGGCAGGTATACACGCGCAGGGCGCGACCGGCAAAGCGCCGAGTCCGCGCGTCACTTGCGCTTTCGCATATCGCTCCACTGCATCAGCATGATCCCGCCCAGGACCATGGCGGCCCCGGCGGATTGCAGCGGGCCCAACACTTCGGCAAACAGCAGGTAGGCGGCCACGATGCTGACCACCGGTTGCAGATTGGTGAGCATCGCGCTTTTGGCCGGGCCGATGTGATGGATGGCGACATAGAACAGCGGGATGGAGCTGGCCTGCAACAGGGCGACGCCAAACATGCCGGCCCAACCGCCGGGGGTTTCCGGCAGATGGATCGAGCCGCCGAGGACGGCGACGGCCATCAGGCACACTGCCGCGACCAGCGCCATATGCCAGAACATGACCCAGCGGTCGCCGCGCGGCAGCACCCTGGCGCTGCCGATGACGTTGAGCGTCGTAGCGACAGAGGCAGAGAGGCTGAGCGCGATGCCCAGCGGGTGCACCGTCTCGAAGCTGACGCCCAGCATCATCGCCAGACCGGCAAACGCCGCCGCCAGCGCCAGCAATTGCAGGCCCGAGGGCACGCGGCGGGCCAGGGCGGCTTCGCCGAGTGCGATCAGCGGCGGAAACGTAAAGAACAGCAGCGCGGCCAGTCCGATCGGAATGAATTGGACGGCGGCAATATTGCCATAGAACATGACGGCCATGGGCAGGCCCAGAACGAAGCACGGGAACCATAGCCGCCAAGGCAGGCGCAAGTTGCGTCCGGTCGCCAAACAGTAACCGCCGACCAGAAGCACCAGCAGGCTGGCCCGCAGGACGGCTACGGTCACGCCATTGGTGCCGCCTTCAAATGCGAACCGGGCAACCGCGACTGCCAGACCGAGGCCGACAGAGCAGGACAGCGCCGCAACATAGCCAATCATTTCCGCAAGCCGCCTTTTGCGGCGCGTGCAAGGTCACGACAGGCCGCGAATTACCGGAATACCAAGGTCTTTGATCTTCTTGCGCAATGTGTTGCGGTTCAAGCCTAACATTTTGGCAGCCTGGATTTGATTGCCGCGGGTCGACGACAGCGAGAGTCGGATCAGCGGCCCTTCGACTTCGCGCAGCACCCGGTCGTACAGGCCTGGCGGCGGCGGCAAGTCGTCGTGTGCATCGAAATATCGTTTCAGCACGCGCTCGACAGCAGCTTCCAACCCTTCGTCGTTCGGGATCGCCGGGCCATCCCCAATCGGCTCGGGTATGGCAGTAAGGTCCGCCAACTCCATCTCGACGGATTCGAGGCGGATGACATCGTCGGTATAGAGCGCAACCAGGCGGCGAACCAGATTTTCCAGTTCGCGCACGTTGCCAGGCCAGCGGTGCTGGCGCAGCCGGGCGATGGCCGCTGGCTCGATTTGCTTGTACGTCAGCCCCTCGTCCGCCACGCGCGCCAGGAAATGCAGCGTCAGGTCCGGAATATCTTCCGCCCGCTCGCGCAGCGGCGGCAGCCGCAGCGGTACGACGTTCAGCCGGTAGTACAGGTCCTCGCGGAATTGCCCTAACCTGATTAACTGGCGCAGGTCTCTGTGCGTGGCGGCGACAATGCGGACATCGGCGCGGATCGGGGTGCGGCCGCCGACGGTCGTGAACTCACCTTCCTGCAACACGCGCAGCAATCGGGTTTGCGCCTCCAGCGGCATATCGCCGATTTCATCAAGGAACAGGGTGCCGCCTGCCGCCTGCTCGAATTTTCCGGCGGTGCGTTGTACAGCTCCTGTAAAAGCGCCCTTCTCGTGGCCGAACAATTCGCTCTCGATCAGTTCGCGCGGCAGGGCCGCCATGTTCACGGCGACGAAGGGGCCATGTCGCCGCCGGCCGTAGTCGTGCAAGGCATGCGCCACCAGTTCCTTGCCGGTCCCGCTCTCGCCGTGGATCATGACGGTCAGGTCTGTGCTCATCAGCCGGGCGAGGACGCGGTATATTTCCTGCATGGCGGGCGAGCGGCCGATCAGCGGCAGTTCTTCGCTGTCTTTTTCGGCGGCGGGAGGCGTGTTCGCAGGCTCGACCAGCGCGCGCTCAACCGTGCGGACAAGCTCGCGCAAATCGAACGGCTTCGGCAAATAATCAAAGGCGCCGCGTTCCGTGGCTTTGACGGCCGTCAGCAATGTCGAATGGGCGCTCATAACAATGACGCGCAGGTCGGGCCGGCGTTTCTTGATGCGCGGCACCAGGTCCAAGCCGTTTTCGTCCGGCATCACCACATCGGTGATGACCAAATCGCCGTCGCCATCATCGACCCAGCGCCAGAGCGTTGCCGCGTGGGCAGTCGCTTTGACTGTGTAGCCAGCCCGGCTCAGGGCTTGACTGACTACGGTGCGGATGGCGCGGTCGTCGTCGGCTATGAGGATGGTCGCGGGTGTCATTGCAGTCTCTTCAAAGTCATCGGTCTACCCCAACGAAACGGGCAGCATCACAGTGAAAACGGTGCGGCCCGGTTCGCTGTCGCACTCGACGAGGCCGCCGTGTTCGCTCACGATTTTGGCAACTATGGCCAGCCCCAATCCGTGGCCGCCGGGCTTGGCGGATACAAATGGATCGAACAGATGCGGGCGCAGGTCGTCCGGTACGCCTGGCCCATTGTCCTGAATGCGTACCACCAACGGCAAATCTACTGGTTTTGCAGCACCTGGCACCGAGATCCGGACCCCATGCTGGTAGGCGGTTGAGATCACGATTTCGCCCCGATCGGGCCCCAGAACCTCGCACGCGTTTTTGATTAGGTTAAGAAAGACTTGGATCAGCTGATCGCGATGGCCGAAGGCCGGCGGCAACGATGGGTCATAGCGCTCGATAAGCCTGATGCCCTCGCCAAAGCTGGTTTCTGCGATCCGCCGTGCGCGTTCCAGCACTTCGTGGATATTGACAGGTCCGCGCTCCAGGCCCCGAGGGTCAGCCGCCAGGCCCATCCGGTCGACCAGATTGTTGATGCGGTCGACCTCGTCGCAGATCAAGCCGACCAGTTCGCGGTCGTCCTCGGCGACGTTCATCTCCATCAGCTGGGCGGCGCCGCGAATGCTGGCCAGCGGGTTTTTGACCTCATGCGCCAGCAATGCCGACATCGCTGCCACCGACCGGCCGGCATGACGATGCAGCAATTGCTGGTCGATCCGCTGGGCGATGGTATGGGGCGACAGCGAAAGGACGATGTACCCCATGGCGACCCCGTCGCTATCCAGAACCGGGGATATCTGGGCCGAAATCGCCGGAATCGAAACCCTCTGCGTTTCCAGCGGGATGCCATGATCGGCGATGCTGACGTTGCTGGATCGGACCTGGCCGACCAAGGCGTGCAGCGGCGAATCTTCTGGAACGATGTCCTGCAGCCGGCGTTGCAGCAGGCTCTGGCGGCTGATCTGGAGGAATTGTTCAGCGGCCGAATTCGCCTGGCAGACGATGCCATCGGCATCGATGACGACCAAGGCGGCCGATAGGGCCTCAAATATGGCCGCGGGGCTGGGTTGTGAGGAGACCGGAAGTTGCATAAAAAATAATCATTTCTTCATGTGACCAACTTTTAAGCAAATTAGGCATTTCATTTCGAACTTTCAACCCCTCTGTTGCATTGAGGAAAGGCATGCTATGCGGCGCCGCATGGCGAAAAGAACTCTGAATCCGGCAGCCGGGCCTCGGACCGCGGCAATCGTTGTTGCGGCGGGCAGAGGCAGTCGATTTGGCGGCGACGGCCCAAAGCAATATGCGAATTTGGCCGGTCGCACGCTGTTGCGCTGGTCTGTCGAGGCGATTCTGGCGCATCCGGCTGTTGAGTTGGTCTGTTGCGTCATTCATCCGGATGACCAGGCGGCCTTTGAGGAGGCTATTGCTGGCCTTCAGGGCGACGTGACGTCCGTTCCGGGAGGCGCGACCCGACAGGCGTCGGTGCGCAACGGTCTGGAGTCGCTGGCGGCGCTGCCCGCGCCGCCGGGCCGGGTGCTGATCCATGATGCGGCGCGTCCCCTGCTGCTGCCGTCGGTCGTCGGCCGCGTGCTGGCGGCGCTGGAGACTGCGCCCGGAGCAATTCCGGCCATGGCGGTGGTCGATACCCTGAAGCGCTCCGGTCCGGATGGTAGGATTGCCGAAACTGTGCCGCGCGTGGGCCTTTGGCGGGCGCAGACGCCCCAGGGGTTCAGGTTTGCTGATATTCTGGCGGCGCATCGGGCATTGCCGCAGCAGGAATTCACCGATGACGCCGATCTGTTGCAAGCCATGGGACAGCAGGTTGCGTTGGTCGAGGGAGACGAAGCTTTGCTGAAAGTCACAACCGCTTCGGATCTTGTCCGATTGGAAACGCTGTTGGCCGGCGCGCGAGAGCCGCGGACCGGCTTTGGCTATGATGTGCACGCCTTCGGCCCCGGCGACCACGTCACGCTGGGCGGTGTTCGCATCCCGCACGGCAAAGGCCTGGCCGGCCATTCCGACGCCGATGTTGGCTTGCATGCGCTTTGCGACGCCATCTATGGCGCTTTGGCCGAAGGCGATATCGGGCACCATTTCCCGCCCGGCGAGGCGGCGTGGCGGGGTGCGGACAGCGCCCTATTCCTGCGGCACGCCGTCGGACGGGTTGCGGAGCGGCGCGGAACGGTCCTGCACCTGGACCTGACGCTGGTCTGTGAGCGTCCGAAGATCGGCCCGCACCGCGACGCCATGCGGGCCCGTATCGCCGAAATCGCCGTGTTGCCGCTCGACCGTGTTGCCGTGAAGGCGACCACCAGCGAAAGGCTTGGATTTACGGGGCGCGAAGAAGGTATCGCCGCCCATGCCGTTGCAACGCTCAGCCTGCCGGTGTTGTCATGAGCGGCCGCGCGGCGGCGTTGATTGCAACCTGGTTCGGCACGGGTCTGTTGCCAAAGGCTCCTGGCACCTGGGGCTCTTTGGCGGCGCTGCCGCCGGGTGTCTTGCTGCTTTGGCTGGGCGGCGTGCCGGCGCTCATCGGTGGTGTCATTCTGGTCAGCATCGCTGGCGTTTGGGCCGGCGAGCGCTATGCCGATGCGTTGGGCAAGGATGATCCCGGCGCAGTCGTCATTGACGAAGTTGCCGGGCAATGGCTGGCGCTGCTGCCGTGTGCGGCGCTGGGCCTGGCTGAAATCGCTATTGCCTTTGTTCTGTTCCGCGCCGCCGATATCCTGAAGCCCTGGCCCGCGTCCTGGGCGGACCGCAATATTCCCGGCGGGCTCGGCATCATGGCAGACGATTGGATTGCCGGGCTCTATGCCGGCGTCGTCATGGGCCTGATGCAGATGGGCGGATTGCTGTGAGCCTGTTTCCGGACGATGTTGCCAGCCTCGCCGCTGCAACGCTGGATGCGCTGCGCCGGGCCGGCCTGCGCGTCTCCACCGCCGAATCCTGCACAGGCGGCCTGATCGCCGGTGCCCTGACCGAGATCGCAGGGTCCAGCGATTGCATAGGACGAAGCTTTGTCACCTACTCGAACCAGGCCAAGCGGGAGGTGTTGGGCGTGCCGGAGGCCGTGTTGCACACCCATGGGGCTGTGTCGGCGCAGACTGTGGCGCTGATGGCGGAGGGCGTTCTGCGTATTGCGGGCCGGGATGCGGATATAGCGGTCGCGGTCAGCGGTTTGGCCGGCCCTGGCGGCGGCACGGAGGCTAAACCCGTTGGTACCGTATTCCTGGGCGTTGCCCGCCGTGGCGCGCCGACTGAAACCGCGCATCGCCTCTACCCGGGCGACCGTACGGCGGTGCGTCTGGCGGCAGTGCGAGACGCCTTGCGCCTCGTCCTGGCCCGGGCGAATGCCTGAAGCCGCGGTCCGGTTTAATGATGCTTGCTCAAGAACGGCAGCACGGCGTCGGTGAAGGCGTCGTTTTTGTCGCCCGCCACCATGTGGCCGGCGCCGGCCACGTCGGCGAACTCGGCCTGAGGCACCAGGTCCAGGAACTCGCGCGCCACTTCTTCGCTGACCAGGTCGCTGGAGCCGCCGCGCACCAACAGCGTCGGGCATTGCAGGCGTCCCGCGGCGGCGATCATGCGCGCCGGGTCACGGTCTTCCATCCGGCGTTCCGCATTGGTGACGAAGCGCGGGTCCCAGTGCCAGTAATAGCGGCCATCGTCGCGCAGGCGCAGGTTCTTCATCAGGCCGGACAGGTCCTTGGGGCGCTTGCGGTGCGGCAGGTAGCTGGCGACGTAGTCGGCGCATTCCTCCAGCGTGGCGAAGCCGGTCTCGGCCCTGGCCGCCATGAAGTTGATGATACGCTCGACGCCGGCGCGCTCGACCCGCGGCGTGATATCGACCAGCACCAGGGCAGACAGCACGGCTTCGGCGCACTCGCCCTGCGCTATGAGCGAGGCGATGCCGCCGAGCGATGCGCCGACTACGGCAGGCGGCTTGGCGAAGCTGCGGCATATGCCGCGCACGTCTTCGGCAAAGCGGTCGATGCGGTATTCGCCGTCCGGGCTCCAGTCGCTTTCACCGTGGCCGCGCTGGTCGATGGTGTAGGCGCACCAGCCAGCCGCCGCCAGCCGCTGCGCCGCGCCGCCCCAGGCGTGCCGGGTCTGGCCGCCGCCATGGAATAGCAACACAACCTGGTCGCCCGTTCCCCACCGGTCGGCGGTGAGGGTGAGGCCGTCGGCGGTATGGAAGCTGGTGGCGGTCGGGATAATGGTTGCGGTCATTCTGGAGAGCCTGACGCTGCGGAAAGCAATTGCGGCTAAACCTACTGAGCTTGTGGGCGGCGGCAAACAAAATAAGCGCTCGCGTCGCCGCAAGTGTGCCGGCACACTAATGCATAGCAATCCGTTATAGTTCTGAGGCCCGCGATGACTCCCACCCTTCCCGTTTGCGAACACTTCCTGCTGGAGCGCGAGACCGACTGGCTGACCATCTGGTTCAACCGGCCTGATGCGCGCAATGCCTTGTCGAAAGAGGTCTCTGCCGAGTTGAGCGCCATCGTTGCTGCGGTGCGCAAGGATCGCTCGCTGCGGGGCGTCACGCTGCGCGGTAAGGGCAAGGTGTTTTGCGCCGGCGGTGACATCAAGGGGTTCCAGAGCGTCTTCCAAGGCGGCGAGCAGAACCTGGACGACGTCGCTAAGGCCAATGCCGACACTGGCGAATTGTTCCACCAGATCAACACGTTGCCGCAGGTAGTCGTGGTGCTGGTGCAGGGCGCGGCCATCGCCGGCGGTCTGGGTCTGACCTGTTGCGCCGATATCGTCGTCTGCACGCAAGACGCGCTGTTCTCGATGACCGAGACGCAGATCGGCATCGTTCCGGCGCAGATCGCGCCGTTTGTCATCGCGCGCATGGGTCTGCCAGCGGGCCGGCGCCTGATGCTGACCGGTGGCCGTTTCCGCGGCGAGGAGGCCGGTCGGCTGGGCCTTGCGGACTATGTCGTCTCGACCGAGGCAGCGTTGGGCGCGACCGAGTTGGAAATCCGCACCGGTGTGCGGTCTTGCAGCCCCGCCGCCAACGCCGAGACCAAAGCGCTGATCATGGCGCTGCCCCGCATGACGGCGGAGGAGGCCCGCCAGGCCGGCGGCTATGCCTTCGCCCGCTGCATGCTGAGCGATGAGGGCCGCGAGGGCGTCGCCAGCTTCATAGAAAAGCGCAAGCCGAGGTGGGCGGAGTGATGTCTTTTTATTCCCGCTTGTCGGATTTTGGCGTAAGATTACCGGTGATCAGGACATCTGAGGACTAGCTATGCCTCTCGAAATCAAGCAACTGCACCAACACTTCGTCGGCGAAGTATCGGGCGTGGACCTGACAAAGCCGCTGACGGCTGCCGAGGCCGCGGCGATTGAAGCCGGCATGGACCGGTATGCCGTGCTGATTTTCCACGGCCAGGATATCACCGACGAGCAGCAGATCGCCTTCTCGAAGAATTTCGGCGACCTCGAACTGCCGGATAACAAGTCCAACATTATCAAGGATCATGAGCGCCGGGTCCGGCGCGAGATTGCCGACGTCTCGAACCTGGGCAAGGATAACGAGCCGTTGGACCGCAACGACCGCCGGCGGTTTTTCAACTTTGGCAATCAACTCTGGCATTCGGATAGTTCGTTCCGGGTCATCCCCTCGAAATACTCACTGCTGTCTTGCCGCAGCGTCGTGTCCCGCGGCGGCAATACCGAATTCGCCGACATGCGCGCCGCTTACGACGCGCTGGATGATTGGCAGAAGGCAGAGGTCGATGGCCTGATTTGCGAGCACTCGCTGATGTATTCGCGCGGCATATTGGGCTTTACCGAGCTGACGGACGAGGAAAAGGCCAACTTTAAGCCGGTGCGGCAATCGCTGGTGCGCCAACATCCGGTGACCGGGCGCAAATCGCTCTACCTTTCGGCGCATGCCGGCGGCATTGTCGGCTGGCCGATGCCGGAGGCGCGCTCGCTGTTGCGCGACCTGAACGACCATGCAACTCATCCCGATTTTGTTTACGTGCACAAATGGCGGCTGCACGATCTGGTCATCTGGGACAACCGCCAAACCATGCACCGCGTCCGCCGCTTCCCGGATACGACCGAGAAGCGGGATATGCGCCGCACCACCCTGACCGGCGGTGTTCAGACGGCGCAGCAGGAAGACCAATTGCGAGCCGCAGAATAATTCTGGAGGAAACCAAACATGCCGTTAGACCTGACCAATGGGTACCAACACATCACCGTCCGGCCCTTCGCCGGGTCGATGGGTGCGGAGATCGATGGCGTCGATCTCGCCAATCTCAGCGACGAAGTCTTTGCCGAACTGAAATCGGCCTGGCTTGAGCACCAGGTGGTTGTGCTGCGCAATCAGAAGATTACGCCGGAACAGCAGATCGCCTTTGCGCACCGCTTCGGCGAAATCCACCACCATCCCTTCATGAAGGGCATGGATGCCTATCCGGACATTCTGGAGATCAAGAAAGAGCCGACGGATTCGTATACGTTCGGCGCGGCCTGGCACACGGACCAAATGTTCAATCCGAAGCCAGCCATGGCGACCATGCTCTATGCGCATGAAGTGCCGAGCGCCGGTGGCGACACCATGTTCGCCAACATGTACGACGCCTATGACGCACTCAGCGATGGCATGAAGACCATGCTGGCCGATGTGAAGGGCTGGTGTGTCGGTGGCAAGGCCGCGGACCGTGGCTCGCGCTATGGCTCCAACCCTGACATGGCCTCCAAGGTCCGCGATCCAGGCGACCTACAGACGGAAAGCGCCCACCCGCTTATCCGGACCCATCCGGAGACCGGGCGCAAGGCGCTATATGTCGGCAGCCATGTGAAGCGTTTCGACGGCTTTACGGAAGCGGAGTCCGACGGGATGCTGAAATACCTGAAGGCGCACTCCATCCGGCCGGAATTTACCTGCCGCGTGCGCTGGCAGCCCGGCTCGCTGACCCTGTGGGACAACCGCTGCGTCCAGCATTACGCCGTGCCCGATTATACCGAGCGCCGCCGCATGCACCGCATCACCATTTGCGGCGACGTGCCGTTCTGAGGGTTTTGGGGGCGGCGCGCTGTCCCCTCTCTCATTCCATCCGTTATTGCGAGACTGCTTGGTAGCCGCGCAATAACGGATTTTCTTTGGGACAATCGCCATGACCGATGCCTACCAAACCCTGACGCTGGAGCGGCGCGACCATGGCGTTGTTGTCGTCACGCTGAACCGCCCGGACCGGCTGAATGCCTTCGACGGCGTCATGCGCCATGAAATCCGGGCGATGATCCAGCAGGTTGCGGGCGATCCGGAGGCGCGCTGCCTGGTGCTGACCGGCGCGGGCCGCGGCTTCTGCGCCGGCGCGGACCTCGCCGCCGAGGACAAGCGGCCCTGGCCCACCGGCCCGAGCGAGCCGCGCTTTGCCTGGTGCGTGGAATTGCTGGAGATGCCGAAGCCGACCATTGCCGCCATCAACGGCGCGGCTGCGGGCGGCGGCCTGGGCCTGGCGCTGCTCTGCGATATCCGCATTGCCAGCGAAAAGGCGCGGCTGATCCCGGTCTGGCTGAAGCGGGCGATCCACCCGGACGATCTGATCACCTGGACATTGCCGAAGATGGTCGGCTATGCCCGCGCGATGGAGTGGCTCTACCTAGCCGACGACATTCCGCTGGAGGAGGCGAAGGCGGCCGGCGCCATTAACCGCATCGTGCCGGCGGACGATCTGATGCCGCAAGTGCTGGCTCTGGCCGAACGTCTGGCGAAAGGCCCGACCAAACACATGGCGATGACCAAGCAGGCCGTGTTGAAAGGCCTGAACCGAGAGCCGTACGACGCCGCGCTCTGGGAGAGTTGGAGCCAGGATCGCGCCTTGGAATCCGAGGACCGCAAGGAAGGCGTTCGGGCTTTTCTGGAAAAGCGCGAGCCTCGGTTTCAGGGGCGCTAACCGGCCGGTGTGGTCGAGCTGGTTGCGGGACCGACCCGGCTTGAGGAACCTGCATTGACGATTGAAACAGAATCTCCGGATTCAGAATACGCTCCCGGCCTGGCCATTACGGTCGAACGGCTCAGCTTTGACGATCACCTGTTGTTTCAGAACCTGACGCTGCACCTGCAGCCAGGCCAGTGGACCTGTTTGCTGGGCGATGGCGGGGTCGGCAAGTCGACCCTCCTTCGGCTTGCTGCCGGCCAACCGGTCGGCGACGGTCGGTATCGCGTGACGCTGCCGGATGGGCGGCCCGCCGATGGTTTGGTTGCGCTGATGGATGGCCAGGCGGGGTTGGAGCCGCTGCAAACCGTGTTGGACAATGCGTGCGGCGACCCGGCATCCGCGCGCATTCCAGCGGCGGAAAAACGCAAGGAAGCCCAGGAATTGCTGTCGGCAGTCGGTTTGGGGGAACGCATGGACGACCCGACGGCGATCCTTTCGACCGGCATGCGCCAGCGGGTGGCATTGGTCCGCGCCTTGCTGTCGGACCGGCCCATTGTGCTATTGGACGAGCCCTTTGCAGCACTGGACCGCGGCACCCGGCTCCACATGCAAGAATTTGCGAGGGATCTGTTGGAGGGGTGCACCGTCCTGCATGTCACGGGCGACTCGTCTGAGGCAGTGCGCCTCGCCGATCGCATCGTCGTGCTGGGCGGCCAGCCCGCCGGCCTTGAGGAATTTGCCCTGCCGGCTGGCGCGCCGCCGCGCCTGGCGGACCAGCCGGGGGTCGAGGAATGCGCGGCAGCGCTCCTCGACCGGCTGATGGCGGGCTAAAGCAGATCAGGCGACAATCGCGTCGACCGCGGCTTTCTCCTCGGCGGTGAGCTTCCACCCCGCCGCAGCGACGTTGCTGGCGATCTGCTCGGGCCGGGTCGCGCCGGCGATAACGCTGGACGTCGCCGGCTCGGCCAGCAACCAACCAAACGCCAGTTCCAGCAGGGTATGGCCATGATCCTTGGCGAATGCATCCAATGCTTCGACCTTGGCAAAGTTGGCGTCGGTCACATAGGTGCGGTTGGCAAATTTCGGCATGGTGGTGAGGCGCGCGCCTTCGGGCATGGCGTCGCGTTTGTACTTGCCGGTCAACAGTCCGCTGGCCAGCGGGAAGTAGGGCAGCAGGCCAAAGCCATACTTGCGCGCGACCGGCAGGACGTCTTTCTCAATATTGCGGTTCAAGAGATTGTATTCCTCCTGCGCCGAGGTGAAGCCGCCGATATTGGCCAATTCCGCCGCGAAATGCGCCTCGACCATCTGCCAGGCCGGAAGGTTCGAACAGCCGATATAGCGCACCTTGCCGGACCGGACGAGGTCGTCCAGCGCGCGCAGGGTCTCGTCGATCGGCGTCAGCAGGTCGGGCTGATGCAGTTGGTAGAGGTCGAGCCAGTCGGTCCGCAGCCGGCGCAGCGAATCCTCGACCGCGCTCATGATATAGCGGCGCGAGCCGCCGCGTTTGCGGCCGGAATCGTCCATATCCATGCCGAACTTGGACGCCAGCACGATATCCTTGCGTTTGGCGCCCAGCACCGCGCCCATGTGGGTTTCGGAACCGCCGCGCGCGCCATACATGTCAGCAGTGTCGAACAGGGTGATTCCGGCATCGATGGCGGCGTTGATAACCGCGCCGGTCGCCGCCTCGTCCAGTTTCATGCCAAAGTTGTTGCAACCGACGCCGACCGCCGAAACGCGCAGGCCAGAGCGGCCAAGATTACGGAATTCCATACCCTTAGGGTCCTATCAGGTGAGAGAAACGGGGGCCTCTGCCGAGGCTACGCGGCCAAACTAGCACCGGATAGTCGCGATAGCGAGTAGGTGTCCTTCATGCGGGATCGCGCTTGTCGTCCGGGCGTCCGGTCCTCTAGGATCGCGCAACCGTATCTCCTTTGAGGACCCCGCCATGATCGACCTGCTGCAAGTTTCGCCCCTGCCACCTTTCCTGCTGGAGCGTCTGCAGGCCGAGTATCGCGTGCATGATTTCGTCGATCCGAAGGACGCCGACAAGCTGCTGGACGAGGTCGGCTCGCGTATCAGGGGCATTCTGGCCGGGGGTATGAAAGGCCCGAACGCCAACCTGATCAACCGGCTGGAAAATCTGGAAATCATCGCGTCGTTCAGCGTTGGCTATGACGCGACAGACGTCGTGGCGGCGCACGCGCGCGGCGTGATCGTTACCCATACGCCGGAAGTGCTGACGGGGGATGTGGCCGACCTGGCCATGACCTTTATCCTGATGACCAGCCGCCGCATTGGCGAGTCCGAGCGGTTCCTTCGGTCCGGCAAATGGCTGAAGGGCCGGATGGACCTGGGCACCACGATCAAAGGCAAACGCCTGGGCATTCTGGGCCTTGGCCGGATCGGTAAGGCCGTTGCCCGCCGGGCCGAGGCATTTGGGCTGCAGATCCAGTATCACGATATCAAGCCGCTGGGCGACCTGCCCTATCGGTCCTACCCGACATTGGTGGAGTTGGCGGAAGTCAGCGATATCCTGCTGGTAACCTGCGAGGGCGGCGAGGCCAACCGGGGCATCGTCAATGCCGAGGTGCTGGACGCACTGGGGCCGAACGGCTTTCTGATCAACACCGCCCGCGGTCCCATCATCGACCAGCCGGCGCTGGTGAAGGCGTTGGTCGAGGGCCGGATCGCCGGCGCTGGACTGGACGTGTTCGACGGCGAGCCGGAGGTGCCGGCCGAGCTGCTGACCATGGAAAACGTCGTGCTGACGCCGCATATCGCCAGTTCGACCCATGAGACCCGGCGCGCCATGGGTGATTTGGTCTATGACAACCTGAAGGCGCATTTCAGCGGCAAGCCTGTGCTGACGCCAGTGCCAAAGCAGGTCTAGCGGCGGGCCGAAGCCAGGGGGAGCGGTCCGGCGTTAGCGCCGGATCGTGCCCATCTTTCCCGATTGGTAATCTTCGACGGCGGCAATGAGCTCGTCATGCGTATTCATGACGAACGGTCCATACCGTGAAACCGGCTCGTTCAAGGGTTCGCCGGCTAGCAGCAGGAAACGTCCGGCATCATCGCCGCCGCGGACCATCAGTGTCTCGCCGCGTCCGAACACAGCCATCTGCCCGCGTGCGACTGGGACCTTGTCGGCTCCAAAACAGACGGCGCCGTCGAAGACATAGGCGGCGACGTTGAAGCCCGGATCTGTAGCGATCTCCGCTTCTGCGCCGGGAGAGACCCGCCAGTCCTGTAACCAGATTGGCGTGTGGGTGCCGATCGCTGCGGCAACGCCAAATGCCTCGCCGGCCACGACTTTAACCGTAATCAGGCCATCTGGGCTCTGCGCGGTCGGAATGTCACTTGCCGGCAGGTATTGGTAGCCGGGCTTTGCAAATTTTTGTGCGGCGGGCAGGTTGACCCAAATCTGAAATCCATGCGCGAGGCCGCCGGCGGCCTTGAAGGCAGGGCCGGGTAGTTCCGAGTGGACGATGCCGGCGCCGGCGGTCATCCATTGCACATCGCCGGCGGAGATCAGCTGGGATTTGCCGGTTGAATCCTCGTGCAGTTTCTGCCCCGACAGGATGTAGGAGACCGTTTCAAAGCCGCGGTGCGGGTGGTCCGGCGCGCCGATGGCCTTGCCGGGCGCATACTCGACCGGCCCGACTTCATCCAACATCAGGAAAGGGTCAACCTGGTCCAGCCCGTTGGTCGGCACCGGGCGGCGGACAAGAAAGCCAGCGCCTTCCTTCTGCTGATGCGCGGTGACGACTTGTTGGATGGGGCGTGGGCTCATTCCTCAAAGACAGCCAGCAGACGGACCTCGCAGCTGCGCCGTGGCGGTGCATCCTCCGGCGTGTCGGGGATGTCGAAAGAGGTGTGCGGGCAATAGTTGGAGCGGTTCGGGCGGCCGTCCATCTGTTTGAACACCAGGATTTCGTCCGTGGTCATGTTGGGAAAATAACACCAGCGGTGCGTCGGGCTATAGACCGGAGCGGCCACCAGCGCATCGTAATTGCGGCCCGTATAGTAATAGTCGATGACGTCGTCATAGGGCAGCGACTGCCAGTCGATAAAGGCCAGTGGGTTATTGATTGCCGGGTTGTCGAACGGTTGCCAGGTGTTGAACCAGACATATTTCCAATTGGGGCGAGGTTCGACGCCATGCTGGGCCAGCACCTCCTCCGACATCTCTTTCAGGCGCTTGATGTTATAGTCGCAGTGCACAAACCGGGCGTAACCGTCGTTGAAGTCGATGGGCGTTTCGGTGCGGATAAGGTGGCTGCGCACAAACGCGCGGTGGGCGCCGCTGACCCGCTCGACCAGGCGCTCGATGTCCGGATAATAGAGGCGCGCCACCTCGTCCTCGTCGCGGAAGTTTTGCACCGTCGGGCGATAGTGGGTCAAGGTAAAACCGGATTTGTCCAGGCTGCTGTGGCCGGCTTCCAGGTCCGGGCGGGCGTTGTGCACCAGGATATCCTGCACCGCCGTGTTGGCCCGGCGGGTCTCGCGCGATCCGATGCGCGGGATCTCGTCCCGGTCTTTCCACTCAGCATTGACATAGCGGACCTTGGCATGGACGGCGTCCGTCAAAACGGTATCGGGCATGGTGCGGATTTCCTTCTGTCGCTTAGGCGCGGACGCTTAACCCATAGGGCTTGCCGGCATGTTCCAGCCAGCGCCAGAACGATAGAGCCTGGCTGCGCGGCAGGTAAAGGTCGTACATAGGCTCAGCCTCGCCCTGCCCTGCATCCAGGCAGTGCAGGATGACGGTGGCATTGCCGACCGGGGTTTGCAAGGCATGGCCGGCGGGGAAGGCTGGCGGCTCCAGGTCCAGCGTGCACCCGCTGGCCAATACCTGGCGCGAGGCGGGGCCGCCAAGGCGCAGGCGCATGCGCGCGCCGGATACGTCGATGACGGCCGCGAATAGGCCCCGCAGCCGATCTTTCAGTGCGCCGGCCAAGGCCGGCCCCTGGCCTTCGCCGGTGACGATCAGCCAATGATCGGGGCCAAGCCATAGTGCGCGATGCGCCTCGCCCTCTGCCATGCCGCCCGCCGTCAACGGCAATGCCAGCCCCAGTGCATCCTGGGCCGCGGCCAGGAAGGCCGCATCATCGGGGCGGCCGCGCAGCGAAACCTGGCCGACAAACGGCACTGACTGAACATAAACGGTTGCTGAGTCGTCCGGCGGTGCGGATTGAGCCGCAAGAAATAGCTCGGCCAGCGGGCTGCGTGGCCGTGCGGTGGTTGCATCATCCACGTTGACGGCCTCCCTCTGGGTCAAAGAAGCAAGGCGGAACCACCTCTACCGCCGCCCGTTGGCCCAACACCGGTGAAAGAGCGAAGACCTTGCGTCCGTGCATGGCGCGGCCGTTCTTCATCAGGCCCAGGGCGATGTGGCGGCCCAGTGTGGCGCTATAGGCCTGCGAGGTGGTGTGGCCCAGGGCGTCCTGCACGGCATCCAGGTCGTCAAGCGCTGCTATCTGGGCTCCGACCGGGATGCGTTCGCCCTCCGCCGCGATGAAGCCGACCAGCTGCTTCCGGCCCGGCGCCACCAGGTCGGGCAGGCCCAGCGAGCGCCTGCCGATAAATTCCTTTGCAGCACTTACCATGCCGGTAAGCCCCAGATCGTCCATGGTGATGCGGCCATCGGCCTCGGCATGGGTAAAGTGGCCTTTCTCAATTCTCAGCGTGCCCATGGCCTCGGTGCCGTAGGCCTTAAGGCCATGCGGGCCGCCGGCGGTCAGAATGCCGTTCCAGAGCGCCAGGCCATAATCGGCGTCGACATTGATCTCGTAGGCGATTTCGCCCGAGAACGAGAGGCGGAAGATGCGGGCGGGGACGCCGGCAACCCTCCCTTCGGCCATGCCCATCATCGGCAGGGCCGCGTTAGAGACGTCGACTTCCGGCGCCAGATCGGCCAGCAGTGCGCGGGCGTTGGGGCCAGAGATAGCGGCGGCGAACCATTGCTCGGTCACAGGGGTCACAAACACCCTGAGGTCCGGCCAGACCACCTGCAGCAGGTATTCCAGGTGCTGGAACACGCTGCTGCTATGGTTGGTCGTCGTGGTCATGTGAAAATGATCGTCGGCCAGACGCATGGTAACGCCATCGTCATAGACGCGCCCGTCTTCGCGCAGCATCACGCCATAGCGGCCACGGCCGACCTTCAGGTTGGAAAAGCGATTGGTGTAAACCCGATCCAGAAACTTCGCCGCGTCGGGCCCCTGGATATCCAACTTACCCAGGGTCGAGACATCGACGACGCCAACCGCGTTGCGAACCGCCAGCACTTCCTCGTCGATCCGCTGTTGCGGCGTCAGGCCCTCAGTTGCGTAGTACATCGGGCGCGACCAGCCAGCGGCATCGGTTAAGACGCCGCCGTTGGCGACATGCCAGTCGTGCGCGGCAGTGCGCCGGATGGGGTGGCCGATCTCGCCGGTCTGGCCGCCGACCATGGCGTTGAAGGTGAAGGGGGTATAGGGCGGACGGAAGGTGGTGGTGCCGACCGCCGGGATTGCCTCACCGCGCTTTGCCGCCATCAAGGCGAGGCCAGCGACGTTCGAGGTCTTGCCCTGGTCCGTGCCCATGCCCAGGGTGGTGTAGCGCTTCAGGTGTTCTACGCTGACATAGTTCTCGCGGTGGGCGAGGCCGATGTCCTTGGTGGTGACGTCGTTCTGGAAATCGACGAAGCAGCGCGCGCCTTTTGGCGCCTGGACCGACCAGAGCGCCGGCGCTGCCCCTACTGGGTCGCCAACGGCGGCGGGAATCGCGGGAGGCGGAGCATCAAGGCCCAGCGCGTTCGCGGCTGCGGCACCCACGGCAAAGCCCTCTGCAAGGCAAGCTGCCAGATCGTAGGCGCCGTTCGCTGCGCCGGCACTGGCGTAGGGTGCGCCGTTGGCATCCGGCACGAATGCCGCCAGATCCTCACGGAATGCCATGCGTCCACGCGATTGGGCGTGCAGGTGGACAGCCGGGTTCCAGCCGCCGGAGACGGCGATCAGGTCACAGGGCAGTGTTTTCGCGGCACCGCGGGTCCGGCCATCGGCGTCAATCGGCGCGACATCGGCGCCATGCACCTCCCGTAGACCGCGGGCGGCGGTGACGCCATGCCCGGAAAGGACGTACAGGCCGTCGGCTTTGGCCGCTGCTGCGGCTTCGCTGAGGCCCGGCCGGGTATCGACGATGGCTTCGATCCGAAGACCGGCGGCGACCAATTCGCGGGAGGCGGCATAGACGCTGTCATTGTTGGCGAACAGCACGGCGGTCCTGCCCGCCAGCACGCCAAAGCGCTCCAGATAGCCACGAACGGCCGATAGCAGCATCACGCCGGGGCGGTCGTTGTTGGCAAAGGCGATGGGGCGTTCGATAGCGCCGGTTGCGAACACCGCCTTCCGCGCCCGCACCCGCCAGAAGCGTTGCCTTGGCTGGTGCGGGTCCGGTTCGGATTGGTGATCGGCGCAGCGCTCGACCATTGTGAACAGGCCGTGATCGTAGACGCCGGCAACGGTGGTCCGTGTCATCAGGCGGACATTCGGCAGGGCCGCGAGTTGCTCCCGCGCCTGCTCCACCCACGCATGCCCGGCTATGCCGCCGACCCGTTGCGGCGCCAGCAGCAACTGCCCGCCCAGGGCCGGATTCTCATCAGCAAGGATCACCCTGGCCCCGGCTGCGCCCGCTGCCAGCGCTGCGGCGAGGCCCGCCGGCCCACCCCCGGCAATAAGCAGGTCGCAATGGGCGTTGGCATGGGCATAGTCGTCCGGGTCCGTGTCGGCGGGCGGTTCGCCCAGGCCGGCCATGCGCCGGATATGCTTCTCGTACCACAACCAGCGCTTCGGATTGGCGATGAAGGTCTTGTAGTAGAAGCCAGCCGGGAACAGTGCGCCGGCCAGGCCGACCATGGCGCCCAGGTCGAATTTCAGGGACGGCCAGTGGTTCTGGCTGCCCGCGACCAGGTCCTGGTGCAATTCCTGCACCGTCGCGCGCGTGTTCGGCTCGCGGCGCGCGCCAGACCCGATTTGCAACAGTGCGTTCGGCTCCTCGGAGCCAATGCCGAAGATGCCGCGCGGCCTATGATATTTGAACGAGCGCCCGACCAGCCGCACGCCATTCGCCAACAAGGCAGAGGCGACGGTGTCGCCCTGGTAGCCTTCCAGCCGGAACTGGTTGAAGCCAAAGCTGATCGGCTGGCTACGGTCGATGCCATGGCCGGCGCTCTCTGTCCGCCAGACCTGACGGTTGGTTGTGCCCGCGTCCTGCCCGGTCATGGTTTGGGCTCCTGGCCAGGCGGCCACGCGGCGCTGATCACATGGGTAACGGTGTTGCGGCGGACCGAAAACCAGCGATGGCAGCCGGCGCGATGAAACCAGCGTTCCGTGTGCTCGCCCTTTGGATTTTCGCGGAAATACAGGTGCTCGGTCCATTCCTGGTTAGACAGGGAATTGGGATCGGACGGGCGGTTAACCGCGGCCTCGCCATAGACGAACTCGGTCTCGTCGCGGGGGCCGCACCAGGGGCAGGGGATCAGCAACATCGTTATTCCTACCCCTCAATGCGCCTTGGGGAAGGGACCGGCGCCCTTCTCGTCGATCATATGGCTGGTTCGGAACCGTTCCAGCGTATGGCCGGCATTCAGCGGGTGCGGCTCGTCCTTAGCGATGGTCCACGCCAGGCACCAACCGGAGCCCGGCGTTGCCTTGAAGCCGCCATAGCACCAGCCACCGCTCATGTAGAGGCCTGGCACCGGCAGCTTGCCGATGATGGGCGAGCCGTCCATGGTCATATCCATCACGCCCGCCCATTGCCGCATGAACCGCAACCGGCCAATGCGGGGGAACATTTCGGTGGCGCTGGCGATGACGTGTTCGATGGAGGGCAACGATCCGCGTTGGCTGTAGGAATTGTAGCCGTCCAACTCGCCGCCCAGCAGCACTTCGCCCTTGTCTGTCTGCGAGATGTAGAAATGGGCTGCACCGGTCGAGACCACCGTGTTGAGGAAAGGCTTCACCGGCTCGCTGACAAACGCCTGCAACAGATGGCTTTCAATCGGCAGGCGGACGCCCGCCATGGCGGCGACCTGGGAGGAATGGCCGGCGACGGCAATTCCGATCTTCGGAGCCTTGATCGCGCCCCGCGTCGTCTGCACGCCGATGACGGCACCGGAGACCGGGTCGCGGTCGATGCCGGTGACCTCGCAATTCTGGATGATATCGACGCCCAGGCTATCCGCCCCGCGGGCAAAGCCCCATGCCACGGCATCGTGCCGGGCTGTGCCGCCGCGCGGCTGGGCTAACGCGCAGACAATCGGATATCGTACGTCTTGTGACAGGTTCATCGCCGGTTCGAGCCGCGCCAGGTCTTCCCTGGTCAGGAACTCCGCATCGATACCGCGCAGGCGCATGGAATTATAGCGCCGCACGGTCGCTTCGCGCTCGCCCAGAGTGTGGCAGGTGTTGATCACCTTCCGCTGGCTGAACATGACGTTGTAGTTCAGGTCCTCGGACAGCCCCTCCCACAGCTTTAGCGAATGCTCATAGAAATGGGCGTTCTCGTCCAGCAGATAGTTGGAGCGGACGATCGTGGTGTTGCGCCCCGTGTTGCCGCCACCGATCCAGCCGCGTTCCAGCACAGCGATGTTGGTCATCCCGTGGAGCTTGGCCAGATAGTAGGCCGCCGCCAGACCATGGCCGCCGCCGCCAATGATCAAAGCGTCATAGGCGGGCTTCGGCTCTGGACTGCGCCAGGCCTTGGGCCAGTTCTCGTGATGGCTTAGTGCGTTGCGGGCGAGCGCCCAAATGGAATAGCGGCGGGACATGCGCTCTCGGTCGGGTTGCGTGGGCCGCGCGATCTTAGGCAGGCTGTTGGCCAATTGCCAGGGTTGAGCAACATACAGTGGTGATAATGCTGACACATTGTTATGGTCAATTGATGCCGTTGGAGCGTTTGGCCTATTTCGCAAGGTAGTCGTCATGATCAAGAAAATTCTCGTGGGTTTGGTTATCCTGGTGGTGGTGCTGGTTGCCGCCGCGGTGATTGTGCCGTTCCTGATACCGACGGATACGATCAAGCAGGAACTTCAGGCCCAGGTGAAGGCTGCGACTGGGCGGGAATTGGCGATTGACGGCGATTTCGCCTTCTCGCTGTTGCCCGAAGCGACCCTGAATGCCGGAAAGGTGCGTTTCCAGAACGCCGCCGGCGGCTCGCGCCCCGACATGGTGACGTTGAAAGAACTGCGGGTGCACGTGGCGCTGCTGCCGTTGCTGTCCAGCAAGGTGGAGGTGAAGGAATTCGTTCTGGATGAGCCGGACATCCTTTTGGAGGTCGATAAGAACGGCAAAGCCAACTGGGCGTTTGGCGGCGGTGGCAGCGGTGGCGCTGGCGGCTCCGGTTCCGGTTCCAGCGGTTCCGGTGGGTCCGGCAGCAGCGGCCTGCAAGGCGTGAGCCTGGGCGACGTCCGCATCGTCAACGGCCGGCTCACCTACAAGGACGCGAAGGCGGGCACGACCGAGACGGTCGAGGCGATGAACCTGAAAATCGACCTGCCGAGCCTGGATCAACCGTTCTCTGCAACGGGCGGCGCTACGTGGCACAAAGAGGCGCTGGACCTGAAAATCGGCGCGAAGAGCCTGCGCGCACTGATGGAAGGCGGGTCGACGGACGTCTCGCTTTCGCTCGATGGCAAGCCGCTCAAACTCGCCTATGCCGGCGCTGTGGATGCCGGAAAACACACGGTCGGCGGCAAGCTGGACCTGGATGTGCCGTCGGTGCGTGGCCTTGCAGCCTGGGCCGGCAGCCCGGTCGCGGTCAAGGGCGACGACGTGCTGAACGCCCTCAAGATTAGCGGCCAGCTGGCGGCCAGCCCGGCTGCCGTGTCGTTCAATGGCATGAGCCTGTCGCTCGACAAGATCACCACGACCGGCGACCTAAGCGCGGCTCTGGGCGGCGCGGTGCCTTCGGTCAAGGGCAAGCTGTCGGTCGACGCTTTGGACCTCAACCCCTACCTCGCGGCCTTCGGTGGCGGTGCGGAGGCTGGCGGCGCTGCAAAGCCGGCGGCGGGCTCCGCCAGCAATGAGTGGAGCGACGAGCCCATCGACATGTCCGCGCTGAAGTCGGTCAATGCCGACCTGACGTTGGCGGTTGGCTCATTGCAGGCGCAGGACATCAGAATCGGCAAAAGCCAAGTGCGAGTGCAGTTGGCCGGAGGCAAGTTGAACCTGAACCTGTCGGAAATGGCGCTCTACAACGGCAATGGCACGCTGCAACTGAATGTGGACGCCAGCGGCAAGACACCGGCGATCAAAAGCACATTCGCTTTGTCCGGATTGGAGGCGCAGAAGTTTCTGACCGATGCGGCCAAGTTGGAATGGCTGTCGGGCACCGCGGCGATGGATATGAGCATCACCACCGCCGGCGGCAGCCAAAAGGCGTTGGCGAATGCTCTGAACGGCTCGGGCAAGATGGCGTTCACCGATGGCGCTGTGCGTGGCACCAACATCGCCGCGCTGCTGCGTGGGGTCGCGACATTGAACCTGGACCCGAAATCCTGGGAAGAGGCGAAGACCGACTTCGCCGAGCTGGGCGGCACGTTCACCATCAAGGACGGTATCCTGACCAACAAGGACATGGCGCTGAAATCGCAATTGCTGCGAGTGAACGGCGCCGGCACGGTGGGCATCGGTCCGCGCAATATCGACTACAAGGCCGCGCCGAAATTGGTTGGCAGCTTAGAGGGGCAAGGCGGCGCTGCCGACATGGGCGGCGTGCCGATCGAGGTGCACGTGTCCGGTTCCTGGGATAATCCACAAACCAGCTATGGCCTGGGCGGCGGCAACCTGCTGGACATGGCGAAGGACCCACAGGCGCTGGTATCGTCGCTGTCCAAGTTCGGCGCGATTAAGGATCCGGCGGCATTGGCCAAGCAGTTGGGCGGCGGCGCCAGCGGCGGCGTGCTGGATGCGTTGAAGGGATTGGGTGGCGGCAGCGGCGGTGGTACCCCTGTGGACGCGCTGAAGACGCTGGTTCCCGGCACGTCCGGCGGCAGCACTGGCGGCGGCCCGGCCGACGCGTTGAAGGCCCTGATACCGGGATCCGGTGGCGGTGGCACAAGTGCTCCGACGGCCCCAGCGCCTTCGTCCGATGCGCCAGCGACGACTCCGGCAGCACCCGCTCAGCCTGCAATCCCCAATCCGGGGGGCGCACTGAAGAAATTGTTCGGCAACTAGGGGGAGGTCGCCAGACCGGCCAGGTTACTTTCCATGCGATGGCTCCTTGGTCTCGGAGGTTTGGCGTTCGGCTTGCTGGCGGTAGCGACGGCGGCGGCGCTGACGGCGCCGCGCTGGCTCGACGAAAACTCCGTCCGCCAGGTCATCGCCCGGCACCTGGCCGACGCGGTCGGGGGACAGGTGGATATTCGCGGTCCGCTGCGATGGCGGCTGTTTCCGACGCCGCAAGCGACTCTGACGGACCTAACGCTGTCCGCGCCGAAAGCAAATTGGTCAGCGGAGGCTACGACGGCTACGGTTACCGGCACCTGGGCTGACTTATGGCGCGAAGCCCGGAAATTTCACGCCGCCGGTCCCGGCGGCCCGCCCGCGCCGAAGACTCCAGCGGGTCCAAAACTTCCGGGATGGAGCCAGGATGCGATTGACTTGACCGACCTACGGCTGGGCGCCGGCACGCTGACGATGCAGGTTAGGCGTCTGCAGGTTCAAACCTTGGAGTTAGGACGGGGCCGGTGGGATGCCGAGTTGCAGCATGGCGTTCTGAAGGTCGTATTGTCGGATGGCGAGGGCCTTGGCGGCATGCTGGCTCTGTCATTGACCCTGGATACGAACGCGACGGCGCTGAAGGTTTCCGGTAAGGTGAAAGGCCATAATCTCGACGCCGACGAGGTGGCGAAGGCGATTGGCCGTCCGCAGGGCAGCCTGCAGGGGCGTCTGGACCTCGACGCAACGTTCAAGAGCCAGGGTGAAAGTGAATCCGGACTCATAGCGGCCATGTCCGGTCGCGTTGCGGCGGTGCTGGTCGATGGTTCGCTGCGGGGCATCGATCTCGGCCGTTTGCTGAGCGCCGCATCTCGCAAAGTCCAGGGCTTGCCTGGCGGGACGACCAGGGTCGGCCGGGCCGATTTGCGTGGTGCGGTTCGCGGCGGCGTGCTGCATATCGATGAGGGCCGCTTCGTCGTTGTGCCCCTGACCATCCAGGTGACGGGCAACGTGGATATTGCCCATCGGGCTTTGGCGCTGTCGCTCGATCCGAAATTGGATCCGAGTCTCGGAATCCTGCAGGTGCCAATCAGCGTGTTGGTCCCGGTGGAGGTTTCCGGCGGATGGGATAGTCCAGTGTTCCGGCCGGAACTGGAGAAACTGCCGACCCGGCCGCTGGCGATTGCTTGCGATATTCTGTCAAAAGCTGGCGGACCGGTGGACAAGGCTTGCGATGGCCTGACCAAAGCCGTCTCCGACACCGTCAGCGGCGGCGCTGAAGCGGCCGGCAAAGGACTGGAGGCTGTCGGCAAGGGGCTTGAGGCCGTTGGCGGAGGCATCGCAAAAGGCGTCAAATGCCTAGGATCGGCCCTGTTCGGCAAAAATTGCTGACGCGTTGCTGGGTCGAGTAGCCCGGCGACACGCTAGTGGTTTTTGGATTCCAACATTTGCATCCCACTTGATGCTAGGTCCCTCGCAAATGTTAGAATCCAA
>JAPOJR010000029.1 GCA_029978325.1 Alphaproteobacteria bacterium | reverse complement strand
ATCGTCCGCGATATCCGCGTCGAGTCGCACTGCGAACACCATATTGTCCCGATCATCGGCAAAGCGCATGTCGCCTACCTGCCGGACCGGCGCGTTGTCGGCATTTCCAAGTTGGCGCGGGTTGTTGATGCATTTGCCAAGCGCATGCAGGTACAGGAGACGCTGACGGCGCAGATTGCCGATACAATCAACAACGTGCTGCAGCCGAAGGGCGTGGCCGTGCTGATCGAAGCCGCGCATATGTGCATGACCACCCGTGGCGTGCACAAGCCGGGCACCGATACCCTGACCACCTGCACCCGCGGCGTGTTCAAGACCGATCCGATGATGCGGCGCGAGTTCCTGGACCTGGTGGTGAAACGCTAAGTCAACCGCTGCAGGTTGGTGCCGATGGAGGCTGTCCGGTGACCTGGACAGCCTTTGTCTTTCCCCTCACCTGTTTTGGTTTCTGACCAATCCGATCAGACACCGCATCTAGTCGGCTGGGCGGATGCCGTAGACCGCATGGAACCTCTCCTGGAATTTCGGCCAGACCTCGGGGTTCAACAGGCGCGGCGGCTTTTCGCCGTCGCGGATGGCGATCAACTGCTCCGCGGTGATCTTGGCGATGTTGCGACGGCTCTCGAATGTCACGCCCGCGGTGTGAGGAGAGACGATGACATTGTCCATCGCCAGGATCGGATGATCCGCCGGCGGAGGTTCGATGTCCCAGACGTCCAGCCCGGCTCCCGCCAGGTGGCCGGACGCCAGCGCCTCGGTCAGGGCCACCTCATCGTGGATATAGCCGCGCGCGGTCGCAACATAGATCGCGCCTTTTTTCATGGCGTTGAACACGCTGGCATCGACCATGCCGCGGGTTGTCGGGATCAGGGGGCAGTTCAGCGAGACGAAGTCGCACTGGGCCACCATCTCGTGCAGGCTCTCGACTTTTTCAGCGCCGCGCGCCGCGATGGTCTCGGCGGACAGCAGCGGATCGTAGGCCAGCACCCGGCAATTGAAGATGCCTTTGCACATCGCCGCCAGGCGCGTGCCGACGTGGCCGATGCCGATAATGCCGACTGTTTTGTCGTTCAACTCGATGCCCTTAAACGCCGTGCGGTCGGTAATATTGCCGCGGCGGGTGGCGCGGTCGGCGTTGATGATCTTCTTAGCCACGGTCAGCATCATCGCCAGCGCGTGCTCGGCCACGCCCTCTTTGTTGCCGCCCGCCTGATTGACGACCGCAACGCCGGCTGCGGTGGCGGCGTCCAGGTCGCAGACGTCATAGCCGGCGCCATAGGTCGATAGCAGTAGGATGTTCGGGCAGCGGGCAAACAATTCCGCTCCGCCCCAGAAGCCCTTGGGAAGCTCGTCTTTGGCAGAGCTGATCTGATAGACGTGGGTGCGGGACAACGCTTCGAAATTTTCGGACTCCGACGCTTTCAGAGTTCGCCGGTCGATAGCGAAACCGCCGTCCGCCTCCAGCAGGTCCAGGAAAATCGGGTCCATCACATAGTCGAAGTACAGGACATTCATTGCGTTCATGGGCTGGCTGGGCTCCGGCAGCGGGATAAAATTGTTGGAAATCTAACCTTAGGGGTGTTGCGGTGCTAGGTGCGGCTTGCTCATGACCGCTGGCTGTCGCATATGTTAAGGAAAGTTTGTCTTAAATGAAGCCCGGTTCGACCGAGGAGCGCGCAGGTATGATTAAGTCCATCGTTGTCGCCATCGATTCCAGCGAGTCCAGCAAATGCGCCCAGGCCTTTGCGATCGGTTTGGCAAAGCAACATCGCGCGGAACTCACCGGGATCGCCGTGCTGGATAGGCCATGGGTAACCCGTCCGATGGCGACGCCGATCGGCGGTGGGCACTATAAAGGCCATCGCGACGAGAAACTGTTGGCCGACCACCGGCATACGCTGGATGCGCTGGTGAGCGCGTTTCGCGAATCCTGCGAGCGCGAAGGCGTGCCTGTGCGCGCAATGGAAGTCGAAGGCGTTCCGGCCGAACAGATCGATCATGAAGCCGACCGACACGACCTGATCGTGATCGGCCGCGATACCAATTTCCACGGTGTCAACGGGCATGATATCGGCGATGTCGTCGAACAGTTGTTGCGGGACAACCCGCGGCCGATCATTGTCGTGCCACCGGAAAAGCCCACCGATGCCAAAGGCGTGGTTATTGCTTTCGATGGCTCGTTGCAGGCCAGCCGGGCGATGCAGATGTTCCACCTGATGGGCCTGCGCGGCAACGAACATGTGAACATTCTCTCGTTCGACAACGACGATGACAAAGCCGAAGCCATTGCCGGCCGCGGCGCGGCGTTTTTCAAAAGCCATAATATCGGCGTGACTGCGCACGGATTGCAGGCCAACGGCGGAATCGCTCAGGCGATTCTGACTGCCATCGAGAGCTTGGGTGCCGGCATGCTGGTGATGGGCGCTTTCGGTCCGCACTCGTTGATGCACCAGTTGATGGCGGGATCGACGACCAAGCAATTGATCCGCGCGTGTCCGGTGCCGGTGTTCGTTCACCACTAGATGAAGCTGCATCCTGGCCGGGGCCGGCGCATTTTGTGGACCGCACTTCTGATAGCCGGCGTGCTGTACGCTGGCGTCGTCGCGTTCATGTATGCGTACCAGGGCAAACTGCTGTACCCCGGTTCGGCAGCGGGTGAGAGGCCCGGCGCGGTTGGCCTGACCGATGTGGTCGAGGTGCAAATCCGAACCGACGATGGGTTGTCTCTGCTTGCGTGGTGGCTGCCGCCGCCGCAAGGCCGCGCCGCGGTGCTGTATTTTCATGGCAATGCAGGCACGTTGGCGGACCGCGCCGACAAATTCCGCCAATTCGCCGCCGGGGGCTATGGCCTGCTGATGCCGGCCTATCGGGGCTATAGCGGCAATGCCGGCACCCCGGCTCAAGATCGTTTGGTCGAGGATGCCGCGACGGCGGCCCGGTGGTTGGCGAAGGAAGCGCCGGGCGTGCCCGTGGTCTATTTCGGCGAGTCGCTGGGCGGCAGCGTGGCGCTGCACCTGTCCTTGAGGTCCTCGCCGAAAGCCATCGTAACGGAGGGCGCGTTCGACAGCGCAGCGCAGTTGGCGCAGGCCCGCTATCCTGTTCTGCCGGCGGCCTTGCTGATACGCGACAAGTGGGATTCCGTCAAAGTCGCGCCCCAGGTCCCTGCGCCGGTCCTGGTTCTGCATGGCAGGCATGATCGGGTTGTGCCATTGGCGCACGGTGAACGGCTGTTCGCAGCGCTGCGGGAGCCGAAGCGTTTGGTTGTTGTGGAGGCGGGCGGCCACGTCGACCTCTTCGACCATGGCGCTGCGAAAAGTGTGATGGCATGGTTGGAATCGAAGGGGCTTTGAGTGCGCCGGCTGCGGTGGATCGGACCCAACCCCGTGCACTCCATCAACATGCCTTGCTCCGTGGGCGATCGGCGGCGACAATGGCCGGATACTTGATCCGTAACGCAGGGCGCGTACCGCCGCGCGTTTCCAGCCCATGAACCAGCACGACACGGTTGACGCTCTGTTTGAGCGCTTCGGCCCCAATTACCGCTGGTTTGTCACTGCAGCCGGCTTGTTGGGCGCGACTTCAGCCGTCATGACATCGACGCTGGTCAATGTCGCCGTACCGAATGTCATGGGAGCGTTTGGCGTCGGCCAGGATCAGGCGCAATGGATGGCAACAGCGTTTCTGGCGACGATGACCGCGAGCCAGTTGCTCAATGCGTGGATGATTTCAGCCTTGGGGCAGCGCTGGGCCTATGTTTCCTTGCTGGGACTGTTTGGCCTGGGGTCCGTGGTGTCGTCGCTGGCGCCGACTATCGAAGTCCTGATCGTCGGCCGCGTGATGCAGGGATTTGCTGCGGGTGTCATTCAACCTTTGGTAATGACGACTGTTTTTCAGGTGTTTCCCCCGGACCGGCGCGGCATGGCTATGGGCATTTTCGGCACGGGCATCGTCCTTGCGCCGGGGCTGGGCCCTGCACTGGGCGGTCTGGCGATCGACTCGTTCAGTTGGCGGGCGATGTTTCTGTTGCCCTTGCCGCTGGTGACCCTGGCGGTCATCGGTGGATTGTTTTTTATGCCCTCGCCGCCCAGGGCCGAGCGTCTGCCGCGGTTCGACTGGGCCGGCTATGGCCTGCAGTGTTTTGCGCTGTACTGCGCCATGACAGCGATGGCGCACGGCCCGCGTTATGGTTGGTCGAGCAATCATGTGACCAGTCTGGGCGCCGGCGCCATCATCTGCGGCGGCCTGTTCATCTGGTGGCAGTTGCGCAGCGCCAGTCCGATTCTAGCGGTTGATCTGTTCAAGAACCCGGTCTTCAGCGCTGCGGTGTTCGTGGCGTGCGTGTTCGGCGCGGGTAATTTTGCCTCTGGCTATGTGATTCCGGTCTTCGTACAGCAGGTGCAGGGTTACACGCCGACGCGCGCCGGCATGGTGTTGGCGCCGGCGGCTATCGTGTTGACCCTGATGTTACCGTTTACCGGGCGGTTGTCCGACAAACTGCCCGGCTATATCATGGTGTTGATCGGGCTTTCGGCGTTTGCATTGGGAACAGCGCTGATGGTGACCAGCGACGTCAACACCGGCTTTTGGACGTTTGCGCTGTTCGCCGCGATCAGCCGCGGCGGCCTGGCTTTTATCCTTCCATCCTTGTCTTCGTCTGCATTGAAGGCGCTTACCCCGGCGCAACTGCCAAAGGGGTCCGGCAACATGAACTTCATCCGGCAATTGGGGGGCGCGAGCGGCACCAATCTGATCGTGGTTTGGCTGCAGGTTCAGACCATCTATTACAGCGATGCACTGACTGCGACCCAGACGGCTGCAAACAGCACCAGCGGCGCCTTGCTGGACTCTGTGCAGGGAATGTTGGCGCCGAGCGGGATCGACGATGGCGTTACCCGTGGCCTAGCCCTGGACTATCTGGGCCACGTCATCCAGGCACAAGCCCAGAGTTTTGCCTTTCAGGATTGCTTCCTGGCGTTGGCCGCGGTGTTCCTGTTTGCACTGCTGCCGGCATGGGGATTGGGGCAGGCGCAGAAGCGCGAATAGGCGCTTGACTTTTCCGGCGAGAGAGAGGCATAACCTGCGTCTCGCGCCGCCCGGCCAATGGGCCTGTGCGCTTGGTGCGGGGCCGTAGCTCAGCTGGGAGAGCGTCGCGTTCGCAATGCGAAGGTCAGGGGTTCGATCCCCCTCGGCTCCACCAAACCTCCAGTCTGATCTCGCCTCGGCTTCGAATTGCCTCCCTGGGGCTCCACCAAACCTCCGGTCTGTATCTCACAGTGTCGCGCTGAATTTGTTATCCCGCCTTGCGGTTTTGCGGAACCCAAGTCACTGTCTCCAGTCCGGGATAGAAGCCTCCGGACAGCGCGCGCCGTTTGAGCGCCGCTGTCTTGAACAGCCGAAGGACACCAATGATGACAGGCGAAACCGAAGAGCAAACCGCTCAAAAAGGAATGTTCGATGCCGGTCGGGCGCTCGTTCGTCCGAGCCGGGGCGGGCTTGGCACTGTTGCCGCGCCAGCCGAGCAGATCCCCGTGTTTGCATCGACGGACGTGCTGGTCATCGGCGGCGGACCCGCCGGCACCACGGCGGCCATCGCGGCGGCGCGGACGGGCGCGCAGGTCATGCTGGTCGAGCGATACAATCATCTGGGCGGGTTATCGACCGGCGGGTTGGTCATCTGGATCGACCGCATGTCGGACTGGGACGGCAAGCTGGTCATCCGCGGAATGGCCGAGGAGCTGCTGGACCGCCTGCCGAAGGATGCGATCAAAGGGCCGGCCCCCTCCACCTGGGGCAGCCGCGAGGAGGCGGCCGTACGCGAATGGGCGCCGCGCGCCTCTGCCCACCATGGCACGGTGACCTGGGCGCCGATGATCGATCCGGAGTGGCTGAAACTCGCGTCGCTCTCGATGATCTCCGAAGCGGGCGTCGATGTGTTGCTGCATTCCTGGGCCAGCGGACCTTTGCTGGAGGACGGCAAGCTGGCCGGCGCTATCATCGAATCGAAGCAGGGGCGCCAGGCGATCCGTGCGAAAGCCGTGGTCGATTGTTCCGGCGATGGCGATATGTTTGCGCGCGCCGGCGAAGGCGCGGAAGGCGATATCGACCAGGATAATATCCATCATTGCGCCAACACGGCATCGCTGCTGTCCGGGGTGGACGTGAATGCCTGGATGGCGTTCCGCACGTCGGACAGCGCCGGCTTCAAACAGTTCATGCAGGCGGGCCGCGAGGCGGTGAAGCACTTTATCCTGCCGATGGCCGGATGGCGCGACGATGTCGTCGTCTTCATGGGACCCCGGTTTGCAGGGTTCGACGTGTTGAAGATCGACGATCTGACCCAATTGGAGCTTCTGTCCCGCCAGGCCATCGTCGACCTGCTGCGCTTCTACAAGTCCAATGCCCCGGGATTCGAGAACAGCTGGCTGATGCTGACCGCGCCGCAACTGGGCGCCCGCCACAGCCGCCGGCTGGTCGGCCAGCATCGCATGACCGCGGCCGAGACCCGGTCCGGCGTGGTGCTGGACGACGAGATCGGCGTCAGTCCGAGCCTCAGCCCGAATTTGCCGACGGTCTCGGTGCCCTATGGGGCGCTGTTGCCGCGAAACACCCACAACCTGCTGGTGGCGGGCCGGCACATTTCTACCGATGCCCAAACCCATACGTTTATGCGCGAAATCCCGCAGTGCTGGCTGACCGGCCACGCCGCTGGAGTCGCAGCTGCGCTAACGGCGGGCAGCGGTCTTGAGGCTCGTCAGGTGCCGGTGGCTGACATTCGCAAGGAGCTGGCAAAGCAAGGCGCCTATCTGCAGGCCACCTGATGCCCGACCGTCCCCGCGCGCCGGCTTTGGTCGAATTTAGCCCAAAAGGTCGGCGAGCGTGGCTTCGGCGATGCCGAACGAGGTCGATGCGCCGCACCCGGCGGTGACGATCACCTGACGGACGGATGGCAGCGGCGCATCTCGCAAGAGCCAGCCGTCGGGGCTGCTGGCATAGGTGCCGATCCATCGTTCGCAAACCTGTGCGCCGGGCAGGCGCGCAACCGCGGCGAGTTCTTCCAGGATCAGGTCGTCCACCCATTGCGGCTGGAACGGGTCGGGGGTGGCGCCGTAGTGGTGGCTGTCGCCGACGACCAAGCTGCCATCGGCGGACTGCACGGCAATCAGATGCACGCCGTTCTGGCGCAGCGCCGGCTGTTCGCGGTCGAGCAACGCCTTCAGATCGGCGGCCTCCGGCAGGTCTGCATAGCCGAGATAGCGGGCCAATCCCAGGTCGGACATCAACGCCGTCGCCAGCCGGACTGGTCGGGCCGGCTTGACGCGCAGCATGTGCAGTTTGCAGCGGGTCAGGTTGCGAGCCGCCAGATTATCGCTCAACGGGCCATGGTAGTTGTCGCCCGGGCACAGAATGACTGCGCCGGCGTCTATCGTGCCGCGGTCGGTGCGGATCGAGGGTGGCATGATGTCGAGAACCTGCTCGTTCCAGCGAAAATCAACGCCGCATGCTTTGGCCAGCCAGCGGGCCAGTTGGGGAATCGCCGTCTTGCTCTCCACCCGCAGTTCGTGTGGCGAATATAGTGCAGCGGTGACGCTGTCGGAGAGGCACGGCACAAATCCGCGGGCCTCATTCAACGACAAGCGGCGGCAATCCTGGCCCATGTCGGTCGCAAGGAACGCATCGATCACGGCTTCGGCGGCTTGGCGGCGGGCCGCGACGACCAGGCCGCGTTGAAGAACCGGGATTTCGGCCGCGTTGGCGACTTCCAGCCAGACGTCGCGGGAACGGCGGGCAAATTGCCAGCATTCGCCTGCTTCCTGCCCGGAAACCGTAATGAAGCCGAAATTGCGAATCGACGCGCCGTTGGCTTGCGCATCCCGGTCGATCACCACGACCCGCAAGCCGCGGTCTCTGGCGGCCTTGGCATGGGCGAGGCCCAAAATGCCGGCTCCGACTATTGCAATATCGTAGGTCAAGATTGGCTCTCGATTGCGTTTGATGGATGAAATGCTCCCATGCCAGGTCTTTGAATTATCCGACGGATCAATGCCAGTATTTCTCTCGGTGTCTTCAAATTTTCAGATTTCTGTAACTTTTCCGCAGCATACGCCGAAGTCATTGACGGCGGTGCTTGCGTAGATGCTCAGCTGCAAGGCCACCGGCCATACTATCGTCGGCGGCCGGATGACTTCTGTTAGGATGCCGAAGCGTTCAAAAATCGGTGACGATGCGCCGGAATGATCGCATGCGTGACTTTGTGAGCGGCCGCGCCCCCTTTTGTCTGGCGTCCGTGGCGCTATAGTGCCGGCGACCAATACGACAGGTGATGTATGGCACGCGGATTTCGAGAACGGAGAAGACGCGAAGCGGCGCGGCGTCGGCTCGCCGTGCTCAAGTGGATGTTGCTGGTCGGTGGCCTTGCCGGGCTCGGCTGGATTGCCTACGCGGCGGGCTCTGAACTGGCACGGCATGATGTGCGGAAACTCGAAGAGCGGATTGTCGCTCTGGAGGGCGAACTCTCAGCACGGGTTGGTGAGGTCACGACGTTGCAAAGCGAGCGCAACGATGCGCAGGAGCGGCTGACCTCGCTGCAATCGCGGTACGATAGCGATGTGCCCACCGGCAAGCCGCGCGAAATTTTCGAACTGATGCGCAAGCAGTTGGATGCCGGCGTCTCGGAAGACCGCTTGCGCTTTTTAATCGGGACCGCTGGCGAGGCGGTCCGCTGCGACGGCAACCCGGACCAAAAGCGCTTTATCGTTCAGACCGGCCTGACCCGCGGAAAAAATGATTGGGTTGCGTATGCGGGTCAGACCATCGTCATTCGTGCGAAAGGGACACCAGTCAAAACCGACGATGGCCTGGCGCAGGCTTGGTTTGACGAGACAGAGCCGGTGACGGTGACGTTCACCAAAATCGATGGCGGCGAAAGCCAGGCGGCTGGCGTACTGCCCTTGCATCATTCGGTTATCAGGGGCGGCAGCGAGTATCGCTTTGTCCTGACCAAATCGACGTCGCGCGGGTTCGTTCAGGTCACAGCAGAACGGTGCCGCCTGCCAAGCGGGCGCTGACGCCTATCTGCGAACTGGCTTGTTGGCGCAGTCGATGCACAAGCTTGCATGCGGCACGGCGGCCAGGCGTGCCGGGGCGATTGCTTTGCCGCAACTGGCGCATTCGCCGTAACTTCCATCGTCGATGCGGGAGATGGCTACGCGGATGGCTGCGATCTCGGCTAGCGCGGCCTGCTCCAAGTCGGTCAACACCTCCGCGCCTTCCAATTGGGTGGCCTGCTCTGCGAACGATGCGCTGATCGGCGCCCGCAATTCCTCTTCCACATTCTCAACCCGCGCGGCGAGTTCGGTCATGCGGCGTTCCAATTCGGCGCGTACAGCGGCGGTATTTGTCATAGTGGGGATCCTCGGATAACAGTTTGGCTGATCATGGCAGCCTCAAAGCGGAGTTGCTTTGACCAGGATCAAGTGAGCCTCAATAGCCCTGCGCCATCATCCGCCGAGGATTACCAGCGCAAGGCTGAGAACCGCACCAGCAATGGGAACCCCTGTCGGAACATGGAACCGTAATGGCTTCGGTTGAATGGAGCCGCGTTCCCGCCATTTCAACGCGATGAGCGCCAGATTGACCATGACAAAGATCGAAAGGACAATCTGCGACGTTGCACCGGCCAGCCGTTCGATGGGAAACGAGGTCGCCAAAATTCCAACTGCAATTGCCACCGCAATCGTCGCGATGACCGGCGTTCCGGTCCGTTCGCTAACCTGCCCAAGGAACCGGCCGATAGCACCCGGGATTGTTCCCTGATCAGACATGCCATAGAGCACGCGGGATGCCATGATCATTTGGATGATGATGCCATTCACCGTTGCGATGGTGGCGATCAGCGCAATGATGCTGGGCGGCAGGGTGGTCACTGCGCCAAACACCAGCCCCAGTGGCGCTGGCGATTGTGCCAGAGCGTCGAGCGGGACATTCAGCACGGCTATGGTTGCGACCAGGAAGTACAGCAGGGTCGCAAGGCCCAGGGTGATGAAAATCGCGCGTGGCATGGTGCGTTCCGGATCACGCACTTCCTCGGCAACGTTCACCATGTCCTCGAAGCCGATGAACGCGAAAAACGCTAACAAGGTTGCGCCGATTGCGCCACTCCACAGGGTAGCATCGAAAGACGCCGGAATAACCTCCGGCAGGCGCGCAAGCAGGTCCGGCGCCCCGGCGATTCCGCCAACGATCACGGCAATCAGGCCGCCGACCTCAACCAATGTCATGATGCCGGCAAAGACCACCGACTCCAAGATGCCGATGCAAGCAACTCCGGCAACGGCCACCACCACAACAACGGTCAGAATGCGGCGGTCGATGGTCAGGATGGGGTCAAGGAATGCGCCGATATAGCCCGCGCTGCCAAGGCTGATTGTTGCAGCCGAGACTGTGCCGCCCAGCATGACCGCCGCGCCGACCAGCAGCGCTAAGGTGTTCGAGCGGAAGCCGGCGCGGACATACGCCGACTCGCCCGCGCTGACCGGAAAGCGGACGACGAGCTCGCAGAAGGTTGCGGCAGAAAAAGCCATGACGATTGCTGCCAGCACAAAGGCTATCGGCGCGTGCATGCCCGCCCGTCCGGCTGTGGCGCCGATCAGCACATAAATCCCTGCACCGATGGTAACGCCCAGGCCATAAAGGACGACCAGCATTAGCGACAGCCGTCGCCGCAATTTCGGAGGTGACACCGTGTCGATAGCCGTCATGGGCGGGTCCTTCGCCGAGTGAACTGCATTTAACCACAGCACACGTGATCGACTTCGACCTTGCGCCAGATCAATCTCCGATGCGACGCTTGATTGCTAGACCAGCAGGGCCACGCCGTCATGGCCGGGGTCTGCCCCGCCCGCCATATGGCCGTGCCCGTCGACGGTGATGCCATGCACCGCCGCAATGTGGAAGGTCAGGGCCGAGCGGATCACCTCATAGCCGGCATCGCGCAGCGGCTCGACCGTGTAATCGGGGATGCGGTTGGTGATGTCGATCGCGTTAGAGGTCGAGGAGAAGCGCGGCACGCTCACGGCCCGGTCGATGGGCATTTTGTGGTCGATCACGTTCAGCAGCGCCTGTAACACGCCCATGGCGATCTGGGTGCCGCCCGGCGCGCCGATGACAACGCGCGGCCGGTCGCCCTCGAACACGATGGTCGGACAAAGGCTTGAAAATCGCGACTTGCCGGGCGCGACCGATCCGGCGCGGCCCGGGCGAGGGTCGAAGACGCTCATGCAGCCGTTGTACATGAAGCCCAGCCCGTCGGTGATCACGCCTGACGGCATGCCCAGCGAGTGGGTCATGGTCACGCAATTCCCATCTTTGTCCACGACGGCGACGTGCGTGGTTTGCGGCGATTCGGCGGTGACGCGTTCGACATGGGCTCGCTCGCCGGCCTTGATGCGCTGGGCGCACTCCGCAGCATAGACCTTGCCGGTTAGCCGGTCCAACGGCACGTTGACAAAGGCCGGGTCGCCGACGTGGGCTTCCTTGTCGGCGGTGGCGATCTTCATCGCCTCGCAAACGATGCGGATATACTCGCTTGAGTTATGGCCAACGGCGCTCAGGTCGAAATGCTCCAGGATGTTGAGCATCTCCAACAGCATGACGCCGCCGCCCGGCGGTTGGCAGGACGCGACACGCAGGCCGCGATAGAGGGTTTCTATCGGGTCGGACCGGCCGACTTTGTAAGCTTCCAGGTCGGCCTTGCGCATCAGGCCGCCGTTCGCGCGCATGTCGGCGTCGATCCTGTCCGCAATTTCGCCATGGTAGAACGGCTCAATGCCGTCGCGTTGTAGAATGCGCAGGGTTTGCGCCAGATCCGGATTCAGCACCTGTTCGCCGATGCGGCGCAAGCGGCGACCGCCCTTGCCGTCGTCGGTGAAATAGGCCTGCCGGCCGGTGGCGGAAAACGCCAGCCGTTCCTCGACCTGCACCCGCCCCAACGCAGCCCCATGGGTCCACCAAAAATAGACATGGGGGCGCACGGCAAAACCTTTGTCCGCCTGCGCAATGGCGGGCGCAACCACATCGGACCAATCCCAGGTGCCGAAGTCGCGCACGGCTTCGAAATACGCCATCAGCGACCCCGGCGTGGTGATCGAGCCATAGCCCAGGTCGTTGACGTTGTTCTTCAGGACAAAGCCGAAACCGTCGCGGGTTTCCTCGATCAGCAGGTTGTGCCACATGTCCGGCGTGGCGGCCAAAGGCGTCTTGCCATGGAAATCCAGGCAGGTGTGGACGCCTTTGCCGGGCATGAATATCTGACAGTTGCCGAATCCGCCGATGCCGCACATTTGCGGATCGACCACGCCCTGCACCAATGCCGCCGCCATGGCCGCATCGACGGCGTTGCCGCCAGCCTTCAGAACGCGTGCGCCGGCCTCGGCGGCTTCCGGTTGGGCGGCGACGATCATAGCTTCGGACATGGCAGGCAGGCTCCGGCAAGACAAGAAAAGGCCCCGGAGCGGTCTGCTCCAGGGCCTCTATCTGAACCGTTCAGCGCCCCGGGATCAAGCCCGAGGTCGCATCCGGCAGCGTTTAACGCTGGCTCATCGGCACATAGTTCCGGTCAATGACGCCGTTGTACAACTGGCGCGGACGGTTGATCTTCTGGCTCGGGTCCTCAATCAGCTCGTTCCACTGGCTGATCCAGCCGACCGTGCGGCCGATGGCGAACAGTGCGGTGAACATCGGGACGGGGAAGCCCATAGCCTTCAGCATGAAGCCGGAATAGAAGTCGACGTTCGGATATAGGCGGCGCTTGATGAAGTATTCGTCCTCCAGCGCCACGCGCTCCAACTCCAGCGCGACTTCCATCAGCGGATCGTGCAGGCCCAGTTCTTCGAGCATGTCATGCGCGGCTTTCTGGATGACCTTGGCGCGCGGATCGAAGTTCTTATAGACGCGGTGGCCGAAGCCGAACAGGCGGAACGGGTCGTCCGGATCCTTGGCACGCTTGACCATGTCCGGCACGCGGTCCTTGGTGCCGATCTCGGTCAGCATCTTCAGCACTTCTTCGTTGGCGCCGCCATGCGACGGGCCCCACAGCGCCGCGCAGCCAGCGGCGATGCAGGCGAAGGGATTCGCGCCGGTCGAGCCTGCCAGGCGCACGGTCGAGGTGCCCGCGTTCTGCTCGTGGTCGGCGTGCAGGATAAAGATCAGGTCCAACGCCTTGGCGACCACCGGGTTGACCTTGTATTCCTCTGCCGGCACGGCATGGCACATGTGCAGGAAGTTGGCGGCATAACCGAGGTTGTTCTTGGGGTACATGAACGGCTGGCCGATCGAGTACTTGTGTGCCATCGCGGCGATGGTCGGCATCTTTGCGATCAGACGATGGCTCGCGACCATGCGGTGGTGCGGATCGTCGATGTCCGTCGAGTCGTGGTAGAATGCGGACAGAGCCCCGACGACGCCGCAGAGAATCGCCATCGGGTGCGCGTCACGGCGGAAGCCACGGAAGAAGTTCACCAACTGGTCGTGCACCATCGTATGGTTGGTGATGGTGTGCTCGAACGTTTTATACTGCGCTGCGTTCGGCAGTTCGCCGTTCATCAGCAGGTAGCAGACTTCCATATAGTTGGAATGTTCGGCCAACTGCTCGATCGGATAGCCGCGGTATTGCAGAATGCCGTTGTCGCCGTCGATATAGGTCACTTTCGACTGGCAGGACCCCGTCGCGGTATAACCTGGGTCGTATGTGAATAGGCCCATGTCCTTATAGAGCGACCGGATGTCGATCACTGGCGCGCCAGCGGTGCCATGCATGACCGGCAGCACCGTCTCTTTACCGGTCGCGCTGTCCTTGATGGTTACCGTGTGATTGGTTCCGGATGTGGACATTTTATACCTCATCTTCTACGGGATCCGGCTCGCCAGGATTGCAGGCGGTCGGTTAAATTCCATTGCGGTGCAGCATAAACCGGGGTGTCGGGCTTGGCAATTCAATCCGCCCAGCGGGGCCCGGGCAACGCATTTATCCAAGCAGGTTACAGCGTTCCCGAACCCCTTTGCAAGCGGTTGACAAGCGTGAAAACATTAAGACTGACCGCGTAGCCGCGCCATTGTCTCGTCCCGTCCCAATATCCGCATCACCTCGAACAAACTGGGTGAGGCATTCGAGCCGGTCAGCGCAGCCCGGAGCGGCTGGGCGACCTTGCCCAGTTTCTGGCCGGAGGCCTCCGCCTTGGCGCGGACAGCGGCGTCCAGGGCCTCTTCATCCCAGGGCTCCAATGTCGCGAACGTCTCAGCCAACTCGGCCAGGGTGGCCAGCGCATCCGCATCCAGCAGCTTGGCCGCCTTGTCGTTCAACGGTTGTACGCCATCGCGGACATAGAAAACACTGTTCTCGGCCAATTCGTTCAAGTCCTTGGCCCGCTCTTTCAATCCGGCCATGCCGGCAAGCAGGCGCGCCTGCCCGACCGCGCCGACGTTCACGCCATGGTTTGCCGACAATCGCGCGATAGTAAGCTGCACCAATTCTCTATCGTCCGCGTTGCGCAGGTAGTGGCCGTTAAGATTTGTGAGCTTTGCCATGTCGAACCGCGAAGCCGAGCGGCCAACGCCATCCATATCGAACCATTCGATCGCCTGAGCCGTGGAGATGATCTCGTCATCGCCATGCCCCCAGCCGAGCCGCAGCAGATAATTCCGCACCGCAGCCGGCAGGAAACCCATATCGCGGTAGGCGTCGACGCCCAAGGCACCGTGCCGCTTCGACAGCTTGGCGCCGTCTGAGCCATGGATTAGAGGGATATGCGCGAATACCGGCAGATCCCAGCCCATCGCCTTGAAAACCTGCGCCTGGCGGAAGGCATTGTTCAGGTGATCGTCGCCGCGGATGACGTGCGTGCAGCCCATGTCATGGTCATCGACGACGACGCTCAGCATATAGGTTGGCGTGCCATCGGCGCGCAGCAGCACCATGTCGTCCAGTTCAGCGTTCTGTACCGTGACGCGGCCCTGCACCAGATCGTCGATCACCGTTTCGCCAGTCTGCGGCGCCTTTAGCCGAATGACCGGGTCGACACCGGCGGGAGCCTCAGACGGATCGCGGTCGCGCCAGGTGCCATCGTATCGGATCGGCCGTTTCTCGGCTTTGGCCTGCTCGCGCATCTGCTCCAGTTCCTCTGGCGAGCAATAGCAACGATAGGCATGACCGGCGGCCAGCATGGCGTGCGCCACTTCCGCATGGCGTTCCTGGCGGGCGAATTGATAGACGGCGTCGCCATCCCAGTCCAATTCCAGCCAGCGCAGGCCGTCCAGAATCGCATCCACAGCTTCCTGGGTCGAGCGTTTGCGGTCGGTATCCTCAATGCGCAGCAGGAATTTGCCGCCATGGTGGCGGGTGAACAGCCAGTTGAACAGCGCCGTGCGGGCGCCGCCAATATGCAGAAAGCCCGTCGGCGAGGGAGCGAAGCGGGTGACAACAGACATGGGGTTCAAGCTCGTTCATCTTAAAGTTGTTTAATCCTCACCTTTGGTTGTATATCGCAGGAAAGGACCATTGAGGTGGGTTATCGGCATGGGCCGGATCAGCGTCAATAGCAGCGGCAGAAAGTGACGGGGTCGCGCGGCCAGGCCGCTGTCGCATGGCTCGCCGATACCTGGCGGGGGGAGGCGCGCCGCCGGCCTCTTTGGCTTGCGGTTGCATTTGGCGCTGGAGCCGCTGGCTACTTTGTGTTGCCGACGGAACCGCCGCTCGTGGCCGCTGCCCTCCTGGCCGGTCCGGCATTGCTGCTGGCGCTGCTGGCCCACCCTAGCGTTATCCGGCAAGGCGCGTTGGTATTGTTGCTGGTCGCGGCCGGATTTGCCGCCGGGCAGCTGCGCGTGGCGCTGGTCGAAGCGCCGCGCCTGCAGGCGCCCACGGCGAATTTCTCGGCGTTGGCCTGTGTCGAGCAGGTGACGCCGCGGACCTCCTTTACAGAGATTATCGTTGGCGAATGGGGGCCCGGCGCGCCGTTGCCTGACGGCCTGCGCGCCCGCTTTCGCTGGCGTAACCCGCCGGTGGACCTAGGGCCTGGAACGCAGTTAGCAGTGAACGCGCGCCTGTTCCCGGTCGCCGGCGCGATTTATCCGAACAGTTACGATCCCCGCCGCATCGCCTACTTCGAGCGGGTTGGCGCGGAAGGCTGGCTAGGCCGGACAACGACGGTTGCAGGCCAATGTTGGGAGGCCGGCCCGTTGGCCGAGGCCCGCCGTTGGCTGCGCCATCGACTGCTGGTCCAGGTGCCAGAGCGCGCCGGCGGCGTCTTGGTAGGCGTCACCACGGGGTGGAGAGGCGATATCGCGCAAGAGGATGCGGAGGCAATGCGCAACGCCGGTCTGGGGCACCTGCTGGCGATTTCGGGACTGCATGTCGGTCTGGTCGTTGGTCTGGTCCGGGTCAGTATCCGCGCAGTTCTGGCGTTGATCCCTTACGTCGCGTTGCGCTTTCCGATCCATAAATGGGCGGCCGCAGCCGGGTTGCTGGCCGGTATGGGCTACCTGCTGTTCTCAGGCGGCAGTGTGCCGACCCAGCGGGCGATGATCATGCTGGGGCTGGTGCTGATGGCTTTGCTGCTAGACAGAGTGGAGTTGTCGATGCGCCCGGTTGCATGGGCCGCGGCGATCGTGCTGGCATTTGCACCCGAATCGATTCTGTCGCCTAGTTTCCAACTGTCGTTTGCGGCGGTTATTGGGCTTGTGGCTGTGTTCGAGACATGGCGGCGGTATCGGATGTCCGGCGGTAGCTCCGACAGACGTTGGCCATGGGCGGTCCGCTATATCGTTGGAGTGGCGGCGACCACAGTCGTTGCGACTTTTGCGACTATGCCCTTTGCCGCTTTTCATTTTCACCGGATAGCGTTGCTCGGTCTTTTCGCCAATCTTGTGGCCGTACCGATTTTCGCTTTTTGGGTGATGCCGGCGCTGGTGCTGGGACTGGTCTTGGCTCCGATCGGCCTCGATGCGGTTGCCTGGCCTGTCGCCGGCGCTGGGGTGGAGGTAATTCTGGAGGTCGCCTACCGGTTGGGTAATGCAGAGGGAGCGGTGGGGCGGATCGGCGTTGTGCCGTTCTGGGGCGTCGGCTGCGCCGTCGCCGGCGGCCTCTGGTGGGCGATCTGGCAGCAGCGGTGGCGTTGGTGCGGGATGCCTGTGATCCTGGTCGGCTTGTTGGCGCCGCTCACGGTTCGGCAACCCGACATGATCGTAGCGCGGGACTTATTGGCCGTGAGTGACCGGGATGGCCGGTATTGGATGCGGGGCAGGGGCGGCTTTGTCAGGGACCAATGGCTGAACGAGACTGGCGCTGATGCCCTGCTATGGCCAGCCGGTGTGGTGACGAGTTCAGGCGGTGTCCGCTTCGGATGCGACGGCCAGGCCTGCATCTGGGTGACTGCGGATGGGCGGGTCGCCTTGGTTGAGGATCCTGCGGCATCAGCCGACTGTGCACAGGCTGACTATGGCATCAGCCGCTTCAAGGTGACCGGCTGCGATTGGTGGGCCGGTTTCGACGAGACTGTCCTATTGAGTCTGGAGGACGGGGCCGTCACGCGCATCTCCTCAAAATGGCCGATGCGGCCATGGCAAGCGCCTTGATTCGACGCGCGGGCGAGGCGGGATAGCTGCTAGTGCGGTCGCTCCTAATGGCCCTGGTGGGCTAGACCCGCAATCCGCCCGCCTCCCGAGGCAGGCGCATGTCATCGCCGTCCAGCGGCCATCGGGGCCTTGGGGACACGTCGATACGGTCGCGCTGGCCGGCCTGAAACCGTTCCAGTCCGGCCCAGGCCACCATGGCGGCATTGTCGGTGCAAAGGGCCGGCGGCGGCGCAATCAGGGTGGCGCCATATTGCGCCGCCTCGTCGCGCAGGCGTTCGCGCAAGGCCAAATTCGCCGCGACGCCACCCGCGATGATCAGGCGTTCGCACCTGCCGAATTCTGCTGCAAACCGCTGGATTGCGTTCCGGCAACGTTCTGCCAGGATGTCTGCGCAAGCGGCCTGGAAACTGGCGCAAAGATCGGCTGCTGCCTGGTCGTCGGCGGCGCCCGCCGGCAGCCGCTCCACTGCCTGACGCACGGCGGTCTTAAGGCCTGCGAACGAAAAGTCGCAACCGCCACGGCCGGACAATGGCCGTGGCAATGCAAAGCGGGTGGAATCGCCGCGGCGGGCAAGCCGCTCAATGGCCGGACCGCCGGGATAGCCCAATCCCATGACCCTAGCGGTCTTATCGAACGCCTCACCCAATGCATCGTCCATGGTAGAGCCATACACCCGATAGTCGCCAATCCCGGCAACAGCCAGCAATTGGCAGTGGCCGCCGGATACCAGCAATAGCAAGTACGGAAACGCCGCCCCATCAGACAGCCGGGCCGTCAGCGCGTGCGCCTCCAGATGGTTCACCGCTATGAACGGCTTGTTCCAGGCCAGGGCCAGGGCTTTTGCCATCGTGGCCCCGACGATGACGCCGCCGATCAGGCCCGGTCCCGTGGTCGCGGCGATCATATCGATAGAATCCTTGCCGACCGCTGCATCCGCCAGCGTTTGCTCGATCAACGGCCGCAAACGCGAGAGGTGGGCTCTGGCGGCAATCTCCGGTACGACGCCGCCATAGACGGCATGTTCGTCCAATTGGCTATGAATGGACTGCGCCAGAATCCGTCGGTTGCTGTCTACGCAGGCCACGGCCGTCTCGTCGCAACTGGTTTCCAATCCAAGCGCCAAAAAATTCACTTTAAAGTCCTTCCAAAAAAGGTTTCGCAATCGTACCTAGCGCTTGCGAAACCGTCCCGCTTGTATAGACATACGGAAATGATAAACGATCGACCGCCGTTTCGCCTCGGCACAAGAGGCAGTCCGCTGGCGCTGATGCAGGCGCGCACAGTCGCCGCGTTGCTGTCGCAAACCGACCCGCGGTTGACGGGTGCCGATACGCCGCAACTTGAGGTTATCCGCACGTCTGGCGACGTTATTCAAGACCGGCGCCTGGCAGACATCGGCGGCAAGGCGCTTTTTACCAAGGAGATCGAGCGAGCGCTAGTCGAAGGCGAGATCGACATGGCGGTTCACAGCGCCAAGGACCTCGAGACGACGCTAGCGCCGGGCACCGTGCTGGCATGCACATTGCAGCGGGAGGATGTGCGCGACGCCCTGATCGCGCCGGGTTGCCGGTCGCTGGCCGATTTGCCCGAAGGCGCAGTGGTTGGGACCGCATCTCTGCGCAGGCAATCGCAATTGCTGCGGATCCGTCCGGATGTCCAGGTCGAACTGATGCGCGGCAATGTTGAGACGAGGCTCGCCAAGTTGGCGGCAGGCGACGTCCAAGCGACGTTTTTAGCCGCAGCCGGGTTAAACCGCCTTGGCAAGGCCGAACATATTGACCTGCTCCTCAATACTGACGACATGCTGCCGGCGGCTGGCCAAGGAGCGATCGCCGTGCAGTGCCGGGCCGACGATATGGTGTCGTTGGCAGTGTTGTGCATGATGAACGATCCTGCCGCTGCGGCAGAGCTTCGCGCAGAGCGTGCTTTGCTGGCCGAGCTCGGCGGTTCGTGCCATACCCCTATCGCAGCCCTCGCCCGTGCCGATATTCGTGGTTGCCTGAAAATCCGGGCACGCGTTTTGCGGCCGGATGGGTCGGAGATGTGGCAGGTTGAAGGCGCTGGCACCTGGGCTGACGGAGCCAAACTTGGACGTGAACTAGGGGCAAGCTTAAGCCGCCAATGCGATCCCGACGTTCTCAAATTCGCGCCCGGCGATTCGACCCGGTAAGACCGCTGCAGTCGCGGCGTCTGGCCCGGACTCGCCGCAAATCCTCTCCACGGTTGATTTTGCTGACCCGACCGGAAAGCGACGCGGAAGCATTGCGCCGCATGTGTGTCGCCCGTGGACGCGGCGTCCTGATGCAGCCGCTATTGCAGGTCAGCGCCTTGCCGTACGAGCCGATCAATTGGGCCGGCGTGCAGGCGCTGATCGCGACGAGCCCCCATGCGTTCGACACGGCAGAGACGCTGCCGCCATCCGTCCCGGTGTTCGCGGTCGGCCAGGCCTCGGCCCGGAGGGCAAGGCGAATCGGCGCTGAATCCGTGGCGATATTTCCGAACGCCCAGGCTCTGGCGGAGGGGGTGCGGGCGACATCTGCTCCTGACGCCGGTACGCTGGTCTACGTCGCCGGTCGGGACCGTGCGCGCGACCTGGTGCGGATGCTGCCCGGGTTCGATGTGCAGGTCGTGCCTGTCTACGCGGCAGAACCGGTGCGACGCCTGTCGCGTCCGGTGCAACTTGCCATCAGGCGTGGCCAAATTTCGGATGTCGCCCTATATTCGAAACGCGCCGCCGAAACGTTTGTCGCCGTTTGCCGGAATGCTGGCGTCCTGTCCCGGGCGCGGCGTATCGGCGCCGTCTGCATGAGCCGCCGAATCGCGGCCGCGATGCAGGCACATGGGTATCGGCGGGCATGGGGTGCGCCGTTGCCGCAGGCGGACCGCTTGACAGAACGCCTGATCGGCAGGCGAGTCTCTCCACCACGGCACGCTGCAGTGGCTGCCGCTGTTTCGGCTGAGGCCGATGTTCCGAACCAAGCTCGAGAAGAGGCAATGACCAGTCCCGCACCCGAGTCCACCGAAAATGGCGCTGACCCAATGCTGCCCGCTTTGCGAAGCGCGCCCGGCTGGCCAGTTCTGATCGCGGTCATCGTCGTCTTTGGCGTTGGCTTGCTATGGCTATGGCAGCAGGTGCGCGACCGCGACCCCGGTGCCGCCGAACGGGCAGGGCAAAGCCAGCAGCTCAACACCCTTACGCAACGGGTGGAGGAATTGGCCAAGATCCCGACGTTCGCCGACCCAGCAAAGGTTGAGCAATTGGCGGTCGCAACGGCAGACCTGGCGAAGCGGACATCCGAGAATGCCGCTGGCGTCGCCGCAATTGGCGAGCAGGTGGCGGTGCGGGTAACGACTGTAGATGCCAGGCTCAGCAGCCAGGCAGACAAGCAGAAAGCCCTGGATGAACTGCAGGCTAGCTCGACCGCTGCATTGTCGAAGCGGTTGGACAGCGCCGACCAAGGCATCGCCTCCATAGGCAACGATGTGGGCGCTGTGCGCCAACAATTGGCTGAGACCGGCCAGAAATTGGCGGCGTTGACAGGCGTCCAGGCTCAGGACGTGGCTGCGATCAAGGATCGTCTGACGGCGCTCGATGGGCAGGTCGAGGGTCTTGGACAACGGGTAGGCAAAATTGAGAGTTGGGTAAAACGCGCCCAGCCGGCGCGGGTCGCCGAGCAATTGGTGGCGCTGGCGGAACTGCGCCGCCTGATCGATGCCGGTGGCGCGTTTACCGGGCCTCTGAAGCGGGTGCAAGCCAGCGTAACCGAGGCGGCGACGCTGACGACTGACAGCGGCTGGCCGACCTATGCGGCCAAAGGTATCCCGACAGCCGCGGCGCTCAGCCAATCATTGGCGGCGATCCAGAGAAACCATCGCCAATCCAGCACCATCGATACCGGCAGCGAATGGGTGGACGGCGCGTTCAATTCGTTGTTGAAAGGCGTGCGGATCGATAAAAAGCCCGTCCTGGGTGTCGATCCTATCGCTGACGGGTTGCGCGCCGCGCAGCAGGCACTGGCAGCAGGCGACCTTGCGGCGGCTGACGCGGCGGTTGCGCCAATTGCCGAGCAGGTGCCACCTGTAGTGGAATGGCGTAAGGCGTTGTCGGCGCGCCGAGACGCAACTGCCGCTATCGCGGCTTGGGACCAATCTGTGCTAGCCGGAATTAGCGAGGCTTCGCAATGATTCGCGCGATCTTCATCTTCATCGCCTTTGGCGCGGTCATTTTTGCCGCCAACTGGCTGATGGATAACAACGGCACCATCGCCATTTCGTGGCAGGGGCTGGAAATCAACGAGTCCGTCGCCTGGGGCGTCGCCATGGTGGCGCTGATGGTGGTGGTGCTGGTGGTGGCTATCTGGCTGTTGGGCTGGGTGCTGCGGGCGCCGTGGAAGTTGGCGGACCGGCAAAACCGGTCGCGGCGCGAGCGGGGCCAGCAGGCAATCTCGCTCGGTATGGTGGCGATCGCCGCCGGCGACCGCGAGGAAGCGCGCAAGCAGTCGAAGCGGGCTTCACAACTGGTGCCGGATCAGCCGCTTGCGACTTTGCTGGCGGCGCAAACAGCGCAGTTGGATGGCGACCAGCAGGCCGCCCATTCCTATTTTACCAAGCTGACCGAATCGCCGGAAACCGCCTTCCTTGGGTTGCGCGGCCTCTGGATGCAGGCCATGAAAGAAGGACGGACCCGCGAAGCGCTGCATTTCGTCGAGCAGGCGCACGCCGAGCAGCCGAACGCTGCATGGGTGCTGGAGGCGCAGTTGACGCTGCAGGCCCGGCTGGGCCAATGGGACGCGGCGGCCCGTTCGCTGGAAACGTTGGCCAAGCGAAAATTGCGGACCCAGGAACAGGCAAATCAGGCGCGCGCTCTGATCCATGTCGAGCGCAGCCGGGCCGCCGCGGCCAACGGCGATGCCGTCGCCGGTTTGAGCGCCGCGCAGATCGCCTACAAAGCCGACCCGAACCTGATTCCGGCGGCGGCTCAGTTGGCGTTGATGCAGGTGGCCAACAATCGCCGTGGCCGAGCGGAAAAAGTGCTGAAGGACGCCTGGCAGGCCCACCCGCACCCGATGCTGGCAAATGCGTATAAGGGCGTGGTCAATACGGTCACGGCAGACAAGCAACTCAATCTGGCCCGCGACTTTGTCGCGATGAACCCATCGGCGGCTGACAGCCATATCCTGGTGGCGCGCTTCGCTATGGCAGCAGAGCGGTGGGCGGACGCCCAGAATGCGCTCGCGCCGCTAACCCGCCGCTCGCCGTCGGTGCGGGTCTGTTACCTGATGGCGGAGATTGAGGCGGACGGCCACAATAACCGCGAAGCCGCCCGCGATTGGCTGGCGCGCGCCGCCGATGCGCCGCCCGACGAGGCCTGGGTCTGCACCGAGACCGGCGCTGTTCAGGCTGAATGGTCGGCCGTGTGCCAGGCCAGCCAGTTGTTCGGCACGCTCGATTGGCGGGTGCCGCATCATCTGGAACAGCATGCGCCTGTGGTATTGGGCAATCGCGGCTCGGCAGGCCGCTCGGTGGCGATGGCGTCGGGCGACAAATTATCCGCGGCTTCTGCGGTCGTCGAGGCGGTGGCTGAGCGGGTAACGCATACAAAAGATGGGAAAGAGACCGAGGCATGAGCGCGGAAAACTTTATCAAAGCGCTGGGAATTCGCTTTATCGAAGTCTCGAAAACCCGCGTTCTGGCGGAAATGGATGCCGGGCCGGAGCATTCGAACGGCAACGGCGCGGTGCATGGCGGCATCTATATGGCATTCGCCGATACGCTGGGGGCGCGCGGCGCGATCATGAATTTGCCGGACAATTGCCGGACCAGCACGTTGGAATCGAAGACCAACTTCCTGCGCGGCGCATCGATCGGCAAGCTGACGGGCGATTGCACGCCCGTGCATGTCGGCCGCACCACCCAGGTCTGGCGCACCGTCATTACGGATGCGAACGGCAAGAAATGTGCGGAAGTCACGCAAACTCAGATTGTCGTGCAGACCAAGCCAGACGACCCGGTTACGCAGCGGATGCAAGCGCTGCGGGATGGTAAAATTCCGCATTAAGCCGACCCGCTGCATCCCCCGAGCCGCCTGAGGCGGTCGGGGGCGGGGCAGGCGGCGTTAGCGCTGTTTGATTGCGCCGGCGGCTTCGAGGTCGGCTACTTCGCCGGCGCTGAAGCCCCAGTCGATCAAACCCTCTTTCGAGTGCTGACCGGCATAGGCTACGCCCATCGGCGTTTTCGATGGCGTGCGTGAGAATTTCGGCGCCGGCCCGGGCTGTTTGAAGCCATCGACCTCAACGAATGTGCCGCGGGCGACGTTGTGCGGATGCTGGATCGCTTCGCCCATGGTCAGCACAGCGCCGAAGCAGACGTCGCTGTCTTCCATGATCGCCTGCCATTCGTCGCGGGTTTTGGTCAGGAACACCTTCTTCAGGGTCTCCCGATTCACACCCCAGGACGAGCGGTCGAGCTGATCCGGCATGTCCGTGCCTTCCAGGCCGGTGAGCTTCAACAGCAGGGCATAGAATTGCGGCTCGATCGAGCCGATGGAAACATACTTGCCGTCTTTGCACTCGTACGGGCCATAGTAATGCGCGCCGCCGTCCAGACGGTTATAGCCGCGGCGGTCATCCCACAGGCCCGCTGCCAGCATGCCGTACATGCTGCTCATCAGGCTGGCGGAGCCTTCGACCATGGAGGTATCGACCACCTGACCCTTGCCGGATTTCTGCGCTTCGATATAGGCGGCCAGCGCGCCAACCACCATATAGAGCGCGCCACCGCCGAAATCGCCGACCAGGTTAAGCGGCGGCACTGGCGGGCCATCGACCGGACCGATGGAATGCAGCGCGCCCGACAGCGAGATATAGTTGATGTCGTGGCCGGCGGTGTGCGCAATTGGGCCGTCCTGGCCCCATCCGGTCATGCGGCCAAAGACGATCTTCGGATTGCGCGCGAAGACGACGTCTGGGCCCAGGCCGAGTCGCTCCATCACGCCGGGACGGAAGCCTTCAATCAGAATATCGGCTTTGTCGCAGAGCTTCAGCGCCAGTTCGACACCGGCCGGGTTCTTCAGGTCGATGGCGACGTTTTTGCGGCCGCGCAGCAGGTTGTTGTATTTCGGCTCGACTGACCCCTCTTTGCCGACATTGACGGCGCGGTCGATGCGGATGACCTCCGCGCCCATGTCAGCCAACATCATGCAGGCGAACGGGCCGGGCCCGATGCCTGCGAACTCTACGACTTTGACGCCTGTCAGCGGACCACTCATGCTTTTATCGCCTTTCCTTGGCTTGTGTTGGTGAAGCGTGGCGGGCAGCATAGCGCGAGTTTCACCGCTTTCAATGTAAGAGGCGCACCAGCCGATGACCCAGCCCTTTGCAGGTATCCGCATTCTTGATTTTACCCAGGTTTTCGCCGGCCCGTTCGCCAGTTATCAACTGGCCTTGTTGGGTGCGGACGTGATTAAGGTAGAGAAGCCAGGCGGTGAGGAATTGCGCCGCAACAACGGTAAGATCGGACCGAAGGGCGACCAGACCTCGCCGATGTACCTGGCCGCGAACGGCAACAAGCGCGGCATCGCGCTGGACCTGAAAGACCCAAAGGCGATTGCCGCCGTCAAACGCCTGGCCGCCGAGGTCGACGTGGTCATGGAAAACTTCCGCCCCGGCGTGATGGACCGGCTTGGGATCGGTTGGGATGCGCTCAGCCAAATCAACCCACGCCTGATCTACGCGGCGGTTTCCGGCTTTGGCCGCGAGGGGCCGGATGCGAAAACGCCGGCCTATGACGGCAAGATTCAGGCGGTGAGCGGGATCATGTCAGTGACCGGCTATCCGGAAAACGGCCCGACCCGCGCCGGATTTGCCGTCGCGGATGCGGCTGCCGGGATGACTGCGGCGTTCGCCGTCGCCGCCGCCCTGTTCCAGCGGCAGGCGACCGGCAAGGGCCAATTGGTCGATGTTTCAATGCTGGATTCGGCCCTAACATTCCTATCTCCCGCCATCGCGGACTGGACCTTCCTCGGCTACAAGCCGCAGCAATCGGGCAACATGGCCGTCAGCCGCCGCCCGACCGCCGATCTGTTCCGCGCCGCCGATACCCATTTCCTGCTGGCCTGCAACACCGATGGGCAATACGAGACCCTGGCGCGGGTGCTCGAACGTCCTGACCTGCTGACCGATCCCCGCTTTGCAGACTGGGACAAGAGGGCGGAAAACGCAGCGGACCTACGGGCGTTGTTGAATGGGGTATTCGCCACCGCCACCGCGGCTGAATGGGATGAGCGGCTGAACAAGGCCGGCTGCCCATGCTCCAAGATTTGGAGCATTCCGGAGGTGGTGGACCACCCGCAGCACGCATGGCGTCCGTCCGGAATGCAAGTTGTGGATGGTCTGCGACTGATGGGGGCCGGCTTCTCGTTCGCCCATGGCGGTCCCAGCTTGGACAGGCTGCCGCCGGCGCCGGGCGAGCATACGGTTGAGGTGCTGCGGGCGGCCGGGTTTAGCGATACCGAAGTCCAGGATTTGTTGTAGTCAAGCGTTTGCATACAAATGCATACAATCTCTGCGGCGAAGTGTATGTGTTGGCGGGAGTATTTTTCGGTTATGCCCCCTTGGCAAGAACCACAACACATTCTATCTTTATCATACAAGTTTGCCTGCGACGCCTGATTTTCGGGCGATGCAGCGGTGGGCTCAGGCATCCATTGCCCCCAACCATCGCCTGAGCCCGCCACCCTTATCTTCCCTGGAAATTTGGCAGTGATTTTGCTTAGCGCCCGTAGTTCGGGTGCGTGCAGCGGCGAGTAGATTCACCCGCGCCCACCGGATTGGGATTTGCCCTAGCCGATTCCGAGTTCACGATGACTGAGCGACACAGACCAGCCGTGACGTCCCAACATCGCCGCTAGTTCGCCTGCAACGTAAACCGATCTGTGGCGGCCGCCCGTGCACCCGACTGCAAGCGTCAGATAGCTTTTGCCTTCCTGCTCGTACCGCGGCAATGCAAACTCCAAAAGTTCTTCCAGAATTGACAGCAGGGATCCGGTGCCCGGGTCGTTGCGAATATGATCGCCAACAGCGGCGTCCATGCCGGTGAGGGGCCTAAGCTCCGGAATATAGTGCGGGTTTGACAGGAACCGGACGTCGAACACCAAGTCGGCTTCCCGGGGCAGGCCATTCCGGAACGAGAAAGAGACAACCTGAACGGCCATGCCACTGGGCCCCAAAGCTTCGAAACCGGCTGTAATCCATCGCTTCAACTCTCGTGGCGTCATAAGCGATGTGTCGAGAACTTCGTTGGCCTCTATGCGCAGCGGCATCAACATGGCCCGTTCCTGCGCTAGTCCTTCCCTGGGAGAGCCAGCATCTGTCAGAGGATGGCGCCTGCGCGTCTCTGTAAATCGGCGTAGCGCCGCGTCGTCATCGCAATCAAGAAAGACCAATCTGACTGCATCGCTTCTGCGGCTTTCCAGTTGCCGTTTTACATTAATTAGCCGTTCAACCGAAAAATCGCGGGTCCTGACATCCAGGCCAACAGCCAGCCGAGGGATGCCTGCGTCATTCAGCAGGGCGTCGAGCAGCGAGAAAGGAATGTTATCGACAGCTTCGAAGCCAATGTCTTCAAATGCCTTCAATGCCGTTGTCTTGCCCGCGCCGGAGAGGCCAGTGAGCAAGACAACCTGACGGTTGGCGTTTGTATCATCCATCATCTGTGCTTCGGCCATTGCGCGCTCCGGGCGCCGCTATGCAATGAGGTGGTCATCCCACTGACCTACCTCGATAACGCGCCAATGCGGAAACGGTATAACAAGATCGGGTGTTAATGCATAGGCTCAAGTTGCTGGGGCAGCGGGCAAGACGACCGTGAACCGTGCACCAACAACGTGGTCGAATGCATCTCGTCTATTCTCGGCTGTGATTGTGCCTGATAAGGCAGTAACAATTTGCCGACACAAGCTAAGTCCGAGACCAAAATGTCCGGCGTACGGTTGATCTGTTGGCCGGTCTGAGTAGAACCGGGTGAAGATAAT
>JAPOJR010000299.1 GCA_029978325.1 Alphaproteobacteria bacterium | reverse complement strand
GGTGCTAGCCATAATGGTTTTAAATTTGAGAAATTAAATTCTGATCAAAATCAGAAAAAAATGTATAGAGGTCAGGTACAATAAGTGAATAAACAATTAATATCCTCCAAAGAAAAGAAGAGGAGAGAACATTTATTACAAGTCAAGTATCAGACTATTATTTTAGAACACTTGGCCAAGTCAAAACTAAGTAAAGACGAATATAAAGCTCTAACTGATAAATTAGAGGAAAATAGAAAGATATTTAGAGATATAGATCAGTTTGTTGATTTCACAAGTTGGAATTAGAGATATATCTCTAAACATCTAAATATCGTTAGATATAAAGATTAAAATAATAAGAACTTTATTCAAAATGGAGCGGGCGAAGAGATTCGAACTCTCGACCCTCACGTTGGCAACGTGATGCTCTACCACTGAGCTACACCCGCAATAATTTATGTGACATTATTTCAAAGTTAATAAGATGTAAATAACATTGGTTAAGATTTATACATATTTTACAAAGCTGTTTTATTATTCTTTATAATTATGTATTATAAAAAAAGGGAAAATGAAAAAACAAGATCAAAGAATACAATTAGTGGCCTCTACTGAGTTTAGAAACGATGTTGATAAATGGCGAAGGGAACAAACTGATTTACCCTCTCACTCTGAGGCAATTAGGAGACTTGTTAAAATAGCCTTACGCTCTGGGGATAGTGAAACAATGAAAATGATTACAGC
>JAPOJR010000298.1 GCA_029978325.1 Alphaproteobacteria bacterium | reverse complement strand
GGTAATAAATATTTAGGATCAGAAATTACTTCTAGTTTAACAAAAAAATTATCTTCTTGCCCAATTTGACATGCTAATTCGTGTCCTAAAAATGCCATTCGAATTGCTTCTTCAGCTGTTTGAGAACCAGCTGTATTTGGTAATAACCAAAGTTTTTTCCAATTTAAAGACTTTAAAAAACTAATATTATCAGAATTTATATTTGTAGGTAATCGTCGAATTGCAACAGTAACAATTTCACATTCACTTGCTTCAATACTTTTTATAGCATCTTCACTATTTTTATATTTACCTGTACCTAGCATTAAACGTGACAAAAAGGATTTTTCGCCAATTTTTAATGGGTCCAACGTATTTTTCATAATTTAACTTAATTTGTTTTATTTTAAACTCCCCAGGTAGGATTTGAACCTACGACCAATCGGTTAACAGCCGATTGCTCTACCACTGAGCTACTGAGGAAATATCGATTACTCAGATGTTACCATATATTTATTCCTAATGCAAGATCCATAATGTAAAAAAAATTAATTTTTTTTACATTATGGATCTTTTCTAAAAATTGAAAATCTTAAAACATTGCCTGTCGAGGGTAACAAAGCAGACAAAGTTTCTATAAATTTTGAACTTGAACTATTACTTAAGAAATTTATTTGAATAAAATTACCACGTTTTTCTTTTCTAATCTCATACGCTAAATCTCTTTTGCCTCTAGAAATTACTGAAATTTCAGAGG
>JAPOJR010000297.1 GCA_029978325.1 Alphaproteobacteria bacterium | reverse complement strand
TGGAACCTGTCGTGCAACAACGATGCGAACAGGAAGCGCATCGGCGACGCGGGCGGGATCGAGCTTGTCCTTGCGGCGATGCGGCGGCACGCGGACGTGGCGGGCGTGCAGGAGCAGGCGTGCGGGGCGCTCTATAACCTGTCGGCCCTCGACGATGCGAACGACAAGCGCGCCGGCGACGCGGGCGGGATCGAGGCGGTGGTGGCGGCGATGCGGCGGCACGCGGACGCGGCGGGCGTGCAGGAGCAGGCGTGCAGGGCGCTCTGGAACCTGTCGTGCGACAACGATGTGAACAAGAAGCGCGCCGGCGACGCGGGCGGGGTCGAGGCCGTGGTGGCGGCGATGCGGCGGCACGCGGATGCGGCGGGCGTGCAGGAGCAGGCTTGCGCGGCGCTCGCAAACCTATCAAAGAACAACAATGCGAACGACAAGCGCATCAGCGACGCGGGCGGGATCGAGGCCATTGCGGCGGCGATGCGGCGGCACGCGGACGCAGCGGGCGTGCAGGAGTGGGCGTGCGCCGTGCTCAGGCGCCTGTCGTACAACAACGATGCGAACGACAAGCGCATCGGCGACGCGGGCGGGGTCGAGGCCGTGGTGGCGGCGATGCGGCGGCACGCGGACGCGGCGGGCGTGCAGGAGAGGGCGTGCAGGGCGCTCTGCAACCTGTCGTCCAACAACGATGCGAACAAGAAGCGCGCCGGCGACGCGGGCGGGATCGAGCTTGTGGTGGCGGCGATGCGGCGGCACGCGGACGCGGCGGGCGTGCAGGAGTGT
>JAPOJR010000296.1 GCA_029978325.1 Alphaproteobacteria bacterium | reverse complement strand
CGTGGGCGGCCGGCCCTACGGCGTGGACGTGCTCATTCCCGTCGTCTACGACCGCGAGGCCGAAGCATCGACCGAGGAGGTGATCGACCTCATCCCCGCCGAGCAGAGGCAGTTCGTCGACAAGCTGCTGGATGCGGAAGGCGTGCCCCCGCTGTCCGCCGACGACGCGGCCGAAGCGCGCCGCGAGCTGATCGGGCGCGGGCGCAACACCACGCCGCTGGGCGCGCGCAGGCTGATCGACGTGGCGCTGCGCCACCCGCAGGTCAAGCTGGTGGTCAGCGCCCTGGGTGCGCCGCCGAAGGAACTGGTCGACGAGCTGCACGGCCGCGGCATCCTCGTCGGCTCGCTGTGCGGAAAGGCCGAGCACGCGAAGGCGCAGCGCGCGGTGGGCGTGGACATCATCGTCGCGCAGGGCACCGAAGCCGGCGGCCACACGGGGCAGATCGCCACCATGGTGCTCGTGCCGCAGGTGGTCGATGTCGCCGGCCCCGACATCGCGGTGCTCGCCGCCGGCGGCATCAGCCGCGGCAGGCAGATCGCGGCAGCCTTTGCGCTCGGCGCGCAGGGCGTGTGGACCGGAACGATCTGGCTGGGCACGCGCGAGAGCGAGCTCACGCCCATGGAAAAAGAGGTGCTTTTCAAGGCGAAGTCCGAAGACGCCGTGCAGCGCAAGTGGATGACGGGGAAGACCGTTCGCATGATCCGCAGCAAGGCCTCGGAAGCGTGGGAACAGCCCGGTGCGCCCAGGCACCTGAAGCCGCCGCTGCAGAACATCCTG
>JAPOJR010000295.1 GCA_029978325.1 Alphaproteobacteria bacterium | reverse complement strand
CATGCCACACGAGCGGGCGGAGCAGAACCTGCGCCTGTTCGCTCAGAAATGCGTGCCGATCCTGCAGACCGACGAGGCGTTCACCAGGTCGATCACTCCGGCGGGCGTGAGTGGCGAGTTCGCAGAGAAGCACGAGGACGTGTTCGCGCCGGCGTGATGTGTGGCGGGTGCTGCGGAGCGGTGAGCCGCAGTGTTTCCGGGCCGCCGCGGAGCGGTGAGCCGGGACCGCTCTATCTCGCGAACACAGACGGGGGCGGTGTTCGAAGGATGAGGCCGGCCCCGGATGCGCGCTCCGCACGCTCCGGGGATCCTCTGTTTCCCGGCCGCCGCGGAGCGGTGAGCCGGGACCGTTCTATCTCGCGAACACGGGCGGGGGCGGTGTTCGAAGGATGACACCGGCCCCGGATGGCGGCTCCGCACGTTCCGGGGATCGTGAGCTGTATGAATTAAGAAAGTATTAAGTATTTTTAAAGAATTATTCAGAGAATTTCGAATTCTATAATCTCGGAAAATCGTGCCATGTCCTATTGGATATATATTCTGGCGCACAAGAAGGGCGGTGCGATTTACATTGGCATGACGCGAGACCTGTCTCAAAGATTGTACCAACATCGTTGCGGGCGCCACTCTTCCCACACACAGAGATACAGCATCCACCGTCTCGTCTATGCTGAGGAGCATGAGGATATCGCAGATGCTCAGGTCCGTGAGCATCGCCTTAAGCGCTGGCGCAGGGCGTGGAAGGAGGCGTTAATCGAGAGCGTCAACCCGGATTGGAAGGACCTCAGTCCGCC
>JAPOJR010000294.1 GCA_029978325.1 Alphaproteobacteria bacterium | reverse complement strand
CTGGTAGGAAATAATCCTGTATTTTTTACTTATTATTAGAACGCTCGGTAGTCTAATGGATAGGACAGCATCCTTCTAAGATGTCGGGTAGAGGTTCGAATCCTCTCCGAGCGGACGCACTTAAATACCGCGCAGTCTCCTCTATCGATTTATACAGTTTTTATTTAAAGCCTCCTGTCGGAATTGAACCGACGACCCTCGCATTACAAATACGATGCTCTAGCCGCTGAGCTAAGGAGGCGCTACTGAAGTATAAAGAATAAATGAGCAAGATTCAAGAAGCTTCTAAGAAAAAAATGAAGTGAAAGTAGACTCCAATGCATCTATCTGGTACACTCTAGACTAAATAAGCAAGTTTCAACTTCTTAATCCCAATCCTCAGTAGCTCAGTGGTAGAGCAATCGGCTGTTAACCGATTGGTCACAGGTTCAAATCCTGTCTGGGGAGTTAAAAAAATCCATGAAAAAGACATGACGAACGTGAAGAAATATGGTACATTGAGGCCAAACCAATATTAACCATCTAATTTTTTTATACATGGCAAAAAAATCAATGATTGCACGTGAGACAAAACGTCAAAAACTTGTGCAAAAATATGCAGCAAAACGCTCGCAATTTAAACAAGAACTTCGCGATGCAACATCTATTCGTGAAGTTGTACTTATTCACCGCCAATTCCAGGGCTTACCGCGTAATAGTTCGCCGGTACGCTTACATAACCGTTGTGCAAAGACGGGTCGACCAAAAGGGTTTTATCGTGATTTTGGTCTTTCACGTCATGTATTACGTGAAAT
>JAPOJR010000293.1 GCA_029978325.1 Alphaproteobacteria bacterium | reverse complement strand
CAACTAATTCATCCAACAAAAGCAAACATCATTAAAAGAGATAATGATGAGTGTCAATATTGCGGATCCAAAAGTCATCTAACAGTTGATCATGTCATTCCCCGATCAAAAGGTGGACAAAATACATGGGAAAATATGGTAGCATCTTGCGAATCTTGTAATGTTAAAAAGGGTAATCTTGATCTTGATAAATCAGGAATGACATTAAGATCTATACCTAAAAAACCTACTAGCAAGGTAATGCTTATTCTCAATAATACTAAAGATGATGAATGGAGGGAATTTTTGTTTGTTTAATGCCTCCGTAGCTCAGCTGGTAGAGCAGGGTTTTTGTAAAGCTCAGGTCGCAGGTTCAAGTCCTGTCAGAGGCTTGACAAGATAATCTACATAGGTTATATTTGTCTCATGCGGGATTAGTTCAGTGGTAGAACGTCAGCCTTCCAAGCTGAATGTCGTCGGTTCAAATCCGATATCCCGCTCTTAGGAACTTGAGACGTTCCAACCAAAGGTGCCCAGCGGTTCGGATATACCGAAACCCTGTAGTTGGGAATCAGCCCCCTTTGGATGTTCAGGGTGGACCCCTGTCCTACTCCGTTGCAAACTGTCAGAATGTTGGGTTGAGTGCCCCATAGCAAGCATTCGGATAAGTGTAGTGTACTATAAACCATGGAGTAATCCTAAACTGCAGGTTGGTTCACCTGCATTACACAATTCAAAAACTATCATGGATCAAAGACTCAAAGATGTTTTAGCAGACATACAATTAAAAGGTATTGCTAAACTTATTGGTGGAACTGTCCATCATCAATCTGTAATAGATAGTAAAGGTGCTCATTCTCGTAGAGTTATTATTACTTACGAAAATAGAAAAGTTTTTT
>JAPOJR010000292.1 GCA_029978325.1 Alphaproteobacteria bacterium | reverse complement strand
TTTACTCCAACGTTAAAAAATACTCCAAAGCCATCTTTAATAAATCAAAAGCTGGTGTATTTGATTTAGATAAATTGAGTAATTTCAAAAATGATTTAGAGCCAATAGCATTAAGAAAATATTCAAAATTGAAACAAATTAAGTCTCACTTAGAAAATTACACAAAATCAAAATTTGTCAGAATGACAGGATCTGGTTCAGTGATTGTTGGATACTATTTGACCAAAAAGGACAGCGAATTAGCAAAAAAGTATATAAATAAAAAATATAAAAATTACTGGTGTATAGCTTCAAAAACTATATAAATTTTATTTTTTTGTGTTATACGAACTTAATATTGGGGCGTAGCCAAGCGGTAAGGCACGGGTTTTTGGTACCTGCATCCTAGGTTCGAATCCTAGCGCCCCAGCCAATTATGAAAAATTTTTTAGATAAATTTTTTTCCAGATCAAAAAATCTTGATTATATCAGTCAAAATTTAAAACAAATTACTTTAACAACACCAGCAAATAAAATTTTTGAAGCAATTAATAATTTTTCAGAGAAAAGTGAAATCAGATATGTGGGTGGGTGTGTAAGAAAAGTGATAAAAAAAGAAAATGTTGATGATATTGACCTAGCAACAAATTTAACTCCCCTGGAAGTTTGTGAGGCTCTTAAAAACAAACAAATAAGTTATTACGAAACAGGAATTGAACACGGAACTATAACAGCAATAATTGATGAATATAAATATGAAATTACTTCTTTAAGGAAAGACGTCTCAACTGATGGAAGGCATGCTGAAGTAGAATTCTCTTTAGATTGGAAGGAAGATGCCTCTAGAAGGGATTTTACTATCAATTCAATTTATGCAGATGGTGATGGTAATTTATTTGATCCATTTAACGGTAAAAAAGATTTGGAGGATGGTTATATTAATTTTATTGGCAATGTGGAAAAAAGAATTCAAGAGGATTATTTACGTATTTTGAGGTATTTAAGATTTTATTTAAATTACTCAAATCATAAGCACC
>JAPOJR010000291.1 GCA_029978325.1 Alphaproteobacteria bacterium | reverse complement strand
ATGATTAAAAATCAAAAAAGAGGAAATTTCATTCAAATTAATTTTTCAAGTCTTCCTAAAAATATTGAAGATTTTTCCAATAGTTTAAAATTAGATTCAAATGTTTTAAGATTTTTAGTTTTAAATAAAAAAGCCGTATCAAAAAATTTATAATTATAATTATTATAAATTTTTCATTTACGCTTGAGCTAAACAAAAAGATATGGTAATATATATTTAGTTACCATATCCTCAGTAGCTCAGTGGTAGAGCAATCGGCTGTTAACCGATTGGTCGTAGGTTCAAATCCTACCTGGGGAGAAAAATTAATAAGTTAAAATATGGTAAATAATTTTGATAAATTACAGATTGGAAATAAATTTTTTAATTCGCGCTTAATGTTAGGTACTGGTAAATATAAAACAATTGATGAAACAATTACTAGTTTAAAAAAAAGTGAGTTAAAAGTTTTATTTCCAATTTTTAACTGATCTAAATTATTCATGATTTTATGTTTTAATCTAAACTCCCCAGGTAGGATTTGAACCTACGGCCAATCGGTTAACAGCCGATTGCTCTACCACTGAGCTACTGAGGATATTATAGATAATTTATCATTTTTCATTTTTAGCGTCAATTATATAATAGTAAATTTTCTAATTTTAAATAAAGAAAAAATTAAGTTTTTTAATTATTTTATATTTTATTTATGTAAAACTAAATATCGAACAACATTAGGATCGAATTTTAATAAATTACAAAAATTTGCAATATATTTTGGTAAACTTAAAAAATTTATTTGAATAAAATTACCTTTTTTACAACTTTTAATTAAATAAGCAAAATCTCTTTTACCACGTGAAATTACAGATATTTCAGAAGCATTTAGTGATTGTAATCCTTTTGCAAAATTAAAAGACCATACTTTTAATTCATTATCAGTAAATTCTTCATTTAAAACAATCATAATTTCATATTTTACTACTCCAGACATAAAATAATTTGCTATTAAAATTTTTTGTTTATTAATAAGATCTAAAAATAATAATTGAAAATTACTATTTATGTCAAAT
>JAPOJR010000290.1 GCA_029978325.1 Alphaproteobacteria bacterium | reverse complement strand
TGCATGCAGTCGACCAAGAGAAGCTCCGCGCCCTGCTATGGGCTGATCCGGCGTTGGGCGTCGTAAACTATCCTGGTAAGTCAGATGAAGAACTGACCCATATCGTCCAAGGCCGCGAGGCCTTCGCCCTATTCGGTTGGAAACCTTATATGCACAATCCGCGGCTGGTCCATTGGCTGCATCGGATCAAGACGCAGACATTGTTGTTGCGCGGCGCGGCGGACGGGATTGTCAGCGAAGCTTACATGCGCAACTGGGCTGACAAGTTGCCGAACGCCCGCCAGGCAACAATTGCCGGCGCCGGCCACTATCCTCATTGGGAACAGCCGATTGCGTTCGCCAGCCAGGTGGCTGGCGCCGCCAAGCCCTGAATCGACATCTGCGCGAAAGGAGAACCATCCGATGCGCGTCTTTTACTTCTCCGAAATGGCATATGACCCGGCTTGGGACAAAGGCTTGGAGCACGGCTCCATGCGGGTCAATTTTCCGAACAGCAACTTCGACCCGCAGACTGGCAGCAAGCTGCTGAACCGATTCCTGGACGAGTTTGCGCTTTGCGACGAAGTCGGTCTCGACATCATGGTGAATGAACACCATTCGACCGCCACCTGCATGACCGCATCGGCGCCGCTGGCGTTGGCCGTGATCGCGCGCGAAACCAAACGTTGCCGGCTGCTGTCCCTGGGCTCCCCCATCGCCAACCGTCCCGACCCGGTGCGGGTCGCCGAGGAGATGGCTTGGCTCGACGTCTTGTCCGGCGGCCGGCTGGAGATGGGCCTGGTCAAGGGCGCGCCCTATGAAATTGCGCCGGCGAACTCGCAACCGGCCCGGATCATGGACCGGTATTGGGAGGCGCACGACCTGATCCTGAAGGCGCTGGCCACAACCGACGGGCCGTTCAATTGGGAAGGCGAGTATTACCAGTACCGCAACGTGAACATCTGGCCGCGGCCTGTGCAACAGCCGACGCCGCCGGTATGGATGACCGGCCTCAGCGCCGGCACCGGTCGGGCGGCAGCCGAAAAGGGCCATGTCGCGGCAACATTGATCTCCGGCGCCATCGCCAAGCCGATGTTCGACGCCTACCGCGCCCGCGCGCGCGAACTGGGGTGGGAGGCTGGACCGGACCGGCTGGCCTATGCAGCGATGATCGGCGTCGGCAAGACGACCGAGGAAGGCAAGCGCCGCGCCGACCAGATCAGCGATTATGTCCGCACCTCGCCGGTGGTCTATGAGCCCTTTACCAATCCGCCGGGCTACAACACCGTGCCGGCGAATGTGGCCGGGTTGAAAAGCGCCGGCAAACGCGCCTTCGTGCTGGATCGCAATGGCAACCCGGTGAACCATGCCACCGCCAGCATTGAGGACTTCATGGCCTCCGACACGGCGTTCTGCGGCACGCCCGATGAGGTGTTCGAGCAGATCAAAGACTTCCACCAACGCTGCGGCGGCTTCGGCAATCTGCTGTTCTTCGGCCAGGGCGGCCACCTGAACCACGAAGATACCTGCGAAAACATTCGCCTGTTCGCCAAGGAGGTGTTCCCGCGCCTGCAAGAGCTGAACGCCGGACATCCGGCCTCTACAGCGCCGCCGTTACAGATCGCGGCGGAATAAGGCCGCCGACTGCTGTCCCTGTTATCCCATCCCTGCTGGCCTGCGCCACGGATCGGCGGTCCGCCTTGCCCTGTCCG
>JAPOJR010000028.1 GCA_029978325.1 Alphaproteobacteria bacterium | reverse complement strand
AGAACTTGTGGATTTAGCGCAAGAGTGGATTGCACCTCATGACCTTCATATGGCAAGAATTCATTGTAGATCTTGTAAATATTCTCACGAATATTCATCGCCATGAAGCCACTGTCATACAACAAGTGTTCCATAAAGTAACGCCCGACCAGATCGTGATCGTTACCAATACCGGCTGGCCTCTGACCGCCGTTTGTCGATAGCTTCAGGAGGCGGGGATTTTCCAAGCCTCCACACGCAACGACGAACTTTTTCGCTTCGACGGAAAACCGGTTGCCCGTCAGCGTACCCACCCGCACCCGCTCAACTTTAACCCCCGCCTGGTCGGTCTCCAATTCCAGGGCGTGCGCCCGCAGAAAAATCCGAACGTTGGTGCTGTCCTTTACTGAAGCATGCATATGCTCACCGAAATTGAGCGGGTGCACGCGTGTCCAGATCGTTTGGACCACAGCCGGATCGAGCGGGAACAGAGATGCCCCGATCTCCTTTGCCAGCCGCGGCGCATCATATTCGAACTTCCCGATGCCGATAATCTTATGCGCCCGGCGATAATACGGGTCGAGGTCAGCGCTAGTCAGCGGCCAACCGCTGTTTGGGATCCATGAATGCACTGAAAAGTCATGCGGGGTTAACGGAAGGCAACGTCCGCCCCAATGGTTGCTGGACCCGCCAAAATACCTAAGACGTGTAACATCAAGGTCGAAGTAGGTGCGACCGAGGTTTTGGCCGGATGCCAGGTCCTGCGCCTCAGGGTCCGCTTCCAGATCACCCGACTCCAGAACCACGATCGACAGGCCGGTATCCATCAGTTCCTTAACCAGGGTGAGCCCTGCCGGACCAGTCCCCACAATGCAAAGATCTGCCGAAACAACCGAATCAGCGCTAACGGAACGGGCATCGATGAACATCAGGTATCCCCGCGAGTCCGGTCCGAATATCGATCGAAATTCTCAAATACCGCGACGGCAATCAAAGCTTCGGTCTCAGCCAACCGCCAACCGTGCACCTGCACCATACGGCCCTCGCGAAAATCCTCGCGGACCAGTGCTTCAATTCGATCGCGCACATCGTCGGTATGCCAATCCGGCAAACGCAATGCCAGTGCCTCAAGCACGGCCCCGCCGGACAAATTACGGCCGGCGAATACCTCGGCATCACAGATCAATTTGCCGAGCGTCGCGACTTCTTTGGTTACGAACGTCGCGGGAAAATTGGCAATACATTGAAGATTATGGGCAAATAGTGAGGCGAATGGCGCCAGCGCCACCACTGACGCGGCGCCGATCAGCACAGACCGCCGCTGCACGCAACTACCCATGATACCTCTAACCCAGAATGAGGAAGATTACCCCCCGTCCGCAAGCGCGACAGGATGAAGACGACGCGGAGTTTAATCCACATCTCAATATATTTCAAATGCGCTTTCGGCCACGCTGCAGGCGACCAATCGCCCGCCTGCCGCCAGTCGGGCTACCGAACCGAATTCCGCCCCTAATTTCCTGGACGGGGCCAACTGATCTTTGACACACGATGCAAAAACAGTGTTCAACAGACCACGTTCACAGCTCAGGACACCGCCCATGACCAAGCCCGCGATAGACCCCGTTCAGCTCGAAATTATCCGCAACGCCCTGATTGCGGCTGCGGAGGAAATGAGCGTCACGATCTGGCGCACCAGCCGGTCCACCGTGGTGCGGGAGATGCTGGACTATTCCACCCAGGTGTTCGACGGCAAGGGCCGGGCCGTCGCGCAGGCGGCACGCATCCCCGTACACCTCAACAGCATGAGCGTCTGCCTCGACCGCATCGCCCGCGACTTCATCCCACTGGAGGACTGGAACGACGGCGACGTCATCCTGACCAACGACCCCTATTGCGGTGGCCAGCACCTGCCGGACTTCGTCGCCTTTAAGCCAGTGTTCATTGATGGCGTGCGGGTCGGCATCGCCGCGACGATCGTCCACCATATCGACGTCGGCGGCGGCGCTGCGGGCTCGTATTACCCGCAGGCACGGGAAGTCTATCACGAAGGTCTGCGCATACCGCCCTGCAAGGTGGTCGAAGGCGGCAAGCTGAACCGGGCGGTGGTTGCGATCATCCGCCAGAACTCCAGAGAGCCAGAGCAGATCGGCGGCGATTTCTCCAGCCAGCTGGCGGCGATGGAAATCGGTGCGCAGGCGCTGCGCAAGCTGGCCCGGCGGTATGGCGCGGAGGGGTTGCAGGCGGCCATGGACGAGCTCCAGGACCAGTCGGACCGCACCATGCGCGCGATGCTGGCGGACCTGCCGGATGGGACCTACCGGTTTACCGACTATGTCGACGATGATGGCATCACCGACCAACCGTTGCGCCTGGAATGCGCCGTGACGATCACGGGCGACACGGCAGCAGTGGATTTCAGCGGCTCCAGCCCGCAGGCGGCGGGGCCGGTCAACTGCACGCTCAACATGACCGCATCGGGCATTTATTGCGCGTTCGCCATGCTGGCCGATGGCAAAGTCATGGCCAATTCCGGTGCCTATCGCGCGATTTCGATCAAGGCGGAGGACGGCACCGTTGTTTCGGCGCGGCCGCCGGCGCCCGTAGCCAACCGCATGGCGACCGGCCACAGGGTGGTCACGACGGTGCTGGGCGCGCTCGCCCAGGCCGCGCCGGACCGGGTGCCGGCGGCCTATTACGGCGTCAGCTATGTTCAGACTTTGTCAACGCCCGACCCGAAAACTGGGGCGCCGCGCGTCTATTTCGAGATCGAAATCGGCGGCTGGGGTGCCCACCCTAGCCAAGACGGAGCCGATGCCTTCAGCGCTGGCTTCCACAATTCTTCCAGCACGCCAGTAGAGTTGAACGAAGCCTATTTCCCGTTGACCTTCACCGAATACAGCCTGATTCCAAACTCCGGCGGCGCGGGCAAACACCGTGGCGGCACCGGCCTACGCCGGGCTTATCGGCTGGACGCGCCGACGAGCGGCAGGCTCTCTGGCAATTTCGAGCGCTTCAAGGTCCCACCGTATGGATTAAGCGGCGGCGAGGCCGGCCGGCCCGGTCGCTTTTACGTCGTGCGGGACGGCAAGGAGCAACTTCTGCCGTCAAAGCTGGCCAATCACGAGGTTCAGCCGGGCGATATCGTCGTCTTGGAAACCGCTGGGGGCGGTGGCTTCGGCGACCCGTCGCTGCGGAGCGATGCAGCGCGCCTCCGCGACCGGAGCGGCGGCTACACCACAGACTGAGGCCGGCGCAATTCAGAACACAGTCGCGCCGGTGGAATTGAAAAACGCCGCGACCCCCAAAAGATGGGTGACGTGCCCGCTTTCGTCGCCAAACGGCAGCAGCACCCGTTGGTAACGATAGACGTTGCCGCGGTCAGGCCAGTTTGTCTCTCCATTCGTCCGTACCGGCTCCCCCATTTCGGCGCATCGCTTTAGGTCGGCAAGCACCTGCGGCGCCAGGGATAGCGGCACTATTTCGCTGACCCGCGCGCCGGTGATCTCGCGCCCATAGACTGCTCCATAGGCTGATCCTGCAAAGCGGACCCACCAATCCGATAATGCGCTGTCCCATTCCAATAGGAAGGTCGTCGGCCACATCCGGTAAAATTCAGCGGGGTCCAGGTTAGCCCGCACCGGCACATGCTGACTGGACCGCTTGCTGGCCCACAACGATTGAATGAAGGAAAGGCGTTCGTCGATCACAGTGGCCGCGGCACGCGCCTTGTCCGTCTCCAAAGTATCGTCGCCAACACCGGGGGACATCGCGCCGTTTAAGAGTGATCCGTCATCGCTCACCTTGGCACCCGAAACAAAACTATAGTCACGTGCATCCACCATCGTCACCAACCCATATACCGAACGATTGGGTGTGGGGAATCGCCAGCAACGACGAGCCGTGAACTCCGTTTTGCAATCAACCAAATCGCGATTGCACACACAATCTTAGGTGGAATTCATATCTGGCGCAACTGAACAAGACGTTAGTTTGGCCAAAAGTGGCAATTATGTGGCAGACAAATCGCGTTCCAACAACTTCAGCAGCGCGTGATTGAATGCGTCGGCGCGTTCGTACATCACCCAGTGGCCGGCTTCCGGTACGATCACAAACGGGCAGCCCGGCTGGATACGTTGCAGCATCTCCTTGCGCTCGTGCAGGAAGGGATAGCCGGTCGAATCGAATTGGCCCCAGATGCCGGCGATAGGAGCCGGGCATTTCGGCAACACTTTAGCCAGGCTCGCCTCGCGCGCAAAGATGCGGCTGCGGGTGACGGCGCGGGTGGTGTTCAGCATCTGCATCAGCAGGGCGACGTCATCGATCTCGTTCCGGTCGCGCAACATCAGAATGCCGAGATTATTGCGGGCGAGGTCCGTGAATTCCGCATGAGTCATGTCGCGGCGGAAACGGGACATCGGCATGCCTTCGGCCCGGCTGAGGCCCATGCCGCCGGCGCCGACCAGCGTAAAACTGCGCAGGCGCTGATCCATAAACTGCGCGGTGTGACCACCCAGGATGGAACCAAAGGAAAAGCCGACCAGGTCGAAGCGATCATCCGGGTTCGGGAACAATTGCTTTAGGCCGTTGGCGATGACCTCGCCAATGCCATCGGCGTTGCGGGTGTCCGGCGGCGGGTCGCTGTCGCCGAGACCAGGGGAATCGGCGCAATAGACGGTGAAGTGCTGCTTGAAGAACGGCACGTTGCGAATCCAATGGATCCACGAGCCATAGCCGCCATGGAAGAACACCAGGTTCGGCCTGCCGGAGCCAAGACCCCAGACCCGCCAGATCTGGCTGCCCTCGCCGGACGGAGTGCGCAGGATTTCGGCATCGGCTTCAACCGCGCCTATCTTCGCCGCGGCCTCCGGCATCGGCGGAATGCCGTGGTCCATGCGCGGTTCGCGCAGAATTCGCATTGTCATCGGTGGGTTACGCCTCGTCCACAAACGCCTTCAGATCTTCGGTCACATCCTCGACCGAGGCCAGATAGATACGCTCCCCATGCTCGACCGTCGAGAGCGAAGGGTCCGAACCGATGCGGCCGTCCGGGAATTGGCGGCGATAGTCGTCGGCATCACGGATCACGCCCCTGGGCGCGATCTTCGGGCTCATTTCTGCGCGCTTCACATGCTCCGGAAAGGCATAGTAGCTGAGCGAAACTTCCGACGGCGTCGCATGGCTGCCCTCGCTGTCGCCATAGAGTTCCTTCGACAACGCCCGGAAGCGCCGGCCCATGAACCAGCTTTGCAGCTTTAGCCGGAACGGACGGTTCGAGCCTTTAAGGCTTGCTTCCGTATAAATCTCGCTGAAGGCCGCGGTGATGGTCGCGATATTGCCGCCGTGGCCGTTCAGGAAATAGATGCGCTCGAACCCATGCTTGGTCAGCGAGGCGACAACATCCTTGATCGTTTCAATCAGCACCTGCGGGCGATAGGTGATGGTGCCGGCGAAGGCCATGTGATGCTGGGCCATGCCGATGGATAGCGTCGGTCCGACCATGACGCCGGATTTCTCGGCAACGCCATTGGCGATGATCTCGGGGCAAATGGCGTCCGTGCCGATCAACCCGTTCGGGCCGTGCTGTTCGGTCGAGCCGATGGGCATGATGATGTCGCGGCGGGTCAGCAGGTAGGCGTCAACCTCCTGCCAAGTGGATAGTTGCAGGCGGGGCATGAAAAGCTTTCTGTCCGGTCACTCAGGTATCGCCGAAAGTGTACAGCCCGAACCGCATGCCTGCGAAGCGATTTTGTCCAAGGCCAGTTGGACGGGCGGTTTCTGCCTGCTAAGGTCGCGCAGACTTCTATCCAACATTTCAAGGTTACCCAAACAGATGATAGACAAGCGCGTAGCCAGCATAGACGAGGCTTTGGCCGGTCTGGGCGACGGCATGACCATTATGTTCGGCGGCTTCGGCGGCGCCGGCGTGCCGATCAACCTAATGCGGGCATTGCCCGGAACGCCGGCCAATAACCTGACCATTATCTCCAACAGCGTGCGGTTCCTTGAAGATTATGCCCATGCGCTGTTCGTGGAAAAACGGGTCAAGCATGCGGTGGCTTCGGCTGCGCGTAGCAGAGGCGCGGCGTCCGGTATTTCCGAGCTTCAATTGGCCGATGGCACGATGACCTTGGATATCGCGCCACAAGGCTCGTTTGCCGAACGAATCCGGGCGGGCGGCGCCGGCATTCCGGCTTTTTATACCCCGACCGGTGTTGGCACGCCGGTGGTCGAAGGCAAGGAGCATCGGGAATTCAATGGCCGGATGTGCGTGCTGGAAACCGCTCTGACCGCCGACTTTACCCTGATGCGCGCCGACAAGGCTGACCGCTATGGCAACCTGTATTTCCGCGGTACGCAGGGGAATTTCGGTCGCGACATGGCGGCAGCCGCCAAGTGCACCGTCGTTGAGGTGCGCGAGATCGTCGATGGCCTGCTGCCCCAGCCAGAAATCCACGTGCCCGGTGTGTTTGTAAAACGCATCATTCAGCTGCCCGACGCCCGCGACGCCTGATTATAGAGAGCCTGCAAGCAATGTCCTACAAAGCCCTTTCCCGCAACCAGATCGCCTGGCGCGCCGCCCAGGACCTGGAAGATGGCATGGTCGTTAACCTTGGCCTCGGCATGCCGGTGTTGTGCGCCAATTATCGTCCCGAGGGACGCGAAGTCCTGCTGCAATCCGAAAATGGCGTGCTGGGCGTTGGCCCGGTGGCGACGCCGGAGCAGGAAGACCGCGACCTGACCGATGCCGGCAGCCAGCTGATCACGCTGATCCCAGGGGCCTCAATTTTCTCGTCGTCTGACAGCTTTGCCATGATCCGTGGTGGCCATATCGATGTAACGCTGTTGGGCGGCTTTGAAGTCGCTGCGAACGGCGACCTGGCCAACTGGGATGCCGATATGCCGGGCAAGGGGCCGCTGATCGGCGGCGCCATGGACCTGGCGGTCGGCGCCAAGGAGGTGCGCATCATGATGCAGCACAACACCCGGGATGGCTCGCCCCGCCTGCTGGAGAAATGCAACTACAAGCTGACCGCGCCCGCCTGCGTCACGCGGGTCTACACCGACCTGGCGGTGGTCGATGTCACCGCCGATGGCTTTGTTGTGCGTGAAATCCTGGATGGACTCAGCCGCGAAGAACTGCAGGCAAAGACCGGCGCCAAGCTAAGCTTTGCGCCCGATTGCGTCGTGTTAAAAACGCCGGCGGTCTGACAAAACGGCCACCGGCCCGGCGTCCGTCGCGATTGGTGGCGGGCGCTACTTCCAACGCGATTTCCACCAGCCTATCGCCGCCGCATCGCCGCGCTCAATCTCTGTATCGCTCAGCAAGGTCTGCTTGTTGATCCGGAGGTCACGCGCGGCAACACGGCTGGGCGACTCCAGCGGGTGCGATGCGGCGATCGCATACCACTGATACGCTGCGACGATATCCTTGTTACGGCACCGGCCATGTTCGTGGAGACGCCCGAGAAACAATTGGGCGTCGCCGTAAAACCGGTCCGCCAGCGATTGCACGAGCCCGATCCCCTTAGCACAATCCTGGGGCACCCCGTCCGCCTCGACATACATAAGGCCGAGGAATAGCTGCGCTTGGGCACAGCCTTCTCCAGCGTGCCGTTGCACGACCGCAACCGCGTTGTCGTAGCGTTGGGCGGCGATATCCTGAATCGCCACCTCCATCTCGCGCAAGCAGGCCGGTGAATCTTGCGGCAGACCAGCTGCATTCGCCACCTGCACGGATAAGATGCAGCCAGCCAGCAGGGCTCCTGCTAAGGCCCAAACGCGGCGGAGACGCCCGGCGCGCCGATTAGATTGCTCACACATTCTTACACCCTCGCACATGCCTATGCTGCACTTTCGCTTCGCTGGGCGATCCGTACCGCCGGATTAATCTACCAGCAACGCCCAGCAGCCAGTGTCTTCCAGCACTGGCCGGATGCGCTGCCGCGCTGCCTCGTCCAGCCCTGCCAGTTCTTCGCGCAGCCAGCCGAGGCATTTCACCTGGTAACCGAACGGGGCCTGCGCGTAGGGCATGCCGGCCAAAGTCGTCTCAAACCGCTCCGCCCCATCGGCTGCGGCCTTAGCATTGGCATGCAGGAAGGGCAGGTAGAACTCCCCCACCAGCCGCAGCAGGGCCAAAGTCGCCTCTGGCAGGTCGGCCACGTCTTTGATCCATTCCCCTTCCACACCGGAAAGGTCGTCGACCTGGCGTAGCCAATGCTCGACCATCGGCACTTTCTCCCGCATTTCCAGCATGGGGGAGGTATCGGTCGCCAGCGTCTTCAACTGGCCGAAGACGCCGAAATCCGCGAGGCTGGGGCGGGAGCCGAACAGGTAGCGGTGGATGCGGACATAGGGCGTCAGCGCCTCCAGCACCCGCCAATAGCTGGACTTGATCGCCGGCGCGTTTTCCGCCGTGCAACCGACCAGCGCCATGCGCCCGACCTGCCGGTCCAGAATCGCCTGGACGGCATCCTCGAACGCTTGGCCATCCAGGTCCGGACGGGCGTCGGCAATTATCCAGCGGGCCGAGTATTCCTGATCCACCGGCTTTTCCCAGCGGTAGAGGAACATGGCCTTGGTGATCCACTCGTCCGCCATGTCCTCGATCAGATGGGCGAGGAAGGCCAGGCCCGGATCGTCCGGCAGGATGGAGCGTTCGGCGTGCCGCCGCTCCAACTCATAGGCAATCGGGGTCGAGTCAATGAGATAGTCATCCTCCCCTGGAATGTGGAGGATCGGCACCAGCTGAACTTTCAGCCGGTTCGCCAATTCGTTGCCGATGGCGGGCGAGCGGTGCACCCAGTCGAACGGCAAGCGCCGATAGCGCATGATGGCGCGCAGCTTCATCGAATACGGCGAGCCGAGCGCGCCAATCACACGATATCGGTTCATCAATCACTCCTAGGGCAAGCCGGGCTTGAGCGGGGAGGATTTACCCTCACACACCGGCAACCGCGACATGGCCTTGAATCTTGGCGCTGACAGGCCCCTCGCCAAACCGTGCCCGGATCGCATCTGCGGCAATATCGGTTACACGGTCCAACGCAGAGGCATCCCTCTGTTCGATTTCGTTACGAAGGGGTGTTCCCTGACAATACGCGATCGCCGGATCGCGGCATGAGGCCGCCGCGCTGGTCTCCGCGATGGTCTCAACCGAAACCTCGCCAAAGCCCGCACCGCGAGCATCCGCTTGGATCATGGCTGTATCATGATAGCCGTGAGGTGTTCGGGCCAAAAACAGCGGAGGGTCCTGCGGAAAGACAGTGGCAGCCGCCTTGGTCACCACGTCCGCAAAAACATTCTCTTCGATCCGGTCCCAGGCATTGAAGACAAACACGCCGCCGGGCTTCAGAACGCGCAGAGCCTCTCTGTATCCGGCAACGCGGTCAGGAAAGAACATCACACCGAACTGGCAGCAGACGGCATCGAAATGCCCGTCGGGAAATGGCAATTGCAATGCATCGGCCTGCTGCCATGTGATTCGACTGTCTTCACCCTGCTGTTGTGCCGCCCGATCCAGCATCGGCTGGTTCAGGTCGGTAACAACATAGCGGGCGTCCGGAGACAGCAACGGCGCCAACGCGCGCGTGACAACCCCACTACCTGCGGCAGTTTCGAGGACCGATTGCGGCTTCGTGGCGGCCACTCGGCGGGCCATGTCCGCAGCAAACGCCTCGAAAATCAGAGGCACCAGATAGGAATCGTAGATTTCCGGGATTGATCCGGCAAAGACCTTGTCACTCTCGGTCACGGAATTTCCTCCCTAGGGGATGACATGCGCAGCGGGCGTTCCTACCCCTCGACGTACCGCCAGCGGAAGCTGTCGCCCTCGCTGTGGAAATGGCCGAAGCTGGGGCTGGGGAAGTGCGTGGCGCAGATCAGCGTGTCGGTATCGGCGTACTTTTCCAGATACGCTTGGCGGGTTTTCGACGCGAGCGGTTTGTCAACGTCCGGCCGGGCGTGAATGTGCGGGTAGACGCACTGGATCGGCGAGTGGATCAGGTCGCCGGTGATGACGCCGGTGTGGTGGCCGTGCTTCATGCAGATGCTCATATGGTCCGGCGTGTGGCCAGGCGTTGGCTCGCACCAAATCATGTCGTTCAGTTGATAGTCGTGCGTGACCTTGGTCAGCCGGCCGGTGCGGACGATCGGCAGAACGCTCTCGACGACATAGGGAATTTCTTTGTCGGCGTTGGTCTTTTCCCAATAGGCCAGCTCTTTCTCCGAGAAGATGTACTGAGCGTTCGGGAAGGTCGGAACCCACTGGCCATTCTCCAACTGGGTGTTCCAGCCGACATGGTCGGGGTGCAGGTGCGTGCACATGACGAAGTCGATGTCGTTGACGGTCAGGCCGGCGGCCTTCAGCGCGTTCATATAGGTGCTGTCGGTCTTCTGATGCCAGGACGGCCGGGCCGGGTGGTTCTTATGATTGCCGATGCAGGTGTCGATCAGAATATTGTGCGTCCCAGTGCGGATGACATAGCTCTGCATACAGAAGGTCATCAGGCCGGAGACCGGGTCGATGCATTTCGGCTCCATCCAGGAGCGATGCGGGTCCAGCATTTCCTTGGTCAACTGCGGCAGGAATTCCGCCGGGTCGAACATCGGGAATTCCTGCTCGATGATGCGGTCGACACGGATGTCGCCGATATGGTTGGTCAGCATGGGGCGTAGTCCTCGTTGCGTATGGCTGGGTGCAGTCTAGCGCCGCCTTGACTCCTTGTCGCCCGTTGCGGTCAATGGGGGCCTCAGAATTTTCACGGCGAAGGAGCCTCCCCATGAGCGAATGTCTGGTCGGCTGGTCCCATATTCCCTTCGGCAAGCGCGATGACGATATCGAGGCGATGATCGTGCAGGTCGCGAATGCCGCTCTGGCCGATGCGGGGCTGGAGGCAAAGGACGTGGACGCGGTCGTTGTCGGCCAGTTCAACGGCGGATTCGTGCAGCAGGACTTCCCCGCCGCCCTGGTGTTCCAAGCCGACCCGGCCTTCCGCTTCAAGCCGGCAACCCGCGTCGAGAATGCCTGCGCCACCGGCTCCACCGCCATCCATGTCGGCCTGAATACCATCCGGGCGAAGCGCGCCCGCATCGTGCTGGTCGTCGGTGCGGAGAAGATGACGGAATTGCCGACCAAGGAGGTCGGCGACGTTCTGCTGAAATGCTCCTACGTCAAGGAAGAGGCGGAGATCGACGCGGGCTTTGCCGGCGTGTTCGGCCAGGTGACGGCCCGCTATTTCCAGAAGTATGGCGACCAGTCGGACGTGCTGGCGCGTATCGCGGCCAAAAACCACAAGAACGGCGTCGACAATCCCTACGCCCACATGCGCAAGGATTTCGGCTTCGACTTCTGCAACACGGTCAGCGACAAGAACCCGCTGGTGGCGGGGCCGCTGCGGCGCACCGACTGCTCCCTGGTCAGCGATGGTGCGGCGGCGGTCGTGCTCGCGGACATGGAGACGGCGCTGAAGCTGAACAAGGCCGTGGTCTTCCGCGCGGCGGAGCAGGTGAACGACTTCCTGCCGGTCTCCAAGCGCGAGTTCCTCGACCTGGAAGGCCCGGCGCTGGCCTGGCAGCGGGCTCTGTCCAACGCCGGCATCAACCTGCTGGACCTGGACGTGGTGGAGACGCACGACTGCTTCACCCCCGCCGAACTGCTGGAATACGAGGCGATGGGCCTGACGCCGAAGGGCCGCGGCCGTATGGCCATCGACGAGGGCTGGACTTTCAAGGACGGCAAGCTGCCGGTGAACCCCTCCGGCGGGCTGAAGGCCAAGGGCCACCCCATCGGCGCGACGGGCGTCTCCATGCACGCCATGATCGCCATGCAGATGCGGGGAGAGGCCATGGGCATGCAAATCCCAGGTGCCAAGCTGGGCGGCGTGTTCAACATGGGCGGCACGGCGGTGGCAAACTTTGTGTCCATCCTGGAGCCGTTGCGCTAGACTGCCGGTCACATTCTATAAGGAGACGTCCCATGCTGCAGAACAGTCTTTCCATCCATCCCTCCGGTGGCGGCGTGGGTGCTTTCGTCGATAATATCGACCTCGGCACACTGGACGAGACGCAGGCTGGCACGTTGAAGAGCGCGCTGGGTGACTACGGCGTCCTGTTCTTCCGCGACCAGAACATTACCACCGACCAGCATCTGGCGATGGCGGAGCATTTCGGTGGCGTCAACGTCAACCGCTTCTTCGCCCACGTGCCGGAGGAGCCGCGCATCGCCGAGGTGCGCAAGGAACCGGACCAGAAGGCCAATATCGGCGGTGGCTGGCACACAGACCATTCCTACGACCAGATCCCCGCCATGGGGTCGATCCTGCTGGCGCGCGAGACGCCGCCCCAGGGTGGCGACACACTGTTCGCCAACATGTATAGCGCTTACGAGAGCCTGTCGGATGGCCTAAAGGCAACGCTGGAAGGGCTGAACGCTGTCCACTCGTCCCGCCACGTGTTCGGCCGTAACTCCAACTACAAGCGCGGCGGCAAGGACATTGGTGACCGGCTCGGAAACGAGGACGCAGCTCAGCAGGATGCCGTGCACCCGGTTGTGATCCGCCACCCGATTTCCGGCAAGAAAGCGCTCTATGTGAACAGCGCGTTCACCCTGCACTTCGAAGGCTGGACGGCTGAAGAAAGCAAGCCGTTGCTCGACTACCTCTACGCCCATGCATCCCGGCCGGAGCACACCTACCGCTTCCAGTGGGCCAATGGCTCCATAGCGTTTTGGGACAACCGCGCCACCTGGCACTATGCGGTGAATGACTACCACGGCCACCGCCGGCTGATGCATCGTGTCACTGTTGAGGGCTGCGAGATCGGGCGCTAGCAGGCCGCACGTCCGTCATTGCGAGCCGCAGGCGAAGCAACCCAGGGGTCCGGGCTCTGACACCCCTGGGTTGCTTCGTCGCTCTGCTTCTCGCAATGACGGATATTCTTAAAGAAGAGAGCCAAAAGGACAGGACATGGAACACGCCAAGCAGTTGGAGATCCTGGACGATCTCTTCCGCATGATCGACAACCACGAAAACGTGGATGCGGGCGTGCTGCGGCAGAATCCAACGGACGTTTATGTCGATCCTGACCTCGCCAAGACAGAGTGGACCCAGTTCTTCCGCAACCATCCGCAGATGATCGGCCTGTCAGGCGAGCTGCCGGAGCCGGGATCCTTCCTGACCACGAACGATTTCGGTGTGCCGGTGCTGGCGACGCGCGACCGGGACGGCAAGTTTCATGCCTTCGTCAACGCCTGCCGCCACCGCGGCTCGCGGCTGGTGCAGGAAAAGCGGGGCAAGGCCCGCAACTTTGCCTGCCCGTTCCACTTCTGGGGATACAACAACCAGGGCGAGTTGACCTCGATCCCGGAAGACCAGCATTTCGGCCAGGTGGACAAATCCTGCATGGGCCTGGTGCGCCTGCCGGCGGTTGAGAAGCACAATATGCTGTGGGTGCATCCGCAGCCGGATGGCGTAATCGACGTCTCTGCCCTGCTGGGCGATCTGGAGCAGGAGATCGCCGAGTGGCACTTCGACTCCATGGTGTTCATGGACGAGACCACCATCGACAAGCGGCTGAACTGGAAGCTGGCGAACGACACGTTTGGCGAGACCTACCACTTCTCCCGCCTGCACAAGCGCACGCTGAACAACATCTTCTATGGCGATGCGCTGCACTACGAAACCTTCGGGCGCAATCACCGCTTCACCTTCCCGTCACGCCGCATCGATCTGCTGCGGGAGATGCCGCGGGACGAGTGGAACATCACCCACGGGGCGATCACGCTCTATTACCTGTTCCCGAACATCCAGCTGATCCTGGGCCGTGGCACCGTCAACCTGGTCAAGATCTACCCGGACGGCACCAACCCCAGCCGCTCCATCAGCAAGGTCGGCCATTATTTCAGCAGGCGCCTGCTGGAAGCCAAGCAGGAAGCTGCTGCCGAGGGCGCAGCGGAGTTGGCTGCTGAAGACGCCTATAACCTCGAAAAAGTCCTGACCACCCTGCCGGATATCAAAGCCACGTCCGAGGTGTTCGACAGCACGATCGAGCAGGAGGACTACGCCATGGGCGAGGGCACCCAGCAGGCGGTCGAATCCGGCGCTCTGCCCTATCTGATCTTCGGCCGGAACGAGCCCGCGCTGCACCACATGCACAACTCCTACCGCGCCGCCCTCGGCCAGCCGCCGCTGGAGGAGTACAAGGGCTGAGCGACCAACCTGCCAGACTGGCCGCGCCCGTCCTGATCGCCGGCGGCGGGCCGGTCGGTATGACCTGTGCGCTGGCGTTGGCGCAGCACGGCGTGCGCTCCGTCCTGTTCGAGCGCAATCCGGAGACGACGCGCCATCCGAAGATGGACATCACCAACGGCCGCTCGCTGGAACTGTTCCGGCGCCTGGGGCTGGCGGAGAAGCTGCGCGACGTGGCCGTGCCGCGCTCTCACGTGCTGGACGTTGCCTGGGTGACGTCAATGGCGGGGCATGAGCTGCACCGCTTCCACTACCCCTCCCCCAACGACCAGCGCGCTGCCTTCGCCGCCGCCAATGATGGCCGCCAACCGTTGGAGCCCGCCATGCGCGTCTCCCAGGTGGTGATCGAGCCGGTGCTGAAGACCGCCGTGCTGGCGGAGCCTCTGATCGAGGCGCATTGGGGCGTGGCCGTCGAAGATGTGGCGCAGGACGCCGATGGCGTGACGCTGACCGTCCGCGACGGTCCGACCGACCAGGTGCGGCAGGTGCGCGGGCGCTATCTGGTCGGCTGCGACGGCGGCGGCAGTGCGGTGCGGCGGGCAGTCGGCATTGCGGTCGAGGGCAAGCATGCCGTCGCCAACCGCTTCATGATCCACTTCCGCAGCCGGGCGAAAGAGGTGCTGCAGCGCTTTGGCGTCGCCTGGCACTACCAATCACCGAAGGGCACGCTGATCGCCCAGGACGATTTCGAGACCTACACCCTGCACGCCCGCTTTCCGGAGGGAACCGACACCACCAACGTCGACCCTCTGCCGACGCTGTTTGCGGCGCTGGGGACGGAGATCGAGGCGGATATCCTGGTCGCCAACCCCTGGACGCCGCACCTGCTGGTGGCTGAGCGGTACCGCCAGGGCCGCGTGTTCCTGGCCGGAGACGCGGCGCACCAGTACATCCCGACCGGCGGCTATGGCATGAACACCGGCATCGGCGACGCCGTCGCCATCGCCTGGAAGCTGGCTGCGGTCCTCCAGGGCTGGGGCGGGCCGGCGCTGCTGGACGCCTACGACGCCGAACGCCGCCCCGTGGGCCGGATCAACCGCGACTGGTCCGAGCGGCACACGGGCGTGCGGATGGAGATCGCCGCCGCCTACGCCGCCAACCCGAATGCCGAGACCGATCCGGTTGAGCGCGCGGCGCTGGCGCATGCCGTGGCGGAGGCCGGCAATCTGGAAAACGAGGCCTTCGGTCTGGAATTCGCCTACCGCTACGACGCCTCGCCCGTGGTCGCGCCGATCCTGGAGCGGTTCGAGGCCGGCCCCTCCCCCGCCGACGACGTCCGCACCATCCCCGCCACCGCCTGGCCCGGTATGCGCGCGCCGCACCTGTTCGACGACGAGGGACAGGCGATCTTCGACCACCTCGCGGTGAACGGCCTGACGCTCTTGCGCTTCAACGGCCAGAGCGATCCTGTGCCGATGCAGGAAGAAGCCCGGCGGCTTGGCGTGCCTTTGCGGCTGGTGGAGGTGGCCAGTGAGCGGGCGCGGGAGGTCTACGGAGCGGACCTGGCATTGATCAGGCCGGACCAGCATCTGGCGTGGCGGGGGAATGTGGCTAAGATCAAGGCTCTGCCTATCGCGCTTGGCCTTCCGCAGGGAGCTTGAACCAAATGAAAGTCGTCATCGTCGGTGCCGGAATCGGCGGTACCGCAGCCGCTCTCGCGCTCATCAAGCATGGGGTCGACGTGACCGTGCTGGAGCAGGCTTCCGCCTTCGGCGAGGTCGGGGCGGGCGTGCAGATGAGCCCGAACGCCAACCGGGTGATCGACGCGCTCGGCCGGCTGGACGCGGTCATGGACGTGGCCATGCACCCTGAGGCCGCCGTCGCCACGAGCTGGAACACGGGCGAGCATCTGCGCGTCATTCCCTATGGCGAGCATGTGCTGCGGCGCTGGGGCTATCCTTATGTGCATCTCTATCGCCCGGACCTGATCGCCGCGCTCAGTGACGGCCTGCCGCCTGGCGTTGCCCGCATGGGCGCGAAAGTCGTCCGCGTGCGCGAGGAGGCCGGGCGGGCCGGGGCGGAACTGGCGGATGGCGACGTGGTCTGGGGCGATGTGCTGGTGGGGGCGGACGGCATCCACTCCATTGTGCAGCAGCACCTGCACGGCGACAAACCGGCTCGCTTTACCGGCAACATGGCCTGGCGTGGCCTCTGCCCAGGAGACCTGGCGCGGGAGATGGAGATTCCTGTCGTCTCCGGCCTCTGCTGGGGTCCGGGCTCGCACTTCGTGAATTACTATGTCGGGCGGAGGGGCCAGAAGGCGCTCTATAACAACTGGGTCGGCGTCGTGCCCTATGACGGCTCCGCCATCGAAAGCTGGCGGGCGGAAGGCCGGAAAGAGGACGCCCTGCGCGACTTCGAGGGCTGGTATCCGCGCATCCGCAACCTGATCCAGGCTGCGCCCAAGGTCATGAAATGGGCGCTGCATGACCGCGATCCCCTGCCCTTCTGGAGCCGCGGCCGCGTCACCCTGCTGGGCGATGCCTGCCACCCGATGCTGCCCTTCATGGCCCAGGGCGCGGCGCAGGGCATCGAGGACGGCTATGTGCTGGCCCGTTGCCTGACCGCGGACGCTGACCCGGAGGAGGCGCTGCAGCGCTACCAGCGCAACCGCATGGAGCGCACCGCCTGGGTGCAGGAGGGCTCGCGCCGCAACGAACGCGTCTTCCACCTGAGCGACCCGGACGAGGTCGCCGCCCGCAACGCCCGGCTGGCAGAGGAGGTCAAGACCAACCCCGACGGCGTCTCCGCCGACCAGTCAAAGCTGTTCAGCCATGACGTGGTCAACGGAGACCTGGCCGCCTAGGACCGGTCGTCAGGCGAAGGCGAATCCTTCATAGCCCTTGGCCGCGACATCGTCGCAAATGTCGCGATAGCGCGCCATGCCGCCAGCCCATGCCAGGAACGCCCGTGGCTTCCCCGGTACGTTCGCGCCCAGATACCAGGATGATTTGGCGGTGATCAGCAGTGTGGCGTTGGCCGCCTCCTGCACCTTCTCACCCCAGGCATTCATAACGTCGGCCTGCGGCTCGACCCTGACTTTGCCGTTGGCGCGCATATGGGCGATCGCGTCGGCGATCCATTCCGCATGCTGCTCAATCGCAACCGGCATGTTGGTCAGGACGGACGGGCTCTGCGGTCCGGTAATGGTGAACAGATTCGGGAAGCCAGCAACCTGCAGGCCCAGATAGGTCTTCGGCCCGTCCTTCCACACCTGGTTCAATCCCAGCCCATCGCGGCCTTTGATGTTGAGGCGCAGCAACGGGCCGGTGACGCCGTCATAGCCCGTGGCGAAGATGATGATGTCCAGCTTGTGCTCAACGCCGTCCGCGGTGCGGATGCCGTCCGGCGTAATTTCCTGGATCGGCGCGGCTTTGACATCGACCAACGAGACATTGTCGCGGTTGTAGGCTTCGAAATACTGGCTGTCGATGATCGGACGCTTGGTTGAATAGTGGTGGTCGAACGCGGTGAGCTTGGCGGCGGTTTCGGGGTCTTTCACCGTCTCGCGGATTTTGCGGGTGACGAAATCCGCCACGATCTTGTTGGCGTCCACATCCAGCATCAGGTCCTTGAACACGGCGCGGAACTGCATGCCGCCGACTTTCCAAGCCGCCTCCAACAGCCGTTCCCGCTCATCCACCGGGGTTTCGACGGCCAGGCGATCATCGATGTAGAAGGGATGACCCGCGGGCGTCGACTTCATGTCGTGGCGGATTTTCTCGAAATTCGCCTTTGTCCATTCCTGGAATTCCGGCTTCAGCGGCTTGTTGTGCGCCGGCACCGAATAGTTGGGCGTACGCTGGAACACGGTTAGGTGCGCCGCCGTCTCGGCAATTACCGGCGTCGCCTGAACGCCGGTGGACCCGGTGCCGATCAGACCGACGCGCTTGCCGGTAAAATCGACCCCCTCATGCGGCCAGGACCCGGTGTGATACCATTGGCCCTTAAAGCCATCGCGCCCCTTGAAGTCCGGCACGTTCGCCGCAGAAAGGCAACCGACCGCCGTAATTAGGAAGGATGCAGAGAAATCCTGCCCCGCCTCGGTCCGCACACGCCAGACGCCCGCGGCCTCATCCCACTCGGCGCCGGAGACGCGGGTGTTGAACTGGATGTCCTTGCGAAGGTCCAGTTTATCCGCCGCATAGTTCATGTAGCGAACGATTTCCGGTTGTTGCGGATACCGCTCCGACCACTCCCACCCCAGGTAGAGGTCCTTGGAGAAGGTGAAGCAATAGGCGTGGCTTTCCGTGTCGCAGCGGGCGCCGGGATAGCGGTTCCAGTACCAGGTGCCGCCGACGCCGTCGCCGGCCTCCAGCACGCGAACATTGAGCCCCAACCGCTCGCGCAATAAGTGCAATTGGTACATGCCGGCAAAGCCCGCGCCGATGATCAGCGCGTCGAAACGATTTTGGCTATTGGGTGCAGTCGCCATGGGTTAAGTGTCTCTCAATCACATCGAAATCCGGGAGTTTCCGCCATGTCCTCTAGCGAGCGCGTCATCTATGAGGTCAAAGGCCGTGTCGCCATGATCGCGATGAACCGCGCTCCGGTCAACGCTATCGACCATGCCATGATCGATGCGATCCATGGCGCCATGCGCCGCGCCGATGCCGATAAAGCCGTGCGCGCGGTGGTGCTGACCAGCGCGCTCGACGGCATGTTCTGCGGCGGCATGGACCTGAAGATGGTGGCGGCGGGCGATGCGATGGACCTGCGGCATTTCGTGACGAAATTCTACATCGGCACCATGAACATCCAGTACGAGATGACCAAGCCAACGGTGGTGGCGATCAACGGCCCGGCGCGCGGCGCGGGCATGACGCTGGCCATCACCAGCGACGTGATCCTGGCCGCCGACGATATCGACCTCGGCTATCCGGAGATCGACGTCGGCGTGATCCCGGCCATCCACTATGTGCACCTGCCGCGCCAGATCAGCCGGCACAAGGCGTTCGACCTGCTGTTCGGCGGCAAGCCCATCTCTGCGGCGCAGGCGGTCGGCCTTGGCATTATCAACGACGCGGTACCCAGGACCGAGTTGCTGGACACCGCCATGGCCAAGGCGGAAATGTTCGCCGAAAAATCGCCAGCGATTATGGCGCTGGGGCGGCAATCATTCATGCGGGCGAACGATATGGATTATCGCCGCAACGTCGAGAACCAGATCGAGACGCTGTGCAACATCTTCAACACCCTGGATGGGCGCGAAGGCCTGCAGGCTTTTCTGGAGAAGCGACGGCCGGTTTGGTCGGAATAAGCCGCCCGCCCCGGCCTCGCCCGCAGTGACCGCGGCGGCTAGATTCCGATATCCTGCAGGTTATAATCCCAAATTTCCGCCTTCTTCTCCGGACTCCAGCGGAACCGGTCCGCCTCTGCCGCCAGCGGCGCATAGACGTAGGATTCCTCGTGCGGATAGCGCTGCCGCCGCGCATCGATGCCGTACATGATCATGCGCGAGCGGTTGCGGATATAGTCTGCCGTGTAATCGCTGACGGGATTGTGCACGCCGCCGCTCTTCACGTCCAAAACGCTGGACCGCCGGTGAAAGCCCATGTTGAAGGTGACGCGGATATTCGGGCTGGTGTTCGCAAACGAGGCATGGATCGCCTGACGGCTGGTCACGGCGACATCGCCCGGCCCGCAGATCAACGGCACGGCCTGCGGCAGCCGGTCGGAGCCGGCTTCGGCCACCATTGCCTTGATGTCGTGCTTGCCGCCATGGTTCGAGCCCGGCACGACCCAAAGGCCGTTGGCCGCATCGCATCCATAGAGCTGGATCATCATGTTGAAGCCGTGCGTGTGCGGGCCCAGGTCGGGCTTCTGCCAATGGGTCCAGCCATCCTGATGCCAGGCGACAGAGCCGCCCAGCCGCGGTTGCTTCACCCAAATCGCCTCGTTGAACGGCGTGAAATCAGGGCCGTGCACGGCTTCGGCGAATTTCAGCAGGTAGGGATGGCCATAGAGGCGCAGCGCCGCCTCCGAATATTGCAGCGACCCGTGGATCAGTTGCAGCACCCACTCCGGCGCAGCGCTGCCGGCTTTCGGCTCATACATCTTGGAGGGGTGGCGGCCATAGCTATAGTCGGTGCCGCCCAGCGGATCGCTCAACGGGCGAACCCAGCCGATAGCGCGGGACTTGTGCCCGGCATTGAAGGCAGGATTGCCATTGCGGTCCGTCTCGCCGTCTTTTTCCGCCGGTTGCCGCTCCAGCAGGCCGGACAGATCGTGTTCGAGGTCCGCCAGTTCTTCGGCTGCCAGTACGTTGGTGAATACATAAAACCCGTGGCGCTCGTACGATGCTAGGATTTCCGGGGCCAGCTTGCCATCGGCTGTAAAGCGGAACGGGCCGCGGTTATCCATAGCCAGCGCCCGGGCGGTGCCGTCAGCGCGATAGGCCTGCATTGCCTGTTCCTGGTCGCCATAGTCGACCGGCGGCAGATCAAGCAAGGGAAGCTTTGGCTTGAAGGATCGAGGCAGGGATGATTCGACGGGCATGGGCATTACCTCCTGGTCTCCGCTGGGGAGTAGAGCGTCAGCCTAACGCAACTCCAACCCGCACGCCAACGCCAATCAACGCGGCGGGGCGGCGAACCCAACCAAAGCTTTCCCCTTGCCGAATGCGTGCGGGCGCGGCATGGTCGCGGCGACTTTCACCATCGAACGAAGCCTTATCGCCATGGCCAAACTTCCCGTATCGCCGCTAGCGCCGAAATCCTTCCCGACCCTGCCACCGATTGCCGGCGTGCGCCTGGGCGCAATGGAGGCCGGGATCAAGTACAAGGGCCGCCACGATCTGGCGCTCTGGTTGCTGGATGAGGGCACGACGGTTGCCGGTGCCTTCACCAAGTCGCTGACCGCCGGCGCGCCGGTTCAGTGGTGTCAGGAGGCGCTGAAGGGCGGTAAGGCTCGGGCCATCGTTGTGAACTCCGGCAATTCGAACGCCTTCACCGGCCAGGCCGGGCGCGACACGGTCAAGGCGACCGGCGAAGCGGCGGCGAAGCTGGCGGGCTGTAAACCGTCCGAAGTGTTTATTGCATCGACCGGCGTCATCGGCGAACCGATCCCCGCAGACCACATTCCCAGCAAGCTGCCGACGCTGTTCAACATGGTCACGGAAGACCAGTGGGCGTTTGCCGGCGCGGCGATCATGACCACCGACACCTTCCCCAAGGGCGCGACCGCCACCGCGAAAATCGGCGACGTCGAAGTGCGGGTCAACGGTGTCGCCAAGGGGTCCGGCATGATTGCGCCCGACATGGCGACCATGCTGGGCTTCCTCTGCACCGACGCCAACATCCCCGCTGCGGCGCTTCAGGGCGTCCTGACCCGGGCGGTCGATCGTTCTTTCAACTGCATCACCGTAGACAGCGACACGTCGACCAGCGATTCCGTGGTGCTGTGCGCCACCGGCAAGGCAGGCAATCCCGCGCCTTCCAGCGCCGACGACCCGGCCCTGGCCGAATTCGCAGCGGCGGTTGAGGCCGTGTGCCTGGACCTGGCCCAGCAGATCGTGCGCGATGGCGAAGGTGCGACCAAGTTTGTGGCCATCACCGTTACCGGCGCGGACAGCGACGCGGCAGCGAAACGCATCGGCCTTTCCATCGCCAACTCGCCTTTGGTCAAGACGGCCATCGCCGGCCAGGACGCGAACTGGGGCCGTATCGTCATGGCCGTTGGCAAGTCCGGCGAACGGGCCGACCGCGACCTGCTGAAAATCCGCATTGGCGGCGTGACGATCACCGACCAGGGCAAGGTCGTCCCCGGCTATGACGAAAGCCCGGTGGTGCAACACATGAAAGGCCAAGAGATCGACATTTCGGTCGATATCGGGCTTGGCCAGGGCCAAGCGACGGTTTGGACCTGCGACCTGACCCACGGCTATATCACCATCAATGGCGACTACCGTAGCTAGGCCCGTGGCGTCAGACGGTTTTCGCATTCTGTTGGTAGCCGCGGTCGCGTTGATCGACCGCGACGACCGCGTGTTGTTGGCGCAGCGCCCGCCGGGTAAGAGCCTGGCCGGCCTCTGGGAGTTTCCCGGCGGCAAGGTCGACCCCGGCGAAACGCCGGAGGCAGCGCTGATCCGCGAACTCAAGGAAGAGCTGGCCGTCGACACCGCGGAAAGCTGTCTGGCTCCATTCACATTCGCCAGCCACAGCTATGACGATTTCCACCTGCTGATGCCGCTGTATGTCTGTCGCGTGTGGCAAGGCATGCCGACGCCGCAGGAAGGCCAGAAACTGGCCTGGGTCCGCCCGAACCGCATGAAAGACTACCCGATGCCGCCAGCCGACAAGCCGCTGGTGGCGATGTTGAGGGATTTGTTGTGAGCGCAGACACCATTTTCTCCATCGACGGCAACCTCTGGAAGCCGGAACACGCCGCCGGCGGCTTTAATGGCCCGGGCATGCATGGCGGCGCGGTGGGTGCGATGCTGACCGGGGCGTGTGAGCTGAAGGCTCAGGAGTTAGATGGCGACAAGGCCAATCCGTTGCTGCCGCTGACGGCCTCGATCTACCTGCTGCGCCCGGTGCCTCGCAAGGCGACGGAGGTGCGGGTCGAAGTTCTCCGCCAGGGCGGGCGCGGGCTGTTCCTCAGGGCGGAGGCTTGGAGCGATGGCAAGATGCAGGCCCACGCCCAAGCCGCATTTGCCCGCGGCGCACTGTGCGAAGGTATGCCGGAGCCGGAGTTCGTGCCTGAACCGCCCGAGACCGGCAAACCCGGCACCTTGACCGGGCCGGGCCATCCCTGGCTCGGCGACGTGACCGAGATGCGCATGACGGCAGAGCGGATCAGTTGGTATCGCTATGACCGGCCGCTGTTCCCCGGCGAGACGCCGATGGCGCTGGCGGCGAGTGTCGCGGACTGGTCCAGCGGCACCTGGCGGCCGGACGGCTGGCGCGAACCGAAAGCGAAATGGTTTCCCAACGTGGAGCTGGGCGTCCGCCTGGCCCGGCCGCCGCAAGGCCCCTGGATCGGCTTCCGCAACCGTCAGCACTGGCGGCAGAACGGCCTCGGCACCACCGAAACCGAACTGTTCGACCGCAATGGCCCATTTGGCGCGGCGAGCCAGAGCATGGTGCTGACCCCTATGGACGGACCTGCCGACCGGGCGCTAGGGTCTCCACCGGAACCAACTTTCTGACCCAACGCAAAAAGGACGCCCGTCATGGCCGATGCTCCGAACCCGCGCGACAATATCCGCAATTTCATCCCGAAGCTGATCGAAATGACCGAGGACGTCGTCTTCGGCGACATCTGGGAGCGGCCCGGCCTCTCCAAGCGCGACCGCTCGCTCATGGTGGTCTCCGCCCTGATCGCGCTCGGCAAAGAACGCCAGATGGTCGGCCACTTCAACCGCGCGCTGGACAACGGCCTAACGGTCGATGAGATAAAGGAAATCATCACCCACCTGGCCTTCTACAGCGGCTGGCCGACGGCGATGACCGGCGCGACCATCTTCAAAGAGGTGCTGGAGAAGCGCGAAGGCAAAGCATAGCCGGAAGCGCCCCGCTATTTGAAGCACACCACCGGCGGCTTCGGCTTGTGGCTGCCGGGTTCACAATTTACGTAAATCGGCGCCTCCGGAAAAAAGGCATGGAAAGCGAATAGGAAAGGCACGTCGTAGATCACGTCTTTGCCAGACTGGGTCACGGTCACGTTGCCGACCTCCTCCCCATCAGCAATTGTGTGATTGCTTAGCGCCGACGCTTGGCCAAATGTCCAGGCGATGATGATACCTTCGCCAATGTCGATGGATTTTCGCGACCGCAACAGGTCCAAAGCCCAGGCGGCATTACCCACTCTGACAACTCTGGCCAACGGAAACACGCCCTCCGGCACTTCGCCGCGATACAAAAAGGGCCAGCCGGCCTGATCGTAGCCGACATAGGGGTTAGAGCCGTACGCCCGCCGGTTTTCATTCCGCGGCACCAGAACCCTGCCATTGGGGTTTTTGCTCTTAAACCGGGCAAACGATTCGACCCGGCTGGGCAGAACCTTCAATTCTTTGCCCAGGTAATCGCCGACAATGGCCCTGCCGAGGAATTGTTGCCACCAGCTCTCAGTCGCGTCGTCCCACATCACCAGGTCGGAGTAACGCAGCTTGCCGGTCGTGCCAAAGCGCAAAACCCGTTCATCAATCGTTCGATCGAAGACGATGGCGGAATCGCAAAGCGGACAATAGGTGACCGCAACCGGCACGCCACCGATCGTGTCGTTGACAATCTCGTGCCAGATCAGCACGGACAATGGGTAGGCTCGCACATCTGTGCCGACAGCGACGGAAATCACCGGCTCGCGCCCCAAAAGGTGCGATTGCTTGACCGCGACGAATTTGGGATTGTCGATCGGTGGAATTTCATCCCGCGACGGCCCGCCGCTCATAATCTCGGTAAGGTCGATTTCTGTCTTGCTGAAGTCGGTCGTCCAGCCTTCGGCCCGCCAATACCTGGGCTCGGCATTGGCAACTGTGGCAATTGTGACCGCCAGAAGGACAAACACCGGCAATAGCCGCATGAGATAGCCTCAGTTTCGAAATAAAATCGCCACCACCATGACGCCGATCAGCGCTGGGCACAATCGAGCGGGCGTCACAAAGGCGTGACGGTTGACCAAACGTGGCCTCCGCGCCACAAACGCACCTCTGGTATGCCTTTTGGAAAGTGCTGGTTTGAGCCATGGTGGAACGAGTGGATTGTGTGGTGATCGGCGCCGGCGTCGTCGGCTTGGCATGTGCCAAATGGCTTGCAGAAGCCGGCCGCGAGGTCATCGTCCTGGAAGCTGCCGACATGATCGGCTCCGAGACCAGCAGCCGCAATAGCGAGGTCATGCACGCCGGCATCTACTACGCCACCGGCACCTTCAAGGCCAAAGCATGCGTCGAGGGCAAGCTGTTCCTGTACGACTATTGCGCCGAGCGGGGCGTGCCGCACAAACGCCTGGGCAAGCTGATCGTCGCCTGCACCGAAAGCGAGTTGCCCAAACTGGACGCGCTCAAGGCCCAGGCCGACGCGAATTGCGTGAACGATCTGGAATACCTATCGCCCGCGGCGGTCAATCAGTTAGAGCCGGAGGTGCAATGCGTCGGCGCCCTGCTCTCGCCCTCCACCGGCATCATCGACAGTCACAGCCTGATGCTGGCCTACCAGGGAGACGCGGAGGACAAAGGCGCTATGATCGCCTTCCTGTCGCCCGTGCTCGGTGGAGAGATCCGCGACGACGGCATCCTGCTGGAGGTCGGTGGCGCGGAGCCAATACAACTGCTCGCCAATACCGTCGTCAATAGCGCTGGCCTACATGCGCCGAAGCTGGGCCGCAGCCTGCGCGGCCTGAAGCCGGAAACAGTGCCGAAGGACCATCTGGCCAAGGGCAACTACTATTCCCTGCTCGGCAAGCAGCCATTCCGCCATCTGGTCTATCCGATGCCGGTGCCGGGCGGGCTTGGCGTGCATGTGACGCTCGACATGGGCGGGCAGTGCAAGTTCGGGCCGGATGTGGAGTGGATCGACCGGATCGACTACGACGTCGACCCGCGCCGTGCCGACAGCTTTTACGAGGCCGTGCGGACGTATTATCCGGGCCTGAAAGATGGCGCACTGGTTCCATCCTACAGCGGCATCCGCCCAAAAATTCACGGCCCGGGCGAACCCCAGCCCGACTTTTTGGTGCAAGGCCCCGCACTTCATGGGGTGCCGGGCCTGGTCAACCTCTACGGCATCGAATCGCCTGGACTGACTGCCTCGCCCGCCGTCGCGCGCGAGGTATTGCGGCAACTCGGATTGGGGAACTAACAGGATGTCGGATGCCAGCGAAAAGGGCCGCGCCCTGCTCGAACAAATCTTCGGCGCCGACTATGTCGCCGCCCGCGACGGGCGCGAGACCGATTTTACTAGCGCCTACAACCGCCTGGCTGAGGAAGCTGGTTATGGACTCGTATGGGCGCGAGAGGGGTTGGATCTGAAGACCCGCTCGCTACTGACCATCGCCTCTCTCACCTCGCTCGGACGTGCGGGCGAATTGCGCGTGCATTTGCTGGCCGCCGTCAACAACGGTGCAAGCGTCGAGGAAATCCGCGAGGCCATCCTGCACACCGCCATCTATGCCGGTTTCCCGGCCGCCCGCGACGCAACGCAGATTGCCCAACAGGTACTGCAAGAATTGGGCAAGCTGCCGCCCGGTAAGCCGGTCGCTTGATCCGGGTGGCGGCGGCTCGCCGCAGGCGCAATATTCAGGCTCCAGTGCAGACGACCGCCGGAGGCCCCGTTCATGAACGCCACCATCCTCACCGATCAATCTGAACCCCAATACGCGCTGATTGAAGCGGCGATGGCCTATCTCGCCGACATGCGGACAGAGCAGCCCAGCCTTGATGAATTGGCGGCGCATATCGGCTATGCCCCTGCCCACCTGCAAAAGGTGTTCACCCGCTGGGTCGGCGTCAGTCCGAAGCGCTTTCTCAGCTATTTGACGCTTGAATATGCGAAAGAGCGCCTGGCGGAGGCTGACAGCGTGCTGGATGCAGCCTACGCGGCGGGCCTGTCCGCCCCCTCCCGTCTGCACGACCTGTTCGTCGCGCACGAGGCCATTACGCCTGGCGATTTCAAGCGGCGCGGCGAAGGCCTGGTGGTTCGATGGACCTGGCGCCCCTGCCCATTCGGCGATGCCTTGGTGATGCAGACCGACCGCGGCCTTTGTGGCCTGGCCTTTGCCGACAGCACGGCGGACCGCACCCAGGTATTGGCGAACATGACGGCGCGCTGGCCTGCCGCCACCTATACCGAATCCCCCGGCGAAGTCGCGGCGATGGCGGCAGCGATTTTCGGCAACACCGGCGCGCGCATCCCTTTGCATCTGACCGGGACCAATTTTCAGATTAGGGTGTGGGAGGCATTGCTGCGGATTCCCGACGGCGCACTAGTGCCCTACCAGTGGGTCGCCAAGGCCATCGGCCAGCCCAAGGCGGCCCGCGCCGTCGGCGCAGCCATCGGGCGCAACCCGATCAGCCTGCTGATCCCCTGCCACCGGGCGATTTTATCCAGCGGCTATCTGCGCAACTATGAATGGGGCCTGCCGCGCAAAATGGCGATGATCGGTTGGGAAGCAGCGCACCGGGCCAAAGCGGCTTAACGGATCGGTCGACCGCCATACAACGTCCATAAATTTGTAAGAAAAATACCATCAGAACAACGCAAAAAGTTTTCACGATCTCCGTACGGACATCCTGCGATTTGCCGCTCGATTACCGCGTTTGGCCCCAGGAGACACCTTCACGATTAACGAGTTTAGCGTCAGCACCACCGGCGCCGATGTCGAATATATTGAGATTCTGGCCACGCCGAACGCCGATCTGTCGGGTTGGTTTATTCTTGGGATCGAAGGCGACAGTACGTCAGCGGTGGGTACGGTCGATGCGGTAATAGACCTCGCTGGCCAGGTTGCTGACGCAAACGGCTTCTACGTCGCCAACGTCACGGCGAATACGTTCGAGAATGGATCGAGTACGCTGCTGCTCGTCAGCGGCTTTTCCGGCAGTGCTGGCGACGACCTCGACGCGGACAATGACGGCACATTCGATACGACGCCCTGGACCGAAATCATTGACGACGTCTCTATCGACGATGGAGACGGCATGTCGTTTTCGTCGACCGTCCTTGATCAGTTCTTCGATGGCGCTGTCCTTGTTAACACATTCGCGCCCGGCGGCGCTTCTCGCATTCCCAATGGCGCTGATACCAACACTGCTGCGGATTGGGTGAGAAATGACTTTGACCTCGTCGGGATCGACGGTTTTGCGGGGACAGCCGAAGTCGGCAAAGCGACCAATACGCCGGGGGCGGCCAACCTCCCGGTCGTCTTTATCAACGAGTTCAGCGTTAGCACCACCGGAACGGACGTCGAATATGTCGAGTTGATCAGCCTTCCGGCAACGGATCTTACCGGGTGGTTCATTCTGCAGATCGAAGGCGATAGCCCAAATGCTGGCATTATAGACGCGGTCATCGATTTGTCGGGCGAAGTCACTGATACCAATGGCCTTTACCTTGCAAATGTGGCGGCAAATACCTTTGAAAACGGTTCAGCAACATTGTTGTTGGTGAATGGCTTCACGGGAAGCCTGGGGCAAGATCTGGATGCGGCGGGCGACGGAGCCCTTGATACGACGCCCTGGTCCGTCGTTGGAGACAGTGTTGCCGTCAACGATGGGGGAGTGGGTGACGCCACGTATTCGGCCAGCGTACTGGATGCCGATTTTGACAGTGCCACAGTTACGTCGGCTTTTGCACCTGGCGGCGCATCCCGCATTCCGGATGGCGTTAGCACCAATTCCGCGGCGGATTGGGTGAGGAATGATTTCGATTTGGCGGGAATTGAAGGCTTCACTGGCACGCCGGTAGCAGGCGAAGCGTTGAATACGCCTGGTGCATTCAACGAAGCCGTTGCAACAGACACGGTCGCGACCCCCGTCACGATCATGCAAGTCCAAGGCGCCGGGCATGTTTCTCCCGAGCTTGGCAACTTGGTCCAGACCACA
>JAPOJR010000289.1 GCA_029978325.1 Alphaproteobacteria bacterium | reverse complement strand
CTGTGGTTGGTTCTGTCACCAGCAATGGTCAGGGCTGACGATGCTGCCGACGTGATCAAGACCTTCTCCGATCATGCCATTGGCATTCTCAGTGGGACGCCGCAATCCTCGCAAGAGCGCAAGGTTAAGCTTGAGGCTCTCCTCGAAGAAGCGATGGACCTGCCATTTGTCGGCCAGTTTGTCATGGGCCGCTATTGGCGCCAACTAGATGCGGGTCAACAGACCACTTACCAAAAAGCGTTCCGTCGGTATGTGCTTCACCTCTATGCCGGCCAACTGAATGGCTATTCCGGAGAACTGTTTCAGGTGCTGGGCAGTCGCGCAGTCGATGACAAGGATTCAATCGTCAGCTCGCAACTGGTCCGCAAAGACCGCGCTCCAGTGGAGGTCGATTGGCGGGTGCGCGGCACCAACGGCAAGTTCAAGGTGATCGATGTATCCGTTGAAGGGGTAAGCATGGCGCTGACCCAGCGGCAGGAATTCGCGTCAATCGTCCAGCGCGAGGGCGTAGAAGGCCTGATCAAGCGCCTCAGCACGCCCCCACACGATCCCGGCCCGCCGAAATAATGTCGGCTAGCCGGCACTAGCTGGCGAGGGCTCGCAGCAACAGTGGGTTGACCAGATCCGGCCGCTCGTATTGGGCCCAATGGCCAGCGCCCTCTACTACGTCGAACCCGCGGCAATGCGGCAAAGACTCGAACACATCGCGCCGGTCCTGCATATAGGGGCCAGCGGTCGCGTCTTTCTCGCCAAAAATTCCTGTTACCGGCAGATTGATAGACCGTAGCACCGTCGCCAGGCTATCGCCCCGCGGAATCGTGTTGCTGCGGATGCGCGCCTTGCGGGTGTTGCGTTGCTGGATATGCAGCGCCAAAGGGTCAATCCGGCCATGATCGCCAAACATGATCACACCGAGGTTGTGCCGATGGACATGGCTCATTTCTTCCGGCGTCATGGTCGAACGCATCTTGCGCATTTCCGGCCGCGACTCATTCAGGCGCACGCCCAAGGCATTGGAGCCCACGACGATGAAGCCATGGCAACGGTCTTGCAAGGCGTGCACCGCCTGACCGCCCACAATGCCACCGAATGAAAATCCAGCCAGATAGAAGCGCTCACCCGGTGCAAGTGCATAGTCGATAGCGCCGGCAACCAGTTTGCCGATACTGTAGATATCCCAATCCTCAGTCGGTACGTCGCTGTCTCCGAGGCCAGGCGTATCACCCGCTATCACACGAAATCCGGCAGCCACCAGCGCATGGATATTTTTTGCCCAATGCGTCCAGGCCCCAAACGAGCCATGCATCAGAAAGACCGGTTTGCCCGAACCCCATTGGTGCCAGACCATATGCCCGCCGTGCGGCATCGGCGCGCGGATAACGCGCGCACCCGCTTCTAGCCCGGCCAGGAACGAGGCCGGATCGGCAATATCGTCGATCATCTGAATTCGACTTTCTGTCAGGCAGGCAAGCGGGCCGGCGCAACCCCGATCAGGGAATCGCGTGTCACCAGCGGCTTCAACTGGTCCTTGGTCCATCCATCCGTGCCCGCCGGGCGTTGCGGCAGTACGATGTAGCGCAGGTCCGCCGTCGAATCGTGGACCCGGACTTCGCGGGCGGCCGGAATTTCGGTGCCGAACTCGGCCAGAACCTTACGCGGCTCGATGACAACGCGGGCGCGGTAGGCCTTTTTCTTGTACCATGCCGGCGGGATGCCCAGCACAGAGCGCGGATAACAGGAACAGAGCGTACACACGATGACATTATGGACGGCATCGGTGTTCTCAACCACTTTGACTTCCGGCTGGTGCTCCATGTCGATGCCCATTTCCCGGATCACCGCCATGGGCTCCGCCATCAGGCGCGCTTTATAGGCAGGGTCGGTCCAGGCCCGGGCGACCAGTTCCTGGCCATTGCCGATGCTGCGGCTATCCATACTATCGATCTGACGCTGGATATCCTGGGCGGACATCAAGCCCTTTTCGATCACCAGTTCCCGGATCGCCTGCTCC
>JAPOJR010000288.1 GCA_029978325.1 Alphaproteobacteria bacterium | reverse complement strand
CCGCACCGGCGGAAAGGCGCGCCTCGCGGATTTCCACCGTGTGGCCGGTCGGCGCGCCCTTGGCCGAGGGGTCGGTGGCGAAGCTGTACTGGGTCTTCGCCATGCAGACCGGCAGGTGAGCGTAGGACAGGGTGAGAAACTAGAAAAGCCACCTGCCCTTCAGCCTGAGGTGCGAGCAAAGCGAGCCTTGAAGGCGGCCATCCGCGATGTCGGCGCTTCGAGGGCGCCTACGGCGCCACCTCAGCGCGAAGGGTGGTGTTGAAGGCGCGTTGGTCCAGCGGTGGCGCTAAAACAGCCCCTCCACCTCGCCCGCTGCGTTCAGGCCGATGGCCTCGGCGGCAGGGGTGCGGGGCAGGCCGGGCATGGTCATGATATCGCCGCAGATGAGGACCACGAACTCGGCGCCTGCGGAGAGGCGCGCCTCGCGGATTTCCACCGTGTGGCCGGTCGGCGCGCCCTTGGCCGAGGGGTCGGTGGAGAAGCTGTACTGGGTCTTCGCCATGCAGACCGGCAGGTGAGCGTAGCCCTTTTCCTCGAACTGCTTGAGCTGGCGGGCGGCCGGGCCGGCGATGTCCACGTCGTCGGCGCCATAGATCTTCTGCGCGACGGTGCGGGCCTTGTCGGCGAGCGGCATGGCATCCGGATAGATGGGGGCGAAGTTGGAGACGCCGCTGTCGGCCACGTCCGCGACGATCTCCGCCAGTTCGGTGGTGCCCTTGCTGCCATTCGCCCAGTGGGTACAGATCGAGGCCTGCACGCCCATGCCTGCGCAGAAGGCCTTGATGGCGGCGTGCTCCGCCTCCGTATCAGCGGTGAAGCCGTTGATGGCGACGACAGGCTGGACGCCGTATTGCTTCACATTCTCCAGATGCTTGCCGAGATTGCTGAGCCCCGCCTCCAGCGCCGCCACGTTCTCGTGGTTCAGGTCGGCGCGCGCGACGCCGCCATGGAATTTCAGCGCCCTGGCCGTCGCGACCACCACCGCCGCGGCGGGTGAGAGGCCGGCCTTGCGGCACTTGATGTCGAAAAATTTCTCCGCGCCCAGGTCGGCGCCGAAACCGGCCTCGGTCACGACATAGTCGCCGAATTTCAGGCCGGTCTTGGTCGCCAGCACCGTGTTGCAGCCGTGGGCGATGTTGGCAAAGGGGCCGCCGTGGACGATGGCCGGGTTGTTCTCCAGCGTCTGCACCAGGTTCGGCATCAGCGCGTCCTTCAGCAGCACGGCCATGGCGCCATCAGCCTTCAGGTCCTTGGCGGTGATGTAGTCCCCCTCACGCGTCGCACCGACGACAATCTGGCCGAGACGGCGCTCCAGATCCTCTAGTGATTCGGCAAGGCAGAGAATGGCCATGATCTCGCTCGCGACCGTGATGTCATAGCCAGTCTGGCGAGGGAAGCCGTTGGCGACGCCTCCCAACGACACGACGATATCGCGCAAGGCCCGGTCGTTCATATCGACCACGCGCCGCCAGGTAACGCGGCGGGCGTCCAGGCCGGTGGAGTTGCCCCAATAGATGTGATTATCCACCATGGCGGAAAGCAAATTGTGTGCTGCGCCAATGGCATGCATGTCGCCGGTGAAGTGAAGGTTGATGTCCTCCATCGGCACCACCTGGGCATAGCCGCCACCGGCTGCCCCACCCTTCATGCCGAAACAGGGGCCGAGCGACGGCTCACGCAGGCAGATCATCGCCCGCTTGCCAATGCGGTTCAGGCCGTCGCCGAGGCCGACCGTGGTCGTGGTCTTGCCCTCGCCCGCCGGGGTAGGCGTCATGGCGGTGACGAGGATCAGCTTGCCGTCCGGCTTCTCCGCCAGATGCGGCACGCGGTCGAGCGCGATTTTGGCCTTGGTACGGCCATAGGGCTCCAGCGCGTTTTCCGGCAGGGCGATTTTCGCTGCGATCTCCTGGATCGGCAGCATATCGGCGGCGCGGGCAATTTCGATATCGGAAGGGACGGACATTGGGGCGAGGGCTCCCGGAGGTGTTCGGATATTTGGACGGACACTAGCGCGCTTTGACTGCCGAAACCAACCCGGCACGAATGCGCGGTAACGCCATGTGGCTTTAGTTTTGACTTACA
>JAPOJR010000287.1 GCA_029978325.1 Alphaproteobacteria bacterium | reverse complement strand
TACAGGCCAGCACCATCCACACCGCGCCCCGAACGGGGCCGGTCGCGTCACGGAAACGGCTTTGCAAACGAACAACGGGCGACATGACGAGACGCTAACCGTGCTGGAATTGGCCCTCAGCCTGGTTTTCGACCACCCGCTCAATCGTAGCCGGGTCGATTCCCAATGCGACCAGTGCGTGCTCAACGTCGCCCAGTGCGTCGATGTCAACCCAACAATAGGCATCGGCAGCAACCTGCGCCGCGACGTCACTTAACGGAACAGTCTCAATCTTGCGTTGGGCAAAGTCGAAGGCGATGGCGGTAGACATGGTGACCTCTGAACAGCGTTCGGCTCGTATCCTAGCCCGCTACCGCGAACTCTGCGACCGTGGCCGAGTCACATCCAATGCCAAACAAGATTGGCGTTGGACTTGACGGTACAGCGCCGACGTCGGACAACGAGGCCTTCGATTTTGCCTCGCCCTCTGAACAGGATAAAGCGCATATGACCACCCCCACCAATACCCGCACCGGAGGCCAGGTTCTGGCCGATGCACTCCGCGTCCACGGCTGCGATACCGCGTTCTGCGTGGCTGGCGAGAGCTATTTGGCGCTGTTAGATGCGCTGCATGACCACAAAGACTTCAACCTCTATACCTGCCGGCACGAAGGCGGCGCGGCAAATATGGCGGAATCTTATGCCAAAGTGACGGGCAAACCTGGTTTGGTCATGGTCACGCGCGGTCCGGGAGCCTGTCATGGTTCCATCGGGTTGCACACGGCCTACCAAGATTCGACACCAATGATCATGCTGATAGGCCAGGTTGCGCGGGACCAGTGGGACCGCGAAGCATTCCAAGAGATCGACTACCGCGACATGTTCGGTCAGGTCACAAAATGGGTGGCACAGATCGAAGATGCCGAGCGCATCCCGGAATACATTGCGCGGGCCTTCCACGTCGCCATGAGCGGCCGCCCCGGTCCCGTAGCCCTTGCATTGCCGGAGGACATGCTGCGGGATAGAGTGGCGACACCAGATACCGCGCCATATGCCGTTCATCGCGGCTATCCGAGCCCACAATCGATGCAGACACTGCGAGGTATGCTGGCAGAGGCGAAGAAACCGTTGCTGCTGGTTGGCGGCGGCGGTTGGGGTCAGGAGGCGGTCGACAACATCCAGGCGTTTGCGACGGCTAATAATCTGCCGGTCGTCGCGTCGTTCCGCTGCCTCGACCTGGTGGACCACGGCGACGCGCACTATGCCGGAGACCTGTCGACCAGCACCAACCCGAAACTGGCGCAGGCTGTCCGCGATTGCGACCTGCTGATCTGCGCCGGCGCGCGGCTTGGCGAGATCACGACGCAAGGCTATTCGCTGATCAAACCGCCGAATCCGCCGATGAAACTGGTGCATGTCCATGGCAGCGCCGAAGAGCTTGGCAGCGTCTATCAGCCGGCGCTGGGGATTGCCGCCGGCCCGGAAGGCTTTGCCGAAGCGGCAGCGGCGCTGCAGCCGGTCGATCATGCCGCCTGGGATAACTGGACAGCGCAACGCCGGGCGGATTTCCTGGAATGGGCATCGCCACGAGACTACGGCACTGAATTAGACCTCGGCGCGTGCATGCGCATGGTTCAGGATCGGATGGAGCCGAACAGCATTGTAACGGTAGACGCTGGCAACTTCTCCGGCTGGCCCATGCGCTTCCTGCGGTTCAAGCAACGCTTTACCTTCGCTGCACCGACGTCCGGCGCCATGGGCTATTCTGTACCGGCAGCCGTCGGAGCCGCATTGGCGCATCGCGACCGACGCGTGTTTTGTTTCGTCGGGGATGGCGGCTTCATGATGACCGGCCAGGAACTGGCGACAGCCATGCACTACGGCGCCAAACCGATCGTGCTGGTGTTCAACAACGGCATGTACGGCACCATTCGCATGCACCAGGCGCGCCATCATCCCGGCCGCTATGTCGCGACAGACCTGCACAACCCAGATTTCGTCGCGCTAATGGCATCTTACGGCGGCCACGCAGAACTGGTAGAAAAGACTGAAGATTTCGGACCGGCGCTTGATCGTGCACTTGCCAGCGGCAAAGCCGCATTGATTGAAATCCGTCAGGATCCGGACGTTATCTCGACGACGACGACCTTGGCCAAGATCGAGGCAGCCTCAAAGGCCCGATAGGCACCGTTTATTTTCGATGGAGTGTAAGGGTGAGAAACCCTTGCACTCTTTGA
>JAPOJR010000286.1 GCA_029978325.1 Alphaproteobacteria bacterium | reverse complement strand
ACGCGAAGATGGCGGAGATCGAGGAGCGCTTGAACAAGCTGCGCTCCCCCTTCCGCTCGGCCGAGAGCTTCTGGATCGAGGAGATCATCGACCCGCGCAAGACCCGCGGCCTGCTGGAAGAATTCGCCAACCTCGCCGCGCCGCTGCGCGATCCGGGACCGCGGCGGTTCGGGCTGAGGCCGTGAGCAACCAAAGGCGGCGCTTTCGGCGCCGCCGGTGAGAGTATCCTAACCGCTGAAGGCCTGCATCCCGGTGATCTCGCGGCCCAGGATCAGGGCGTGCACGTCGTGCGTGCCTTCGTAGGTGTTGACGGCTTCCAGGTTCATCATGTGGCGGATGACGTGGTATTCGTCGTGGATGCCGTTGCCGCCGTGCATATCGCGGGCGACGCGGGCGATCTCCAGGGCCTTGCCGCAATTGTTGCGCTTCATCAGGCTGATCATGGCCGGGGCGGCCTGGCCCTCGTCCATCAGCCGGCCGACCTGAAGTGAGCCCTGCAGGCCCAGCGTGATTTCTGTCAGCATGTCGGCCAGTTTTTTCTGGATCAATTGGTTCGCCGCGAGCGGACGACCGAAAGCCTTGCGGTTCAGGGTATAGTCGCGGGCGGCGTGGAAACAGGTTTCCGCCGCACCCATCGCGCCCCAGGAAATGCCATAGCGCGCCTTGTTCAGGCAGCCGAACGGGCCGCCCAGACCCCGGGCGCCGGGCATATAGTTCGCGTCCGGCACGAACACGTTGTCCATGACGATCTCACCGGTCGGCGAGGCACGCAGCGAGAATTTGCCCTCGATCTTCGGGGTGGAGAGACCTTCCATGCCGCGCTCCAGGATGAAACCGCGGATGTCGTCGGCTTCGTCCTTGGCCCAGACGACAAAGGTGTCGGCGATGGGGCTGGACGTGATCCACATCTTTGCGCCGTTCAGGCGATAGCCGCCATCGACTTTCTTGGCGCGGGTCTTCAGGCCGCCGGCGTCGGAGCCGTGGTCCGGCTCGGTCAGGCCGAAAGCGCCGACATGCTCACCCGATGCCAGCTTCGGCAGGTAGCGCTGCTTCTGGTCTTCGGTGCCATAGGAATGGATGGGGTACATGACCAGGGACGATTGCACGCTCATCGCACTGCGATAGGCGCTGTCGCAGCCCTCAATCGCACGGGCAACCAGGCCATACATGACGGCGGATCCACCCGGGCAGCCATAGCCCTCCAAACCGATGCCCAGGAAACCGGCCTGGCCGAACTTCTTATAGATGCCGCGGTCGAAGGTTTGGTGGCGGTGCGCTTCCAGCACGCCCGGCATCAGCTCCTCGTCGGCAAAGCGCTTGGCCATATCATAGGTCATGCGCTCGTCTTCGGACAGCTGCCCGGATAACCGCAGTGCATCGGCCCAGTCGAACGGGGGCAGTTTGGACGATTTGGCGGCTGGCTGGGACATTATCTGGCCTCGGATAGTGTTGCTGAAGAGCGTTGTTCCGGATTGCTCACCATATGTTGCGTCGGTCGCGCAAGCCCCTTCCCCGTCGCACCGCAGGAAATCCGCGGTCTGGCGGGCCTTAACCGGTGGTTTCCGGGGAGGAAAGATCGATCTCGCGCTTGAAACCCTCATGGCTGGCGACAAATCCCAGGCGTTCGTAAAAGCGGTGCGCGCCGTCGCGGGATTTGTCGGAGGTCAATTGCACCAGGCTGCATCCGCGCGCCCGACATTCGGCAATCGCCCATTGCATCATTTGCTGTCCCAGACCGGAACCGCGTTCGCTGGCGGCGATTCGCACCGCCTCAATCTGGCCGCGCCACGCGCCCAGCCGGGAAACGCCCGGGATAAAGGTCAGTTGCAGTGTACCGACGACAACGCCGGCCCGCTCCGCCACGGCCAGCAACTGGTTGGGGTCGCGGTCGACGGCCGCGAATGCCGCGACATAGCGTTGGTCCAGCGGCAGGCCTGGTTTCTCCCGGCCTCGGCCGAGGCCGTCGTCGGCGATTAGGGCGACGATTGCGGGAAGGTCCGCTGCTGTCGCGGCGCGGAAAGTCAAGGTCTCGCTCATGGTCGTGCTGTTTCCTTGAAAAACCGGGCAGGCCTATCGCGGCCCCGGGATAGGTTTTGCCGCCACTCGGGTTTCGTCGTGCCTTTCAACAGTGGGGCAATGCCGGTGCTGGATAGGCGTCGCTGGAACTCCAATAAGATGGGTACATCTATAGCATAATCTGTATAGGCGGCATCCGGGCGTTCAAACTAAGATGGCGGACGGCGAGCATCTGCTGCCCATCGTTCGGTTTGGACATGAGCT
>JAPOJR010000285.1 GCA_029978325.1 Alphaproteobacteria bacterium | reverse complement strand
TTTCCTGACGGTCTCGGAACCGCTTACAGGCGAAGGTAGCGCCAAGGAAACGGGATCGGAGTAAAGGAAAAGGGATTGTGGTAATTTGCCCGCCGGAGTACCGGGGACCTGCAGGCTGAATCAATCCGTCAAAGGTTATTCCAGCCGCACCAAAACGCTGTCTGTGCGGCCTTTGGCATCGATAACCGATACGCGTGCGAAACCAGGACCATCCGGCTTCCACTGAGCCTGCCGGCGCAAATCAGCCTCGCCCAGCGGCGCGCCGTTTATCAGCCAGCGAAACGGCCCCTCGCCGCCCAGCACTTTCATCGCCAGCAATGAGGTATCCGGCCCGCGTGCCGTCAGGCCAAGGTCAACCCTTGAGCCATTTGGCGGATAGGCGATCTTCAATTCGCCGCTGCGCGTGGCGGCCAAAGTCTTTCCGGTATCCTTGCGCAGGTTGCGCAGGGGGGGCGGCAATTCGGATGTGCGCGCGACAATTGCTCCGGGCGGACGGGTTACTGGAACACGCTCACCGCCAAGGCGGGCAAAGGCGTCGAACAGAACCGGTGCTGCGAATTCCCGCGCCACGAGGCCCGGCACGGCGCCATTGTCGGCACGGCCGAACCACACCGCAATCGTGTAGTGACGGTCGAAGCCGACGGCGATTGCATCGCGATAGCCATAGGATGTGCCGGTCTTGAAGGCGATCTGCCCGCCTCGCGCATTGGCAGGCGGCGGGGCGCCGCGAAGGATATCGGCCACGTACCAGGCAGCAACAGGTGCTGTGACCCGGCGAACGGGTGCGCGTCCATGCTTGAGATCGAGACGCTCTACAAGTTCGGGCACCTTGCCGCCATTCGCCAGCCCGGCATAGAGTTTCGCCAGGTCGCTGAGCGTAACACCCAGCCCGCCCAGCGCCAGAGCAAGGCCCGCGGGAGAAGCGTCCGGAATCTTGATCTGTGCTCCGGCGTTTTTCAGCCGCGCTACAAACTGCGGTGCGCCGACTTCGTTCAGAACCGCGACCGCAGGAATATTGAGCGAATGCTGCAGGGCGGTGCGCGCCGTGACCTGTCCCTGAAAGGTCATGTCGAAATTTTCGGGCGCGTAGGAGCCGTAGCGTGTGCGCCGGTCTTCCAATATGGTTTCCGGATGGGCTACGCCATTCTCAAACGCCAGAGCATATATGAAGGGTTTCAGCGACGAGCCTGGCGACCGCAGGGCTTCCGTCATGTCATTGGCCCCGGCTCGGGCGGCAGAGAAGAAATCCGCCGATCCGACGCGGGCCAGCACATGACCGGTTGCATTCTCGATAACAATGGCCGCGCCGGAAATTTGCGGACCGATGCGCATTGCATGTTCAAGAATCAGGTTTTCCAGCGTCGTCTGCAGGTGCTTTACATAAGTGAAGTGCAGCCGCTTCTGCTTCGGCGAACTGCGGTGCGCCTGGCCGGTTGCGTGCGGCGCAAGCATTGGAAAAGGCTTGCGCGCTACAGGAATGGTCTCGCTTCGCCCCCGTGCAGCTTCCACTGACGGTATGAGGCCACTTTGCACGGCCCTAGCCAGAACGCGATTGCGGGCGGTCCGTGCCGGGCCGGGATAGCGGTCCGGCCGGCGCGTTTCCGGCGATTGCGGCAGGGCGACCAGCAGCGCCTGCTCGCCGATTGACAGCCGTTTCGGTTCCTTGCCGAAATAGGCAATGCTGGCTGCGCGGATGCCTTCCAGGTTGCCGCCATAGGGCGCCAGCGCCAGATACAGGTTGAGAATGTCCCGTTTGGAGAATTTTCTCTCCAGCTGCCAGGCGCGTACGATCTGCCGTAGTTTGGACGGTATCGTGCGATCTGCCCGCGGCTCGAGCAGTCTTGCGACCTGCATTGTCAATGTCGAGCCGCCGGATACCACCGAGCGATTGATCGCAAGCTGCCATGCAGCGCGCACCATGCCCCTTGCGTCGACACCGGTATGAGTATCGAAGCGCCGGTCTTCATACATTTTCAGCAAGGCGACGAAGCGCGGGTCGACGTCTTCGACCGTAACCGGCAGGCGCCAGCGGCCGCCGGCGGTGGTGAAGGCTCGCAGCAGCTTTCCATGCCGGTCGACAGCGACAGTCGATGCTTGATTGGTCATCGACAGATCGAGCGGACACAGCACGCGCAGATATTGCTCCCACGCCGCCGGTATCCCAAGCCCCAGCACGGCGACCAGCGCCGCGCCGTAGAGCCATCGCCTCCTGTTGCTGCCGCCGGCCATTATTTCGGCGGTGCAATGTCGATGGACGAGAAGGCCGTCCGCCCGAAACGCTCCGGCCGGTACATGTCCTCGATCGTTGCCGGCGGCAGGACATAATGTCC
>JAPOJR010000284.1 GCA_029978325.1 Alphaproteobacteria bacterium | reverse complement strand
TCCAATGCGCAAGATGTAGGGCAGCGGGCGGATGGATGAAAGGGGAATCATAGATTACGACGAAAGGATCACCTGTGAATGTTTGGCATTGTCAGAAATGCGCCTATATTGTTAAGGATGCTTCCCCCCAAACTGGCTAAAGACGCACAGCGGGGTAAGCAGGGCTTTGGCCGTGAGACCGAGGGAATGATCAAGTACGATTTGCGCTGCAATCAAGGCCACACGTTCGAAGCGTGGTTCCGCGATAGCGCCACCTGCGACGACCAGTTGGCGGGCGGCGAAGTTGTGTGTCCGCAATGTGCGTCTGCAACGGTGCAGAAAGCGCTGATGGCGCCCAAAGTCGCCAAGTCGCAAGCCAGCGAGACCAGCGAACAACAGGTCATGACCATGGCCCAGAAAATGCAGCTGTTGCGGGAATTCCGGCGGCATGTGGAGCAGAACAGCGACAATGTCGGCGCGGACTTCCCAGAAGAAGCCCGTCGCATGCACTATGGCGAAGTCGAGCATCGCAACATTTATGGCGAAGCCAATTTTACCGAAGTGAAAGAATTGATCGACGAGGGCATCGAAGTTACGCCGCTGCCGGGGCCATTCCGCGACGACGCCTGACTTTGCGGTCAATTAACCTTGCGCAAATTCCAGGAAAACCCATATTGTCTTTGCGAAATTTGCAAAGGCCAGGGGTTCAGTCATGGACACATTGCACAGCATGAAATTGTTTGCCGAGGTGGTGGAGTCTGGATCGTTCTCTGCTGCCGGCAGGCGTTTCGGATTGGCGGCGTCCAGCGTATCCCGGCAGGTCGGGTCCCTGGAGGATTCGCTTGGCGCTCGATTGCTAAACCGGTCCACCCGTAAGCTGTCACTGACCCAGGCCGGGCGGATGTATCATGAACGGGTGCGGCAGATCCTGGTGGATATTGATGACGCTAACCGCTCAGTCACCCATCTGGAGGCGACTCCGCGCGGGATTTTGCGGCTGAACGGCCCGACGGTGTTTGGGCGGCTCCACATTGCGCCGCACCTGCCGGAATTCCTGGCGCGCTATCCCGAAATCGATATCGACCTGACATTGACCGATCATTTCGTCGATGTGATCGAAGAAGGCGCTGATGTTGTCGTACGAGTTGGCGGCTTGTCGGATTCGAGCCTGTTTGCCCGGCGCCTGGCGCCGAATCGCAGGGTTCTGTGTGCCACGCCGGAATACTTGGATAAGCACGGGCGGTTGACCCGGGCCGATGAGCTGACCAAACACACATGCCTTGTGTACAAGCTGCAATCGACGACCGGCACCTGGCACATCTGCTGCGGCGAATCCGGCGACCAGCAGGAAGTGCAGGTGAACGGTCGTCTGGCGGCAAACAATGCCGAGGCTTTGCACGCGGCGGTATTGGGCAGCGTCGGCATTGCGCTGCTGCCGATTTGGCTGGTTGGGGACGATATTCAGTCCGGCCGCCTGGAACGGGTCTTGCCGACGCTGGAGGCTGATCTGACGGCAGACGAAACCGCTATTCACGCCATCTATCCGCATAAGCGGTTGTTATCGGCGAAAGTGCGCGCGTTTGTCGATTTTCTCGTCGAGAAATACCAGCCTGTCCCGTATTGGGAGGTTGGCGGGGCTGCGCTCGATTTGGTGGCTGCGAAGTAGCCGCTAGTCAGGGCTGAACCTGTCAGATAGTGTTCCCGAAGCGTCGCAGAGCGCTACGATTTATAAAATCAGGGAACACGACCATGATGAAACTGTTACGCGCCGGCCTGGCCGCTGTTGCGTTGCTGGCGGCAGGCGCCAGCGCACAGGCTGAAGATTATCCGGAATTGAACCTCCGCTATGCCTCCGGCTTCCCGACCTCCAACTATATGATGGATCAGGCGCAGTGGTTTGCCGACCAGATCGAAAAACGCTCCGGCGGTAAGATTAAGATCCGCATGTATTATGGCGGCACGCTTGGCAAATCGAATGAGATCCTTGACCTGGTCAGCAAGGGCGCGGTCGATATGGGCTCGGTCGTGCAAGGTTACTTCACCAGTCAGTTGCCGTTCGGCGCCATGACAAACTCGCTGCCGATGACGTTCTTCGACGGCGAAGCCACCATGCGCGCCGCGATGGAGTTGGACGAGACCGACCCGAACCAGTTGGCGGAGTACGCAGCCAACAACATCAAGCCGCTGGTGCACCGGTACCTGCCGAACTACAAGCTGATCTGCACCAAGCCGATCCGCACGGTAAAGGACCTGGAAGGCACTAAGATTCGCACCTTCGGCAACTATATGCCGAAAATGTTCGCCGCATTGAAAGCCACTCCGGTGAACGTGCTGCCGGTCGAGATGTACGAGGCGCTGAAGCGCGGCTCGATGGATTGCTCTTACCTGACCTATGCGCTGTTCGCCTCCTACAAGCTCCATGAGGTCGCCAAATACGTCATCGACGTGAAATTCGGCGGTATTAACGCGTTCTGGCTGGCCGTGAACAAGCAGAAGTT
>JAPOJR010000283.1 GCA_029978325.1 Alphaproteobacteria bacterium | reverse complement strand
ACCGCTGGCGTCCTGATCGAGCCGATTCAGGGAGAGGGCGGTATCCGTCCGATGGACCTGGAGTACATCCGTGAAGTTCGCAAAGCTTGCGACGAGTTCGGCATCCTCATGGGGCTGGACGAAGTGCAATGCGGTATCGGCCGCACTGGCAAGCTGTTCGCCTATGAATGGGCTGGGATCGAGCCGGATGTGATGTCGTTGGCCAAAGGTCTGGGCGGCGGCGTTCCGGTCGGCGCGGTGTTGGCGACCAAAAAGGCGGCGGCTGGTATGGTTGCCGGCACGCATGGCTCCACCTATGGCGGCAATCCGCTGTCGACAGCCGCGGTAAACGCGGTGCTGGACGTGATTCTGGCGGATGGTTTTCTTGCGCATGTTCAGGAAGTTGCCGCCTATCTGCGTGAGAAGGCGGAAGCGCTGGCGGCCAAGCATCCAGGCGTGTTTAAAGGCGTCCGAGGCGCTGGCCTGATGTTGGGCTTGGTCGCGGTTCCTCCCAATGGTGAAGTTGTTGGGGCTGCAACCAAGAACGGGCTATTGACCGTGCCGGCCGGCGACAACGTGGTGCGTCTGTTGCCGCCGCTGACCGTCAGCAAGGCCGAGGTCGATGAGGCGATGGCGATCCTGGAGAAAACCGCTGCCGCGATGGCGGCCGCATAACGGGTAGCCCATGACCGACCCGCGGCATTTTTTAGACCTCGCTGACATACCGTCCGAGGCTCTCCGCGCTATTTTAACGAGTAGCGCGGAGATGAAGCGCGCGAATGGGGTGGCGGCTAAACCGCTGGCCGGCAAAACGCTCGCCATGATCTTCGACAAACCGTCGACCCGCACGCGCGTTTCGTTCGAGGTCGCCATGCGCCAACTGGGCGGCGATGTCATCGTCATGGATACGGGCTCGATGCAGCTGGGGCGTGGCGAAACTATCGCCGACACGGCGCGCGTTTTGTCCCGATATGTAGACGTCATCATGATCCGCACCGGGGATCACTCCAAGGTGGTGGAACTGGCGGAACATGCCAGCATTCCGGTCCTGAACGGGCTAACGGATTGGTCGCATCCGTGTCAGGTCATGGCTGACATCATGACCTTTGAAGAACATTGCGGGGCCATCAAAGGTTGTGATCTTGCCTGGACAGGCGACAGCAACAACGTTCTGACCTCCATAGTTCACGCAGCGGCCAAATTCGATTTCAACCTGCGTGTGGCGTCGCCTACATCGTTGCAGCCGAATGCAGACATTCAGCGCTGGGCAAAGGCGAACAAGGTCCGCCTGCACATTACCGATGATCCGGCAGAGGCGGTTGCCGGCGCGGATGCAGTGGTAACAGACACTTGGGTGTCGATGCACGATACCGATGTGGGACGCCGTCATAATCTGCTGGCGCCGTATCGGGTTACGGCCGACCTGATGAAGAAAGCCAAGCCGAATGCGGTGTTTCTGCATTGCCTTCCGGCCCACCGCGGCGACGAAGTTACGGCGGAGGTGATCGATGGACCGCAATCGGTCGTATTCGACGAGGCGGAAAACCGGCTTCATGTGCAAAAAGGGATCCTGGCCTGGTGTCTAACCTAGCCAGGCTGCCGGGTCTGGAATTGCGGTGACGGGCAGGAGCCTGAGCGATGGCATTGGTAGTCGACAACTTTTCGTTGCCGTTTGAGATCGACCGCACCGGCCTGCGCGGGCGTGTCGTCCGTCTGGGCGATCAAGTCGACAATATATTGCAGCGCCATTCCTATCCGCCCGCGATTGCCGCATTGCTGGGGGAGGCCCTGGCGCTTGCAGCATGTCTGGCGTCAACCGTGAAGTTTGAAGAAGGAATCTTTACCCTCCAGGCGCGGGGCGGCGGCGGACCTGTCCGGTTCCTGGTGGCCGACATCACCAGCGAAGGCGCCTTACGGGGCTATGTCAGCTTTGACCAAGATGGCTTAGACGGGTTGGAGGATGAACCAGCGTCCGCCGCCCGGTTGTTCGGTGGCGGGCACCTGGCGTTTACGGTCGATCAGGGTGGAGACTTTGAGCGTTATCAAGGCATCGTCGAACTTGCAGGCGAATCCTTGGCAGATTCAGTGCATCACTATTTCCGGCAGTCGGAACAGATCGCAACCGGCCTGAAGCTGGCTTGCGCTCCCGGAATGGACGGGCGCTGGCGGGCCGGCGCGCTGTTGGTGCAGAAATTGCCGGATGAAACGATCCGCCGCGCCGCACCGGAGGACGTTGCGGAATTGGTGGAGGCCGATGAAGGGTTTCGCCGCGCCCTGGTGTTGCTGGGCAGTGCGACGCCGGAGGAAATGACCGATCCGGACCTTCCCGCAGAGCAATTGTTGTTCCGTCTTTTCCATGAAGATGGGGTCCGGGTTTATGACAAGTCGACGCTGATGGACAGGTGCCGCTGTCAGTTGGACCGTGTTGAGGATGTGTTGCGTCAGTTCGGCAAGGAACGGGTCGAAGAATTTAAGGTAGATGGTGTTGTCACTGTGACGTGTGAGTTTTGCGCAAGTGCGCGGGTGTTTGACGAGGCTGCGATCGCGGAACTGGGATTGGA
>JAPOJR010000282.1 GCA_029978325.1 Alphaproteobacteria bacterium | reverse complement strand
GGTTCTATGTTTATTGCTAATTTTTATTAATTTAGGTTAAATTTTCTTATAAAATTTTATCAATATCGGATCTGATTAGTTCTAGATCATTTTCTTCGTGTTTTAGCTTCAACTGATAAGGAGGCGTTGATGGTAGTTTCGGTAGTGTCTGATCTCGGCGTGTTTCCCCTGTCGGCTGCGGTTGCGGCGGGAGACGCGCTATGGCTTTCACCGTCTGACGCCGAGCTGGCGACCGGCTGGACGATGAAACCGGAGGGACTATGCCGCGATCAGGTCTGCGTGCCGGTTCCGCGGTCCTCCAGCAGCGACTTCGTCCGCGACGGGGCGATCAATATCGCCGCTTTCTGGCGTCACATGGATGCGCCGGTGCGCGCCAGTGAGGCCGGTGACGTGTGGGTCTTCGGTGAACGCGCGGATGTTCGGGCGACGGCGTTGGATCATCTGGAAGCACCTGATTTCGAGCTGCCGGACGTGACTGGCCGCAAGCATCGGCTATCCGACTATCGGGGCCAAAAAGTGCTGCTGGCGACTTGGGCGTCCTGGTGAGGGTGTCGTGCTGATCTGTCCGTGTGGCAGACGCTTATAGACGACCTGAATACCTCCTCGTTCACCGTACTGGCGATTGCGCTGGACAATTCCGATGCCGCCTCGCCGTATATTCGGGCCGCGGCGCCAACCTACCCGGCGCTGATCGATCACGACCATCACGTGGCCGCTTTGTATAATTTCAAAAACGTGCCAGAGGCCGTCTGGATTGGTGAATCCGGGCGCATTGTGCGCCCGGCTGAAACGGCGGGCGCTTATGAAGCGTTCCGGTTTATCGACCCTGAACGGAAAGCCCCTACAGCCGAGGCTAGCGCTAAGAAAGCAGCGGCACGGGATCTCTATCTCAACGCTCTGCGCGATTGGGTGAAGTTTGGTTCCGCCAGCCGATATGCGATGACGGCTGATACTGTTCGCTCGCATCTCTCCCGTCCAACGCCGGAGCAGTCGTTGGCGCACGTCTATTTTAGGCTCGGCTGCTACCTCCAGTTGGAGGGCAGGGAGGCCGAGGCCACCCGGTATATGGCCGAGGCCAGCCGGCTACACCCGGATTCCTGGGCGATTTGGCGTCAGGCAGCTCCTAAGAATGCCGTCGGCCTGGCTGCGGACCAAAGTTTCTTCGACCGGGTCGCAGCCTTGGGCGAAAAACGCTACTACCCCGCGGCCCCGATGGAAGGAATGCCATAAGCCCGTGGGACCGGCGCACCAGCAGGGATGAGGTTGATCCTCACATGAGCGGTGCGCTGCGTGTGGCGCATTTTTCCTTATGGTCGGCTGTAGTATCGACCACTGTTGGTCTGGCGCGCTAGACTGCCTGCCAACATGCGACTTCTAAGATTTGAGGATTGCGCCCATGGCAAACACATTGAACGGCAAAACCGCCGTAACCGGTATTGGGGAGACGCGATACTCTCGCGGCACCGATCAAAGCTCCATTGCATTGATGCTGGAAGCCTCGCTGAAGGCGATCCTGGATGCAGGCCTCACCCCGAACCAGATCGACGGCGTGATACCCTACAGCCTCGGCCCCGTGGCGGAAGAGGTCATGGCCGGCCTGAACCTCACCGATGTCCGCTTTTCAGCCCAGACGCCCATGGGCGGCGCCAGTCCTGTTGCGGCACTGCAATGCGCCGCCGCGGTAATTGCGGCAGGCGTCTGCAAGCATGTGCTGATAGTGCTGGGCCGGCGCGGCTATTCCGATGCGAGGGTCACCACTCGGTTGGCGGCCATGCCCCAATTCCGCCAGATCGCAGAATTTGAAAATCCGGTAGGCGCGTTTGCTCCGGCGCAGCTCTATGCGCCGATGATTCGCCGGCATATGGAGCTTTACGGCACCAACCCCGATCAGTTCGCCGAAGTTGCCGTCGCCATGCGCAACCATGCCATGCTGAACGACAACGCCATCATGAAAAAGCCCTTGACGGTCGAGGATCATCACAATTCGCGCATGATCTCCGATCCGTACCGCTTGTTCGATTGCTGCCTCGAAAGCGATGGCGGCACCGCGGTTGTCGTCAGCAGCGCGGAATACGCCAAGGACACCCGCGCGCCCGTCACCATTCTTGGGGTAGGGGAAGGGCATCCGGATTCGCCGAGCACGATTACACAACGCCCGGACATGCTGGAACTTGGCTTGGCAAAGGCCGCGCCTCGGGTTTTCGAGATGGCCGGCGTCAAGCACAAGGACATCGACGTCGCCGAAATCTATGACTGTTTCACCGGCATGGTGATCGCTGAAATTGAGGATCTGGGCTTCTGCAAAAAAGGGGAAGGCGGCCCCTTCGTCGAAGGCGGACGCATCCGTCTGGGCGGCGAGTTGCCGGTCAATACCCATGGCGGACTTCTCAGTCAGGCACACATCGCCGGCATGAACCACGTCTATGAACTGGTGCGTCAATTGCGAGGCGAGGGCGGTGCGGCACAGGTGCCGAATGCGCAGATCGGATTGGTGACCGGCTATGGCGACCTCGGTGACGGGTCGCTCGCGATTATGCAGAGAGGGTTTTAGGCAATGTCGGACGAGTACCTGAAGCCCCTGCCGGAGCCGTCGATCGATTCGCAGCCGTTCTGGGATGGTCTGAAAGAGCGGCGGCTGAT
>JAPOJR010000281.1 GCA_029978325.1 Alphaproteobacteria bacterium | reverse complement strand
GAGGGCGGTTGCTATGCGAAGGTGATCAACCTGTCGCGCGAAGCCGAGCCAGAGATTTACGCCGCCTCGCATCGTTACGGCACGGTGCTAGAGAACGTGGTGATGGATCCGGACACCCGCAAACTGGACCTGACCAGCACCGCGCTGACCGAAAACACCCGGTCGTCCTATCCGCTGGACTTTATTCCGAACGCCAGCGACGACGGCCTGGGCCCGCAACCGACCAACATCGTCATGCTGACCGCCGATGCATTCGGCGTGCTGCCGCCGATTTCGAAGATGACGGTCGAGCAGGCGATGTACCATTTCCTCTCGGGCTATACTGCGCGCGTCGCTGGCACCGAAAAAGGCGTTAACGAGCCGCAGGCGACCTTCTCCACCTGCTTTGGCGCGCCGTTCATGACGCGGCATCCGTCGGTCTATGCCAAGCTGCTGGGCGAAAAGATCGCTGGCACCAAGGTCAATTGCTGGCTGGTCAACACCGGCTGGAGCGGTGGACCCTACGGCGTCGGCCAGCGGATGAAGATCGCGCACACCCGAGCCATGGTGCGGGCGGCTCTGGACGGCAGCCTGGCCGGAGTCGGGACCAAAGCCGATCCGGTGTTCGGATTGCACATTCCGGAATCCTGTCCGAACGTGCCGGCAGAGGTGTTGAACCCGCGTAACACCTGGTCGGACAAGGCAGCCTATGATTCTACGGCACAGGAGTTGGCCAAGCGGTTTGCGGCTAACTTCAAACAGTACGAGGCGCATGTCGACGCCAAGGTCATGGCGGCGGCGATCAAGCCGGCCGCCTGAGCGGTCCCCAAGTTAGGGGCTCCGTTTCGCCATACGCAAAAAGCCCGATCCGCAAGGATCGGGCTTTTCGTTTGCCGTCACGCTGAGAGCGCCGGAACCGGCGCTTTAGCGGCGCGAACCGGTCAGTACGGCACCGGGTGCACGGCGTGCACTTCCGGGATGTAATGGCGCAGCATGTTTTCAATGCCCATTTTCAGCGTTGCGGTGGAACTGGGGCAGCCGGCGCAGGCGCCCTGCATCGCCAGATAGACGACGCCATCCTCAAAGCGGCGGAAGACGATGTCGCCACCGTCCTGTGCAACCGCCGGACGCACGCGGGCATCCAGCAATTCCTTGATCTGGGCCACAACTTCGGGATGGCCGCCATCGTCTTCGGTGTGTTCGGTACCGGCCTCGCCAACCATGACCGGAGCGCCCATGGTAAAGTGGTCCATGATAGCGCCCAGCACCTGCGGCTTCAGCGTTTGCCATTCGCGGGCATCGTCCTTGGTGACGCTGATAAAGTCGGCGCCCAAGAACACCTGCGTGACGCCGCCGATACCGAACAGCGCTTCAGCCAGAGGGGACTTCCCCCGTGCCTCTTCCAGGCTGGGAAAATTGGCTGTCCCGATGCCCAACACATCTCGGCCCGGCAGGAATTTCAACGTAGCCGGGTTTGGAGTGGATTCCGTTTGGATGAACATGGTCTTGCGGGACCTCCTATAGTTCGCCGCGTCCGTATTTTGTGCAGATCAGACGTCGGGCAGGTCAATTGTAGTACAGGCCGACGGTATGTTCGGCTTCGGCAAAGAACAGCCAGCGCTCAAACAACACACCGATGCCGGCGAACAGCAGCGCCATAATCGACATCAGCAGGCCAAAGGCACTACCACTGAAGACGATCAGCAGCAAGGCAACAAGCGCAGGCATGCCAAAGGTCAATAGCTGAACCAACGTGCGCAGGCGCTCGGCGTGATCGCGGGCCACCCGGAACACCATTTCCTTTTGCAGATAATTGGGGCTGGTGTGCGGCGGTTCCAAGGGGCGGACCTTGCCAAAATTGCCCAGGCCTGTGGCGGTCTCGCGCGATGACGCTGGAATTTGGTTGTCGATCGCGCGCCAATACAATCGTTTGGCAATCCAAGCGCCGATTGCGAGCAGCAGCATTAGCCAGATAAACAGGCCGTGTTCCGCTTTGAACATAAAGGCGATCACATTCAACGCGATGGTGCCGGTCAACAGGGCCAGCAGCAGGTAATTCGGCGCGGTCAGCGGCGTATGCCACTGGCGGATCGGTTTTAGTGAGGCATAGATCATCGCTGTGCAATAGACCGTTGCAATCGCGAGCACGGCCGCGATCAGGCCAGCCAGTCCATATCCAAAGCCTAGATGACCTTTGAATACCCAGCCAATAGCCAAAACCAAAGCAGGCACATAGGTCAGAATCGCCATGACGCCCTCCCGGCTGAGCCACGAGGACTTCCATTGGCTAAGCGCCCGCCAGGCGCGCTCTGGATGGCCGAGGTGGAAGGTCGAAGATAACAAGCCGGCGGTGATTAGGGTCAGGGCCAAGCCCAGGCCGACAATGCCGATACCCTGGTCGGCGGGCAGCAGCCCAAATGCGCCGAACAGACCCATCAGCGCTAACAGGCCATAGCCGGCGCCGGAAGCTGTGGTGAAAAAGATGATAGAGACTGATGGATGCATTGCGCGCGCACCGCCCTGCTTTGCGAACTGGGGAATCGATAGAATCTAACGCCGATAGCGGCGCATGTCGCCTTTATGGCAGGCTTGGCAAGTCGTTGGCAACGTCGTCGGCGCTTTCCAAACGATAGACTCGTTTTATGCCAAAGCCCTGGATCTCGTGTTCGCCCAGATCGGCAAAGCGAAAATCGTTCTGAATCAACTCAA
>JAPOJR010000280.1 GCA_029978325.1 Alphaproteobacteria bacterium | reverse complement strand
CCTCGATTGCCGCTCGGTCGGGACCGAACGACTCCCACTGCTATCGCGCGCACAATGGCGCAAACCTTTTCGAATCATGGCGCAAGGAACTCCACCCCATGGCCGACGACGGGTCGCGACCCTTTACTCCCGCCGAACTTTCCACGCATACCGGCTTTGCCCTGAACGGCCTCGACCGGTTGTCGAACCAGCGTGACGATCAGGCCCATATCGAAGGACTGATGGCTGATCCTGCAAGCCGGTTCGTTGTTGTCGGGCGGGACAGGCCCGTACTGAAGCGCCTCGACGAAGGCTATGATCCGTTGTTCACCCGCGCCGAAGCGGAGGCCATCGGCAAGCATCGCGAATGCGCACTGCTTGGCGTGCGTGACGGCGTTGCCTATTTCGGTCTTTTGCTAGACGATTCAGTTATTGTGATCGAAGACGTCGCCGACGAAGGCGGCATGGTCGATATCAGGCATTTTGTCATCCCGGGACGGGACGATCTGTTTGTTCACGATCTGCGCCCTCTGGCGATCGAGGGAGCCTTTGCACCGGCAATCTATGGCCTGCTGGGTGAAGCTAAGAGCCTGCTCTACTGGCATGCGCGACATCGCTTTTGCAGCGCATGCGGCGAGCCGTCGGACTTTGCCGGCGCCGGATGGCGGCGCCAATGTCCCAGTTGCAGGGCGCTGCATTTTCCACGTACCGATCCGGTCGTCATCATGCTTGCCGTCCACAACGGCGATTGCCTGCTCGGCCGCCAGCCGCGCTTCAACAAGGGCATGTATTCAGCGCTGGCCGGATTTCTGGAGCCGGGCGAGACAATAGAGGATGCGGTGCGGCGCGAGATTCTCGAGGAATCCGGTATCCGTATCGGCCGCGTTGCCTATATGGCCTCGCAACCGTGGCCGTTTCCGTCCTCTTTGATGATCGGCTGCATTGGCGAAGCCCTGAACCGCGACATCGTCGTCGACAAAACCGAGCTGGAGGACTGCCGCTGGTTCAGCCACGGCGACATCGTGAAGATGTTCGAGCGCAATCACCCGCAGGGATTCATGGCGCCGCATCATCTGGCGATCGCCCATCACATCCTGCGGGCCTGGCGCGACGGCGAGGCGCCGGGTTTCGGCTAGAATTCTACCGCCAGCTTCACGCGCGAGATGGCGCGGGTGAAATTGTCGAGATCCAGGGTCATCGGCGCGCCCCGCGCCCTGCCAGCAATTTGCGGCGCAACCGTGATATTCAACGACGCCTTGTCGTGTATCTTCACGAACAGCGTCGGGCCGAGGAACAATGCCCGTCCCGCTACCCTGCCGAAGAACCCATTGTGCGCCTGCAGATAGGTCAGCTCCGCACCGGCAAATACACGTTCCGAGAACTGGTAGGTCACCGCATTGGAAATTTTCAGCTGGGAGACTGTCGCATGTCTCGAATGCACTTCAACATCGCGCTCGCGAGCGGCGCCAAGAACAAGATTGCCGGCCCAGTACAGTTTTCCCGGCACGATCACCGCATCCAGTGCGAATTTCAATTCGCCGCCAAGTGCATTCGTATGCCGCCCGCCGCCTGTGAGGCGCGCCCACCGCGGCTCCACCGCAACTTTCAAGGAGAAAGGATTGCCGATGCTGCGCTCGAATACGCGATAACCCAGCTCAAAGCTCGCGCCATCGAATTGCAGGGCGTTGCGATTGATCGGCTCGGCCGGCAGATTACGCACCGAGTGCCATGCGGTGAAAACACCGACGCCCAGAGAGGTGTTGGGTGCAATCACACGCTCATAATAGTATTTCTGCCCAAAGGCCTTGTAGTTGCCGAAGCGCCTTCCGATCGCTCCATCCAGCTCGATACCGCCGCCATGATCGCCAACCTTACCGACATCGGCGCTGGCGCTGAAACCGAAAATGTCGCCGCCGGGGACCGCGGGTACTGCACTTACCGGCGTTCCGTCGCGCTGTGGATCGGCGGCGTGAACCGGATTTCCGGCGAACGCCAACGCCGCTGCCACTCCCAGTATACTCAAATACCTCGCAGGCGTTCTTCCACCGATCTTGCGTTCACCGGCCAGCACCAAATTCATTTCTTACCTCCAGTTTAATGACACCCCTCACGGAGCACCGCTCGAGCCTTGCCTAGCGCGCAGGTTCGACAGTGAAGAGCGCCTTGGCCGCCATCACGGCATCATGGCGCTGCCGAGGCTTTAGCTTCTGGTTAAACTCACGCAATTGCGCCAGTGCGGACATCGGTATCGTATAGCGGAAGCCCGCACCGCCCTTGCGCGGGCGGATGACGATAACCGCCGCTTGGTCCGCTGGCGCAGCTTGCGGAGCGAGCCGGATCGTGCGCTGCCCGAAAGAGGCAGTCGTTGCGATATCTACCCCGTCCGCAAAACAGGCGCAAGGAACCTTCGGATTGTCATGGTACAGGACGGTCAGAGATCTGGGTTTCGCCTTCAGCCTGTCCATAGCATCAAGACCAATCCTGACGCCAAGTGGAATAAAGACGCCGTAGTCGCCATGCACGCGCGCGCCGAGCTTCACCCACTCGTCCGGAGTTTTCGCCTTCACCGGCGAGGCCAGTAACAGTGTAGCGACGAGCATTGACGTAAATGGAACGCGCATAGTCCCAACTCCTGACCTGATTCAAGTTTGGTTCGACGACCTGCCGACCGACTTAACGTCTCCTGACAAAATTTTGTATGATCTTTATTGCTGCTCTTCATACGATATAATACCTATTTTGTCG
>JAPOJR010000027.1 GCA_029978325.1 Alphaproteobacteria bacterium | reverse complement strand
CATAGGATACTGGTTGCTCGCCATTCATAGAGTTAGAGCAGATTCACCCGATCCTATCGGATCGGGCGTTGCTCTAGCCGCAGTGTGTCTTCAGAAACCTGCGCACGCGCTCGATGGTGCGGGCTTTCAGTTCTGCCGGCTCTTTCCATGGATAGACTGTGATTTCCGCATTCGGCGCCAGCGACGCGACATCGATGGAGGTCTGTAGCGGGTGGGACGGGATATCGTCCGGCAGCACCAAAATCGGCGTCTCGCAATTTCGGATCACGTCGCGCGTGACGCTGTAGAGAAAGTCCGGGTTCACGCGGTAGAGATTATGGAAGTACTGTTCGAGCGTCGCCTGCTCGACATCCGGCCGCCGCTTCAGGAACTCCGGCCCCCAGCCGTTGCTGCTGTGGCGGTACATGACGTCCGGGTCCTCCGGCCTGAAGCCGACGCTCTGGCAGAACACTACGGCTTTCAGCCGCTCCGGCGCGCGCTCAATCAGCTTGCCGGCAAAGCAGCCGCCGATGCAGTAGCCCATAAACGCGAACTCTTTGATGCCCAGATGATCCATTAGTCCCAGATGGTCGTCGGCAAAGGCCTCCCACGGATTTTCCACCGCTACCGGCCCGGTGCTCTCGCCGCCGTTGGCGTTGCGCTGGTCCATGGTGATGCAACGGAAATCGTTGGAATAGGCTTCCATCGCGTTGATGACCGCATTCGGCCAATTGCTCATGCGTGAGTTCAGTCCGCCGCCTGGGACCAAGAATAGCGGAAAACCGCTGCCGGCCTCCTCATAGCGGATGCGGACGTCGCCGCGTTCATAGAATGGCATTGTTCAAATCCTCCTTCTGACGCGCTCATTTGCGGCGCAACCTTGCAATCAACTGCCAGTTTAGACCGATTCCATCCGGCGCATATACCGCTCTCTGACCGGAATGCGTCGCCAAAGCAAGGCGACAGCCGAGCGTGCGTCAGGATCGTTTCCACCATTCCCGAAGACGCAGCGACCGTCCATAATGCCGGCATGAGTTATCGCATCTCCCCTGTCTCGCCGGAAGGCGCGCGCGCCGTCGCTGTCGCCGAGTCCCTGATCCCGGCATTGCGAGAGCGCGCCGACGCAGCCGACCGCGCCAGTCGTATCGAGCCGCAGAACTATCGCGACATGCAGACCTCCGGCCTTGCTGCGGCTTTTGTGCCTGAGGAGCTGGGCGGCCTCGGCCTTCGCTCTATCCACGACTGGATATTGGCCATCGCGACTTTGGCGAAGGGCGACGGGTCGGCAGCTATAGCTATCAGCATGCACCTTTCGGCCACCCGTGGTCTGGCTGGCGTCTATCGCGCAAACGCACCGGGTTCGGCACCACATGAACGCGCCAAGAGCTTTTTGGAGAAAGTCGCCAAAGGCGAAGTGCTGATCTGCTCCACTACGACCGAGCGCGGCAACGACAACCTACACCCTCTGACAGAGGCATTCGCACATGCGGATGGCTGGCGCATCAACGGCACCAAGCATTTCGTGACCATGTCGCCGCTCGCCACGCACATCAATACAAACGTGCGCATGCGGGACGGGGATGGCGACCACATCACCAATGTGCTGTTTCCGATGGCGACGCCCGGAGTGCGGCAGCACGACAACTGGGACGCCCTCGGCATGCGCGCGTCCGGCAGCCAGTCCATCAGTTTCGACGACTGCATCGTGCCGGTGGATGCGCTCCGCAAGATTGGCCCTTGGGGGCAGTGGAGTATCGCGGTCCTGGTCAACCGCACCCTTGCCAACGTGCCGCTGGTCGGTGCGTTCCTGGGATTGGCGGAGGCGGCGTTCGATTATGCACTGGCCCATCAACGTAAGGCCAAAGGCGCCGCTGACCGTGCGGGCGTCCCTAATGCATTGGCGGAAATGGAAATCCTACTCGCCACCTCCCAAAGCATCCTGGCCCGCATGGGCGAGCAGCTGGACGCCTTTATGGCGCAGAGCCGCGGCGGCGCCGACTGCACGTGGGAGCAGGGGCACGAGCTGATGAAAGACTACCAGTCCGCGAAGTGGGTGGTGAACCGGAACGCCATCCAGATCGTCAGCCAGGCGATGGACCTGTTCGGCGGCGGCGGCTTCATGGCCGGCAACCCGCTGTCGAGGCTCTACCGCGACGTCCGGGCTGGCCCCTTTATGCAGCCGCACTCGCCCATTGACGCCAGGGACTATGTCGGGAGGGTGCTGTTGCAGCAGTTTCCGGAGCGGTAGGTCAGGTTTTGCTGCTGCGGCGTGTCAGAGCCTTCCACGGTCGCACGTCGACAATAGCCTTGGTTGCTGCGGCCAGCGCCAGCGCGCAGAGCATGGCTTTCGAGACTGTCCCCATGGTCCCCTCGATCAGCATCGCATGCACGATCCCGCCAACCACAATGACCGCAGCTAGCGTCGTGTGAACCAGGCGCCAGACCGCAGCCTTCATTCGCAGCCGCCTGCGTAATGCGGCGATGGTCGCGGCAGCAAACACCGCCCACATCGCGACGACTCCCCAGACAGAGAAAGGCGTCGGCGAGCGGAACAGAAGCACGTCGATCACATCCGGCGGACTGGTTATCCAGAGCGCGGCGACGTGCAGCGACACCGCCGCCACTAGCCCGGCCCCGACCCACTTGTGCACTTGCCGTCCCCGCCGCGCGGGCAGGCCTGGCAAATACCCTCCCGCCAGCAATGGCTGCAACAACAGCAACGCCATAGCCGTCACGCCGGCGAAACCGCCGGCAATATAGATGGAATCGCGCCAGGCCAGCAGTGGGCTGGCCGCAGCTATGCCTATAGGCAGCAAGATAGCCGATGCGAAAGCCGCCCAGATCAGGATCGCCCATACCGATCCCATATTGTTCACAGCCTTATCAGGCCGGCTTCAGCACAAAATGCGTGCGAAGGCTTGTGTCGCTGGAACTGGGCATGACCGGGCGCAAGAACACGGTCTCGAAGTTGAGATCATCATACTCCGCATCATAGGCCAGATGTCCGTGCGGCTGGCCGAAAGCCGGCACGATTTGCGGCATGTCCATGACGAACTCACCGTTGGCGTCCGTCAGCGTTGCGCCGTGGCTGCGCTCGTCACGCTCATAGCCCTCTGTCGTGTGAGCCCAGATTTGAATACGGATGCCCGCGAGAGGCGCGCCGTCGCCTGCCCGGCGCACGCTGCCGGACATCCGGAAGCCGCCGCCGCCGATTCGCTCGACAATGGGCGCGCCAGGCCGGTAATTGTTGGCGCCGCCGCGCATGGTTGGCGTGGGCGCCAACCCTTTCGCCTGTGCCGGGACAAACCAGCCGCTAACGCCCGTAGTTAAGGCGGCGCCGGTGGAGACAAGCAGGGTGCGACGGGTAAGAAGGGCCAAAGTCATAGCGGTTTATCCTTCGCTTTGCCGGCGGGCAGCGACAATTGAATTGCGCTGCATCGTCACTCGATCACCCTGATGTAGGTATTGGGCTGGCAGGGTAAAGGGACGAATGGCAAGGTACTGAAATCCGTGCATTCGTTCTCAGCCTTTGGCAAATCGAGGCGGGCCGTTTCACCCTTTGCTAACCGCCGCCTCAATACCTGCTAACTCCTCGGCGACTGTCCCCGGATGCCGCTGCTTGCTGGCGCGTTGGTACCAGTATCCAGCGTTGCGGTCGTCGCCTTCGATACGGTGCACGATAGCATGCAACCAGTCGAACAGGGGGCTGCCTTCGTGTGACTGGCAGATTTGATGTGCTTTTTCCCAATCTTCGCCGATTTGAAACCCACCGTTCTTGAGCGACGAAATCACCGTCTGAAGCTCTGTATCTGGCATGACATTCATCCTTTCGCGATCGTTTTGCCTTTAACTCCTATTTTTTTACAAACCCTGCCATCCGGTTAAGTTGCCGGCAATGCGGACTGGATCCGTGTGCGCCAGATCAGGCTGGCGATGATTGTCAGGTTCGCAAGGTTGAACGCCGCGCCGATCAGAAAGGCTTCGTTGTACGAGCCGGTATGGTCGAAGACATAGCCGGCCAGCCAGGAGCCCAATGCCATACCCGACCCGGCGAACAGAATGACGATCCCGGTGCGGCGGCCGACCTCCCGCGCGGGCAGGTACTCGCGCACGATCACGGGATAGCAGGGCAGGATGCCGCCATACCCCATGCCGAACAGGGCGGCGCACAGATAGACTGTCGGCAGCGTATCGACAAAGGCGAAGGACGCCAGAAAGATCGCCTGGGCGGACGAAAACACGAAGATGGCGCGCAGCCCGCCAAATCGCCCGCCAAGGAAGCCGACGCCGAAAAAGCTGCTGATGGCCGCTGCCGTCAACATCACGGACAGCACCTCTGCGCCACGGGCCGGGTCGAACCCCAGGTCGCTGACATGCGAGACGATATGCGCAAGCGGCATCGACATGGCGACGCAGCAACCGATGGAGGCGATGGACAGGGTCAACTGCATGCGGAGCGGCGTCATCCCGGCCAGCGACCGCGGGCCGTCTCGACGCTGCTTGGCGTTGGCGGCAGGCGCGGCTTGGGCCTCGGCTTCTGGCGGCCGCAGGCGCAGGATCAGCACCAGCGGCAGCATCGTGGCCAGCACGAAGATGCCGTACCATACAGCGGTCTCGCGCCAACCGATCGCCTCGAACAAGTATTGGAATGCCGGCGGCCAGAGCGCCCCGGACAGGGCCTGGCCCGAGCCGACTATGCCGACCGCCATGCTCTTTTTGTCTTCGAACCAGCGGGTGATGTTCGCTGTCAGCGGCGAGAACAACGCGGCACGGCCCAGAAACCCAAGCATGACGCCATAGATCAGGTATAATTGCCATGGCTCGGTGACATAGCTGGTCAGCATGGCGCCGAGACCGATCATGATCGAGGCCAGCACCGCCGGGATGCCCATGCCGAACCGATCCAGGCAATACCCCATGAAGATGCCGCCAACGCCACCGCCGAAGTATTGCAGCGCATAGGCTGCGGATGGCACCACCCGCGGCCAGTTGAACTCGGTCGTGATCAGCTTCAGGGCTACGACCAGAAAATAGATGCTGCCGGTGCCGATCACCATGAACGCCAGCGAAGCGATCAGGACGGCATTGCGGCGGTACGCCGCCTGGCTGGAGGTCGTGTCTGTCATGCGGATCCAAAGGTTATGGCGAACGCGATGGCGCCGGCCAGTACCTCCACGTTAGAGCGATGGCGTGGCGACGCAAGGTGTCTGCTGCGCGGGCAGGGGCAAAACCGCCCGTCTGCCCCGATCTTGATCGAGATCAATTGACACCCCTGGCGCTGTGGTCACTATCGGGCGATCAAGCGAACCGGTGGGCCGATGTGACGCCTGCCCGAGCAAAGGATATGAACCCATGACCGTGACGGGTGCCAAGACCGAGCATTTCGACATTGTCATCGTCGGCGCCGGCATCTCCGGCGTAGGCGCTGCGTATTACCTGAACCAGCACAATCCGGACGAAAGCTATGTGATCCTGGAGGCGGAGCAGAGTTTTGGCGGCACCTGGTGGACGCACCGCTATCCCGGCATCCGCTCGGACAGCGACCTGCACACCTTCGGCTACAGCTTCAAGCCCTGGGTCGGCCCGCCGATTGCGACGGCGGACGAAATTTTGAAGTACATGGGCGACGTTATCGAAGAGAACGACATCGGCCAGCATATCCGCTACCGGCACAAGATCGCGGATGCGTCCTGGTCGTCTGCCGACGCCCTCTGGACCGTGACGGCGAAAAACCTGGAGACGGGCGAAAGCCGGCAGTTCACCTGCAACTTTCTCTACATGTGCCAGGGCTATTACCGGCACAACCAGGGCTACCTGCCCGAATGGGACGGGCTGGCGGACTATAAGGGTCAGTTTGTTCATTCGGAGGAATGGACGGACGACATCGCCTATGCCGGCAAGAATGTCATCGTCATTGGGTCCGGCGCGTCGGCGGCAACCATCGTTCCAGCGATGGCGGGCGTCGCGAAGCACGTGACCATGCTGCAACGCTCGCCCACCTATTTCCGCACCGGCCGCAACGCCATTGAGATCGCGGAGGAATTGCGCCAGCTGCAGATGGACGAGGAAATCGTCCACGAAGTGACCCGCCGCAAGATCATGTTCGAGCAGGCGGCATTTACCGAGATGTGCCAAAAACGGCCGAACGTCGTGAAGAAGATGATGCTCGACAACATCCGGGACCTGCTGGGGCCGGACTATGATGTCGATAAGCATTTCACGCCCAGCTATAGGCCCTGGCGCCAGCGCATCGCTTTTGTGCCGGATGCCGACCTGTTCAAGGGTATTGCCGCAGGCCAGGCATCGGTCGTCACCGACGAGATCGACCGCTTTGTCGAAAACGGCATTCTGCTGAAATCCGGCGAAGTGCTGGAGGCGGACCTGATCGTCGCCTCGACCGGGTTCAATATGAACATCATGGGCGACATCGCGTTTGCCATAGACGGCAAGGCCCTGGATTGGCACGAAACCGTCACCTATCGCGGCACCATGTTTACGGGCGTTCCCAACCTAGCCTGGGTGTTCGGCTACTTTCGCGCCAGCTGGACCCTGCGCAGCGAATTAATCGCTGCCCTTGTCTGCCGTCTGCTGCGGCATATGAAGGAGACGGGTGCTACGGCGGTCGAAGTGGCGCTGCGCCCGGAAGATCGGGACATGGAAATCCTGGATTGGATGGACGAAGAAGACTTCAACCCGCACTACCTGGAGCGGGCGGTGCCGCTGTTGCCGCGCCGTGGCGCAAATCGCGACTGGCAGCACACCCAGGACTACTGGCGCGAGAAGGACGAATTCCCGAAAATCGACCTGACTGGGCCGGAATTCGTCTACCGCCGGGCGGAACGCAGCGATATCGCTGCGGAGTAGGGCCGAGGACTGGCCGGTGGCGTTTCAGCCGCGCCGGCCAGCCTGGATCAACCGCCATACCCGCTCTGGCGTTGCCGGACCATCGAAGGATGTGACGCCATAGGGGCGCAACGCGTCGAGCACGGCATTCGCCACTGCCGGAAAAGCGCCGATCGTGCCGCCCTCGCCGGCGCCCTTAACCCCCAGCGGGTTGGTCTGGCAGAGGGTTCCATCAAAGCTTACGTCAAAGCTGGGCAGGTCGTCGGCGCGCGGCATGGCGTAGTCCATGAACGAGCCGGATAAAACCTGGCCGTTGCTTCGGTCAAAGACCACCTGCTCCAGCAATGCCTGGCCGATGCCCTGGGTAATCGCGCCATGCACCTGGCCCTCGGCCAGCATCGGATTGATGACGGTGCCGTAGTCGTCTACCGCCGTGTAACGGTCGAGCCGGACAACGCCGGTCTCGGGATCGACCTCGACCTCCGCCACGTGGCATCCGTTCGGGAAGGTGTGGTGGGTGCGGGTGAAATCCTGGTAGGTGTCCAGCGGCTCGCCAAGCTCGCGGGCCCTGGCGGCGACCTGCATCAGGCCGATGCTGCGGTCGGTGCCGGCAATGGCGAAAGCGCCATCGGCGAAGTCCAGGTCGGCTTCGGACGCTTCCAGCATCTGGGCCGCGACGCGGCGGCCTTTTTCCTTAATCTTTTCCACGGCCATGAAGATGGCAGTGCCGGCCATGAAGGTGGCGCGGGAACTGCCATGGCCGCCACCTTTGACGATCAGGTCGGTATCGCCAGCGCGATAGCGGATATCTTCGGTCGGGACACCCAACAGGTCGGAGATGATCTGCGGAAAGCTGGTCTCATGTCCCTGGCCGATGGCCTGGGTTCCGGTGGTGAACGTGACCTTATCGTCGGCGTCGAAGCGCAGTTCGACGTTTTCCTCCGGTGCGCCGAACGTGGCCTTCATATGATAGCCGATGCCCAGCCCGCGCACCTTGCCGCTGGCTTCGGAGGCCGCCTTGCGCGCGCCATAGCCATCGGAGGCCCGCGCCATGGCGGACTCGACATTGCGGGCGAAATGGCCGCTATCGATCACCGCCCCCACCGCATTGGTGAACGGCATGGCGGCTTCCGCCACCATGTTTTGCCGGCGCAGCGCCGCCGGGTCGCGTCCGGTCTCGGCGGCGGCCAGGTCCACCAGCCGTTCCATGATATTCGCGAACTCGCCAAAGCCCGGGCCGCGCATGACGCCGGTCGGCACGGTGTTGGTGTAGACCGCACCGACATCCGCATACAGGGTCGGCAGCGCGTAGGGGCCGCCCGGCAGCTTGACGAATTGCTCGGTATAGATGCGGGCCATGCTGCCGGTCAGGTAGGCTCCCAGGTTGCCCCGGCTCCAGACGCGGAGCGCGGTGAAGTTGCCGTCGGCGTCCAGCGCCAGCTCGGCCCTGGCATCGTTGTCGCGCGCCTGGTGATCGGAGACGAAACTGTCGTTCCGGCCGTTGACCCATTTCACCGGCCGGCCGGCGACTTTGCCGGCCCAGCACAGCAGCGCCATTTCCGGGTAGGCGAAGTTCTTCACGCCGAACCCGCCGCCGACGTCCGGCGCAATAAATCTCACCTTGGCGGGCTCGACGCCCAGGGTCGCCGCTGTCCGGTCGCGGGACGCGTGCAGGCTCTGCGATGAGACGTGCAGGGTATAGCGGCCGCTTGCCGGGTCATAGGCGCCGATGGCGCCACGCGGCTCCATCGGATTGGTGGAAATGCGATGATTGTGCAGGTTCAGCCGGGTGACGTGTGCGGCCTTGGCAAAGGCGGAGTCGGTCTTGGCTTTGTCGCCGACCAACCATTCCAGGCAAATGTCCGCAGGGTCGCCGCCGGCGATGGCCTCGGCGATGGTGGTGGTGGCTGGCAGAGGGGCATAATCGACATGGACCTGCTCCGCTGCGTCGAGCGCCTGGGCTTTGGTCTCGGCGATGACGAGCGCGACCGGCTCGCCCAGATAGCGCACCCGTCCTTTCGCCAGCACATGTTGCGTCGGATAGCGGAATGGCTCGCCCGAATAGACGTTGACCCGCTCGTTCGGCAGCAGTTCGCCGATGCCGGCGGCGTCCAAGTGCTGGCCGGTCAGCACCGCGACTACGCCTGGCGCCGTTATTGCCGCCGACAGGTCGATGCTGCGGATATCGGCATGGGCATGCGGCGAGCGCAGGATGACGGCATGCGCTAAATTCTGTGGGCGCAGGTCATCCAGATAACAGCCGGAGCCGGTTACGAACCGGACGTCTTCGGTTCGCAGCGGCGCGTCGCCGATTTTAAGCTTTGCCATAGGTCAGGTCTCCTTGCCCGGAAGCTATCGCGTCATCGCGCGAAGGCAAGCCGGATTTACGCCCGGCGGGCGAACAGGTAAGTGATGCCGGTCGCCAGCACCGACAGCGCCAGCATCAGGATGAAGGCCGCCCGGTAATTGCCTTCCAGATCGAACATCGCTGCGCCGATCAGTGCGCCGAGTCCGCCGGCGATATGGTGGGTCATGGTCACCATGCCGGAAATCGTGCCCAGGTTGCGGCTGCCGAACAGGTCGCGCACGAAAATCACCGTCAACGGCGCTGTCGCCCAGTAGGTCAGGCCATAACCAACCGCAAAAATAGCAATGACCAGCGGCGATTGGCTGACCAGGATCAACCCGAATATGCCGATGCGCAGCACAAAGCAGCCGAACGCCGGCCAGGCCGGGCCAGAGCGGTCGGACCAGGGACCGCAGGCCAGCACGCCCACCAGCCCGGCCAACCCCATGAACGCCAGCAGGTTTCCCGCCAATAAAGCCGGCAATCCCTGGTCCAGCGCGAACGCAACGACGTGAACGGAGACAAAGAAGTCCTGAAAGCCGCAGATCGCATAGAATGCCATTAGCGCCCAGAACCGCCCGGTGCCCGCCGCCTGCCGCACGGTCATTCCCTCGGTTGCCGGTGCGGGCCGGCCGCGTCCCGATGCGTTTTCGCGGCTGAGCGCCAGCAGCAGCAGCGGCGCGGCCACAAGATTGATCCCGCCCAGCCACAAGAACACCTCGCGCCAGCCGGCTTCGACCAGAACGACCGACAGACCGGAAAGAATCACCAACTGCCCCAGCCCCATGCCGGAAATGGCGATGCTGTTGGCGACGCCGGCCCTTGCGCCAAAGCGCCGTGTGAGCATGACGCCGACGGGTGTGATCGAGACCGCGCCATTGCCGACGGCAAAGACGACCCCGTACAACAGGAATGCCTGCCAGGCGGCGGTGGTGAAACTCATCATACCGATGCCGACGGCGCTGATCAGAAACCCGCCGGACAGGATCCAGGCCGGAGCATACCGGTCGGACAGGCGGCCGACGGCCACCATGGTCAGCGCGGTCGTGACCATGAACACGGCGATGACTGCGCCCAGAAGGGTGCGGTCCCAATCCAGCGATTCCGCCATCGGCTTCAGCACCAGCCCGATGCCATGGCGACCGCCGCCGCCAATGAACAGCACCATAAAGCCGACTGCCAGCGCCAGGCCGCCAATGCGCCACATCTCACGGAAGGTCATGCAGAAGTCCTCGCCCGAGCCCGGGCCGGCAAGCGTTGCGTCGCCCATCACACTATGCGATGTAGCCGGCAAGTACAGTGTCCACCCGCCTGATGGAAGCACCGGCCATGGCCCGTTTCTCGGCATTTTCTTTGATGCGCCACGCGCTCACCGGCCATCGCGATTGGCCTGCACAATGGCCGGACGCCGAGCCAAAGGCAGAATACGACGTCATTGTTGTCGGCGCCGGCGGCCATGGCCTCGCCGCGGCCTATTACCTGGCGAAGGAGCATGGCGTTACCAATGTCTGCGTGCTGGACAAGGGCTGGCTCGGCGGCGGCAATACCGGGCGGAACACGACCATTGTCCGCTCCAACTACCTTTATGACGAGAGTGCGAAGCTCTACGATCACGCCATCGACCTGTGGGACGGCCTGTCCCAGGACCTGAACTACAACGTCATGTTCTCGCAGCGCGGCGTGATGATGCTGGCGCACACGGTGCACGACGTCCAAAGCTTCCAGCGCCACATTCACGCCAACCGCCTGAACGGCGTCGACAATCTCTGGATCTCGAAGGAGCGGGCGAAGGAGATCTGCCCGCCGCTGAACATCTCGCCTGACGCGCGTTATCCGGTGCTGGGCGCAGCCTGGCAGCAGCGCGCCGGCACCGCCCGGCACGACGCCGTCGCCTGGGGCTATGCCAGGGCCGCGGCGGCGCGGGGCGTCGACATCGTCCAGAACTGCCCGGTCACCGCCATCCGCCGCGGGCCGGACGGCGCGGTCGAGGGTGTGGAGACGGCGAAGGGCTTCATCAAGGCAAAGAAGGTGGCGGTCTCCGCCGCCGGCCATACCTCCGTCATCATGGAGAGCGCCGGCGTCCGCCTGCCGCTAGAGAGTTTCCCTTTGCAGGCGCTGGTCAGCGAGCCGGTGAAGCCAGTGTTCCCCTGCGTGGTCATGTCGAACACGGTACACGCCTACATCAGCCAGTCCGACAAGGGCGAGCTGGTCATCGGCTCCGGCACGGACCAGTACACCTCTTATTCGCAGCGGGGCGGGCTGCCGCTGATCGAGCACACGGTGGCGGCGATCTGCGAGATGTTTCCGGTGTTCCGGCGCATGCGGATGCTGCGGAAATGGGGCGGCATCGTCGACGTGACGCCGGACCGTTCCGCCATCCTGGGCAAGACGCCGGTGCCGGGTCTCTACGTCAACTGCGGCTGGGGCACGGGCGGCTTCAAGGTGACGCCGGGCGCGGGCCACACGCTGGCCCACACCGTCGCCCGCGACGAGCCGCACCCGCTGAACGCACCTTTCACGCTGGAACGCTTCACCACCGGCCGGTTGATTGACGAGGCCGCCGCCGCCGCGGTCGCGCACTGAAGGGGGAGAGAGAAACCATGCTGCTGATCCACTGCCCCTACTGCGCGGCAACCCTGCCGGAGCTGGAATTCGCCTACGCCGGCGAGGCGCACATCGCGCGGCCAGCCGATCCGTCCACCTTCAGCGACGAGCAATGGCGCGACTTCCTGTTCATCCGCACCAACGCCCGCGGCCTGCACTTCGAACGGTGGCGGCATGTCCATGGCTGCGGGCGCTTTTTCAACGCCGTGCGGGACACGGTCAGCGACAAGTTCCTGACCACCTATAAGGCGGGCGAGCCCAAGCCGGAGCTTGAGGCGCTGCTGAAGGCCGCCGGCAAGGATGCCGCGGAATGAGCGCGCTCCGCATTCCCGGCAAGGGCCGGGTCGATCACGCACAGCCGGTGCGCTTCACCTTCGACGGCAAGAGCTATCAGGGCCTGGCGGGCGACACGCTCGCCTCGGCGCTGCTGGCGAACGGTGTGCATCTGGTGGGCCGCTCGTTCAAATATCACCGGCCCCGCGGCGTGGTCTCCGCCGGATCGGAGGAGCCGAACGCGCTGGTGGGTGTCTCACGCGGCAGTGGGCGCGAGGAGCCGAACACCCGCGCGACGATGCAGGAGGTCTATGACGGCCTCGCCGCCGTCAGTCAGAACCGCTGGCCCTGCCTGCATTTCGACGCCGGCGCCGGCGCGGACGTGCTGCACCGGCTGCTGCCCGCCGGCTTCTATTACAAGACCTTCCTGTGGCCGAAGCGCTTCTGGGACCGGGTCTACGAGCCGCTGATCCGCCGCGCCGCCGGCCTGGGCGTTGCGCCGTCGGAGCCGGATGCGGACAGCTATGCCTCCCGCTACGCCCATTGCGACGTGCTGGTGGTCGGCGGCGGGCCGGCTGGCATCGCGGCAGCGCTGGCCGCGGCGAGGAGCGGCGCCCGAGTGATCCTGGCCGACGAGCAGGCGGAGATCGGCGGCTCCCTGCTGGCGGAGACGGGCGCGCGGATTGACGGCCAGCCGGCCTGGGACTGGCTCGCGGCGGCGCGGGCGGAACTCGAAGGCATGGCCAATGTCCGCCTGCTGCCGCGCACCACCGCCATCGGCTATTACCATCAGAACATGGTCGGGCTGGCGGAGCGTGTCACCGACCACCTCGCCGCCCCACCACAGCACGCACCGCGCGAGCGCATGTGGCGGGTGCGAGCCGGGCAGGTGGTGCTGGCGCAGGGCGCTATCGAGCGCCCGCTGGTGTTCCACGGCAACGACCGCCCCGGCGTCATGCTGGCCGGCGCGGCCCGGACCTACCTGCACCGCTATGGCGTGAAGGTGGGCGAGCGGGCGGTTGTCGTCACCAGCCATGACAGCGCCTGGCAGACGGCCTTCGACCTGGCCGACGCGGGCGTCTCTGTCGCTGCCATCGCCGACGTGCGGGCGGAGGTGGACTCGGCCCTGCTGGCCGGTGCACAACAGCGCGGCATCGAAATCCTGCTGGGCCACACGGTCACCGGCACCTCCGGACGGCTGCGGATCAACGCCGTGACCCTCGCCGCGGCGGAGCTTGTCGCGACTGCCGCCGGCCGCGTGCTGCGCTGCGACGTGTTGCTGATGAGCGGCGGCTGGACGCCCTCCCTGCACCTGTTCTCGCACACCCAGGGCCGGCTGGCGTGGGACGAGGCCAGCCAGTCCTTCCTGCCCGGCGAGCGGACCGAGGACTGTCACATCGCCGGCGCGGGCCGCGGCCTCTGGGGCCTGGGCGCGGCGCTGGCCGATGGCGCGGCGATGGGTGCGGCGGCGGCCAGGGCGGCTGGCTTCAGTCCCGACATGTCCGCCCCGACAGTCGAGGGCGACCCTGCCGGCTCCGGCGTGACCACGACCGAACTGCCGGGCAACCGCGCCGCCCATAACACGCGCGCCTTCGTCGATTTCCAGAACGATGTTACCGCCAAGGACATCCGCCTCGCCGTGCACGAGGGCATGCGCTCCATCGAACATGTAAAGCGCTACACCACCACCGGCATGGCGACGGACCAGGGCAAGCTTGCCGGCATGAACGCCCTCGCCATCGCTGCGGAGACGCTGGGCGCGCCGCTGCCCGCGGTCGGGCTCACCACCTTCCGCCCGCCCTATACGCCGACGACATTCGGCGCGTTCGCCGGCTATCACCAGGGCGAGACGTTCGACGTCACCCGCAAGACCCCCATAGACCCCTGGGCGGAGGCGAGCGGCGCGGTGTTCGAGCCGGTGTCGCTCTGGCGCCGCGCCCGCTACTTCCCGAAGCCGGGCGAGGACATGCACGCCGCCGTCGCCCGCGAGTGCCGCGCGACCCGCAGCGCCGTCGGCATGATGGACGCCTCGACGCTCGGCAAGATCGAGGTGGTCGGGCCGGATGCGGCGGAATTCCTGAACCGCATGTACACCAACCCCTTCACCCGCCTGGGCGTCGGACGCTGCCGCTATGGCGTGCTGCTGGGCGAGGACGGCTTTATCCGCGACGACGGCGTGATCGGACGGCTGGCGGCGGACCGCTTCCACGTCACCACCACCACCGGCGGCGCGCCCAGGGTGCTGAACATGATGGAGGACTACCTCCAGACCGAATGGCCGGACCTGCGCGTCTGGCTCACCTCCACCACCGAGCAATGGGTCACCGTCGCCCTGAACGGCCCGAACGCCCGCCGCCTGCTGGAGCCACTGGTCGAGGGCCAGGCCCTGACGGACGAGGCCTTCCCGCACATGTCGGTGAGCGAATGCCGGGTCGCCGGCTTCTCCGCTCGCCTGTTCCGGGTCAGCTTCACCGGCGAGATGGGCTTCGAGGTCAACGTGCCCGCCCGCCACGGCCTCGAACTCTGGGAGCTTTTGGCGGCGGCGGGGCAGGAGCACGGCCTCTGCGTCTATGGCACGGAGGCGATGCACGTGCTGCGCGCCGAAAAGGGCTTCATCATCGTCGGCCAGGATTCGGACGGCACGGTGACGCCCGACGATGCCGGGCTCGGCTGGGCCATTGGCAGGCGCAAGTCGGATTTCGTCGGCAAGCGCTCGCTGGCGAGGCCCGACCTCGTGGCCCGCAACCGCAAGCAACTGGTCGGCCTGGTGACCCATGATCCGCGGACGGTGCTGGAGGAAGGCGCACAGATCGTCGAGGACCCGAACCAGCCCCTGCCCATGACCATGATCGGCCACGTCACCTCGTCCTACTGGAGCGAGGCGCTCGGCCGCTCCATCGCGCTGGCCCTGGTCGAGGGCGGGCGGATGCGCATGGGCGACATGCTCTACCTGCCGATGCCGGAGGGCACGCACTCGGCGCGAGTGACCGGCACGGTGTTCTACGATCCCCAAGGCGAAAGGCTTTCGGCATGAGCGAGGGTCCAGCCATGACATCCGAAGGCCCCGTCCGCCTCACCCTGCTGCCGGAAGCCGCCCGCTTCAGCCTGCGGGTACGGCAGAGCGACATCGCCGCTGCGGCCCGCGCATTCGGCGCGGCCCTGCCGGCCCGTATCGGCCAGACGGCCAGCGCCGGCCCCCGCTCCTCCCTCTGCCTGGGTCCCGACGAGTGGGTGCTGCATACGTCGACCGATGACGCCGAGGCTCTGCAACAGGCGTTTGCCGCCATTGCCGGCGCGGCGCCGCACAGCCTGACCGACATCAGCGACCGGGACAGGTCTATTCTCCTGTCTGGCCCGCTGGTTGAGGACCTGTTGAGCACGGGCTGTCCGCGCGACGTCTCTTCCATCCCGTTGGGTGCGGGTGTTCGCACAGTCTTCGATACCGTCCAGGTGGTGCTGATCCGTGATGGCGTAACCGACTTCCGGCTGGAGGTCGCCCGGTCTTATCTGCCCCATGTCATGGCGTTACTCGCCATGGCGAATCTGGAGTTGGCCGTAGCGGCGGGTTAGACCGCGGTTCGTCAGGCCCAGGCGGCGAAGGCGATCCCTGTGCCGGTTCCGGCCGGAGAGCGGTATCCCGGAATGTAGTCGTGCCATCGCATCGACAGGCCTTCCAGTGCGCCGCCCATACAGATCCAGTTGCGGATTTCGGAACTGCCGGCTTCCAGCTTGTTCAGCGGCAGATTTTGCAAAGCGCCTGAATCGCCCGCCTGCAAGGCCGCCAGAACACTGCGGTCCAGTTCCTCGTCGACGGTGAAATGGCTGAGGCCGCCGGATGCCGCAATTCCGACGCGGGCGTCGCCTGGAAAGGCTTCGACCGCGCGTCGGATGGCCCGGCCAAGCGCATAGCAGCGCCGTGGCGTCGGCTGGTTCGGCGGGTAATAGGTGTTGAGGAAGACCGGAACCACCGCAACCGGCGTGTTGTCCATCAGGCGGTTGTGGATGAAGGCGACGGCGTGGCCTTCTCCCTCGCCGACGGTGCGATCGGCGGTAGCAATATCGAAATCGTCCGCCGTCAACGCCGCGATCAGGTGGTCGGCCAGCGCCGCATCGACCGGAAATTCCCGCGCCGGATCGTTATAGAACGCCGCCGTCGCGCGTTGGTTCCAGGCCGGTCGCGGCGGCCCGCCCAGATGTCGCGGCGTGTTGGCAATGGTCTGGCCGCGGTACACCAGAATGGCGGGCAGGTTGTCGGTGCCGAACATTTCGTTCTGGTCGTCGCCGATGACGATCAGCGCATCCAACCGCGCCGCCGCCAGGTCCTGCCGCAACCGTTGCAGCCCGGCTTGAGAGCGGGCATGGCGTTCCGCGACTGCCGTTTCGGTCAGCACCGTTGCCGCCCTAGGATCAGCTTTGGCCAGCAGGTCGGCGTAAGTAGCCGGATTGCCGTCCTTATCGCGATGGCTGCGCTTTTGGTCGATTTCGCGAAAATTGTGCAGCCAGTCTTCCGGCTGCGAATTCAGCATCGGTGTGTGCGATGTGCCGAGTCCAAAAACAATCCTCGCCATGTGACCGCTTCCTTCCCGGTAAGGTTTCAGGGCAAGATACTGTGGAGTGTCCGCAGAATTCGTCAAGCGGTGCGCAGCCGAGATGGGATTTTATGCATGAGCCCAGTGTCTTCGCCAAACCCGGTCGTTGAAACCGCCTTCGGGCGCCTGCAAGGCGTGCGCGCGGACGGGGTCGACTCGTTCAAGGGGGTGCCGTTCGCCGCACCGCCGGTCGGCCCGTTGCGCTGGCGGCCGCCGCAGCCGCCGGCCGCCTGGGCCGGCGTGCGGGACGCGAGCCAGTTCCGGGATGATTGCATGCAGGCTGACTTGCCGCGGCTGCGCGGTTCGAGCCGATCCGAGGATTGCCTCTATCTCAACATCTGGGCGCCGGCGGATCGGGGTGGCGAGCCGTTGCCAGTGCTGTTCTGGGTGCCGGGCGGCGGTTTTGTCGGCGGCTCCGGTTCCGACCGGCGCGCCGATGGCGTCGGCTTTGCCAGCCGTGGTGTGATCCAGGTCACCATGAGCTACCGGGTCGGCATGTTCGGTTATCTGGCCCACCCGGACCTGACGGCTGAATCCCAGCATGGAGCATCCGGCAACTATGGCTTGATGGACATTGTTGCCGCGCTGGAGTGGGTGCGGGACAATATCGGCGCGTTCGGCGGCGACCCCGGCCGGGTGACGGCATTCGGCGTATCCGCAGGGTCTGCCTCTATAGGCCTGCTACTGGCCTCGCCCCGGGTGCAGGGCCTGTTTCAGCGCACCATTCTGCAAAGCCCAGGCGTTTGGCGGCCTTTGACGCCGCTGGACGAGGCGGAGGCGACCGGCGCTGGCCTTTCGCCCGACCTGCGGGCGCTGCGCGCCCTGTCCGCGGCGGACCTGTTTGCCAAGACCGGCTCGGTCAATCCCTCGCAACGGGCGTTGACCGGCCCCCGCACCTTACGTCCGATCAACGATGGTTGGTGGTTGACCGAGGATGACCGGGACAGCTTCAAGCGCGGCGCGTTCGAGGCGATGCCGACCATCGTCGGCAGCAATGCGGAGGAAGGCTCGCTGTTCACCGGGACGTGGCCGGTCAAGACCCCGGCTGAATTCGCAGCACTGCTTTCGGCAAGCTTTGGCGACATGGCGGCGGAGGCCGTGCAACTCTACCCCGGCGGCAGCGAGGCGCAGGTTGCGGAAAGCTTGGCGTTCCTGTTCGGCGATACCCAGTTCACCTTCGGGACCTGGGGCATCGGCCAATGCACGGCGGCGGCTGGCCAGCCGGTCTGGCGCTATCTGCTGACCCGTCACCCTGGCGGACGCGCCTGGCCGCCGAAGCATGGCGAGGACGTCGCATTCACCTTCGGCAATCTGCACACGGCAGACCCGCAGGAAGGCAGCATCGGCGACCTGGATCGGAGGGTATCCGACTCGATCATGGGCAGCTGGGTCCGATTCGCCCGCGGCGAGGCGCCGGGCGGCGGGGAATGGCCAGGCGTCACGACGACGGCCAGCCCCTACCGCGTGTTGGGCGATGAGATCGCGATGGGCGACGGCTGGCGGGCGGAGCAGATTGCATTCCTTGACCGCTATTTTGCCCGCCGCCGCTGATACGCGGCGTCAGATGATGCCCTTCGCCTTAAGTTCGGCCAGCTTGTCTGCGCTGACGCCGACGCTGCCGAACACCTCCGCATTGTGTTGGCCGAGCTTGGGTGCGACTGTGCGCACGGCAACGCCGCCGCCGCCGCTCTTTGCGCCGGTCATTTTGATGGGCGAGCGGATGTGCGCGACTTCTCCCAATTCGTCATCATGGGCGGTCACGACCATGCCGCGGTGCTGCACCTGCGGGTCGGCGAACATCTGCGCGTAGTTGTAGACGGGACCGCACGGCACGCCCGCTGCCTCCAGCACGCCGACCCAATGGTCTGTGGTGTTGGTGGACAGGACCTCGGTGATCGCGGCTTCCAGCGGCTCCCGGTTCTTGACGCGGTTGGCGGACGAGGGCCAGCGCGGATCGTCCACCCATTCGGGATGGCCCAGAGCCTCGGCAGCGCGCGCCCAGATCTTCTGATTGCCCGCACCGATCATGATATAGCCGTCCTTGGTCTCGAACCGCTGGTAGGGCGCATTCTGGCGGTGACGTGAGCCTTGGCGGGTCGGCTCTTTCTTCTCCGGGTCGGCCAGATAACCGGCGGAGGTCCAGGAGGAGAGGCCGATAGCCGTTTCCAGCAGCGACGTCTCGATCAGGCAACCCTCGCCGGTTTTCTCGCGCTGATACAGCGCCGCCAGCACGCCGTGGGCAGAGAACATGCCGGTGCCGAGGTCGGTGATCGGCAGGCCGACGCTGGTCGGCGGTCCGTCCGGCTCCCCCGTCACATGCATGATGCCGCCCATGCCCTGGGCAATCAGGTCGAAGCCGCCGCGATGGCTGAGCGGGCCGTCATAGCCAAGGCCGCTCGACTGGCAGTAGATCAGCCCCGGATTGACCTTTTTCAGGTCCTCATAACCCAGGCCGGCGCGCGGCATCACGCTGGGGCGGTAATTCTCCCACAGGATGTCGACGGTCTTGACCAGTTCCAGGAACAGCGCCTTGCCCTCGGGCTCCTTGTAATTGAGGGTCACGCTTTTCTTGTTGCGGCTGATATAGCGGAAGAACGGGTTGCGCTCGCTGCCATCGCCCATGCCGCGGGTAGAGTCGCCGCGGCCCGGCCGCTCGACCTTGATCACTTCCGCGCCCATGTCGGCGAAGATCATGGTGCCGAACGGGCCGGCCATGTGCTCTGTCATGTCGAGCACGCGAATGCCGGCGAGGGGGCCTTTATTGGTGGTCATGGTTGGGTGTTTCCTTACGTAATATCTTTGCCTTCACCCTGAGGTGGCGCCGGAAGGCGCCCTCGAAGGGCGGCACGCATGCCGTCGCCTTCGAGGCTCGCATCGCTCGCTCCTCAGGCTGAGGGAGGGGGATATGATGGCGGTATCAGGAGTTTGACACGCTTTCCAGCGTCGGCATGTTGTAGCGGTCTTCCGGCTTCTCCCAGCCTTTCCAGACCGGCTTGCGCTTTTCGGCAAACGCCGCACGGCTCTCCATCCGGTCGCTGAGCGCGCCATGCTCATGCAATGCCTTGGCCAGCTTGTGGTATGGCGCAGCCGGGTTCGGGCGCATGCTCTTCATCATGTGCAGGGTGTTGACCCGCGCCGCCGGCGGCAGGGTCAGCAGGTGCTCCGCCATTTTCATGGCTTCCGGCATCAGTTGGTCGGCCTCGACCAGGCGGTTGACGAAGCCCAACTCGTACATGCGCTCGGACGTGATGCGGAAGGCGAAGGCCATCTCGGTCGCGATCGGGAAGGGCAGGTTGGCAACGTGGCCATGGTTCCAGCCGCCCAGCATCCAGCGCTTGGCCTCCGACATCTCGAACAAGGTGCCCTTGACCGCCAGCCGCAGGTCAGTCTTCTCCACCAGCATGAAGCCGCCGCCCATGGCAAAGCCGTTGATGGCGCAGATCACGGGCTTGGTCAGCGTTTCCTTCATGAACGGATCGGGTTTGGCTGTTGGCTTGGAGAAGCCGGGCTTGCCGGCTTGCAATGCCTCTTTCATGTCCTCGCCGGCGCAGAAGCCGCGGCCCGAGCCAGTGAAGATCGCAACCTCCAGGTCTTTCGAGTCTTCGTAATGGTTCCAGGCTTCGGACAGTTCGGTGCGCAACTCGTTGTTCAGCGCGTTCAGCGCGTCCGGACGGTTCATGCGGATGACGAAGATTTCGCCATGTTGTTCTGTTTCGACGACGGCCATTCGAGCGAATCCTTGTCGGTTCTGGTTCTTGGGCAAGTGTTGACGGCAGTTTACCGAACTGCCTGCCGAGCGCCAGTCGCCTTTGCGTCCCGGCGCAACAGAAAAGCCCCTCACCCCGAACGTATCGGAGGGCGAGGGGCTTGGGTGGGGCAGACTTCGCCCTGCGGCAAGCGCAGGGTGAAGCAGGGACGAAGGAGCCGAAGCTCTTAAATCTCGCCCTTTTGTATGGCGGCCCAGGTCTGGTCCAGCGTCTTGCCGATTTTCTCGACCATCTCGTTGATTTCCGCGGGCTTCATGATCAGCGGCGGCGTGAAGCCGATGGAATCGCCCATGGCGCGCACGATCATGCCGTTCTGGCGGGCGAGGTTGTCGATATAGGGGCCGATCTTACGGGCCGGTGCGAAGGCTTTCTTGCTGGCCTTGTCCTCGACCACCTCAATGGCGGCGACCATGCCGACGCCGCGGACCTCGCCGACCAGGGGATGGTCGCGGAATTGACCCAGGCCGTTCTGCATCAGCGGCGAGATGCTTTTCACGTGGCCGATCATGTCGATCTCGTCATAGATCTTCAGCGTCTCCACCGCGACCGCCGCCGAGACCGGGTGGCCGCCATAGGTATAGCCATGGCCGAAGGGCGGGCCACCGTCCGCCGTGCCCTCGGCGATGCCCTGGTAGACCGCATCGCTGACCAACACCGCCGAAATCGGCAGATAGGACGCGGACAGCGCCTTGGCGCAGACCAGGATATCCGGCTGGATGCCAAAGGTCTCGCAGCCCCACATATTGCCGGTGCGCCCGAAGCCGCAGATGACCTCGTCGGCGATCATCAGCACGTCGTATTTCTTCAGCACCGCCTGCATTTTCTGGAAATAGGTGCGCGGCGGCACAATCACGCCGCCCGCGCCCATCACCGGCTCGGCGATGAAGGCGGCGACCGTCTCCGGTCCCTGTTCGACGATCATTTTCTCCAAGTCAGCCGCCAGTCGGGTGGCGAAGTCCTCCTCCGACTCGCCCTCAGCCGCATTGCGGTAGTGGTGCGGGGTGGACGTGTGCAGGATGCCTGGCAGTGGCAGGTCGAAGAACTTGTGCATGTTCGGCAGGCCGGTCAGCGAGGCCGCTGTCCGCGTCGTGCCGTGATAGGCGCGCAGGCGCGAGATGATTTTCTTCTTCTCAGGCCGGCCGATGGAATTGTTGTAGTAGTGTACCAGCTTGACCGCGGTATCGTTCGCTTCCGAGCCCGATGTCTGAAAAATCACCTTGCTGACGGTCTGCGGCGCCAACTCCACCAGCCGTTCTGCCAGGTCGATGATCGGCGTGTGCGATTTGTAGCTGAAGGTGTGATAGTAGGGCAGCTCCAGCATTTGCTTGTAGGCCGCTTCCGCCAGGCGCTTCTCGGAAAAGCCGAGCGAGGCGCACCAGAGGCCGGCCATGGCCTCCAGATACTTGTTGCCCTCATGGTCATAGACATAGACGCCCTCACCCTTGGTCAGCACCAGCGAACCGGTTTGCTCATGCTGGCGGAAATTGGTGTGCGGATGAATGTGGTACTTGATGTCCCGGGCGGTGGGCGAATTGGGCATGAAGTTCATGGGAGTCTCCGTCGAAGATGCCGGCCGGGCCGGCGCGAGGCCTAGTGTCTGGAATACATGTGGTTGTGTCGTCTCGAAGTCTAGCGGCATTTGGGCGGATGGGATAGGGCGAGCATTGAGGAATGCAGCGCTTGCGTTCCTATGCTTCACCCCTTGGCGACGTCTGTGTTTGCCGGCATGATCGAGCCAAGGCAGAAAAGGTTCCCCGCGGGAGGACGTCATGGAATTCGATTACATCATTGTCGGCGGTGGCTCCGCCGGCTCTACGCTCGCTAACCGGCTTTCGGCCCGCAGCGCCAACAGGGTGCTGGTGTGCGAGGCAGGCGAGGATACGCCGCCTGGCAAGGAGCCGCCGGAAATCCTCGACAGCTATCCCGGCACCGCCTACCTGAACCCGCGCTTCCACTGGACCCAGCTTAAGGTCTCGACCGAAGTGGTCGGCCACAACCGCGACCCGAATGCGCCGCCGCCGAAGCTGCGCAAGTATGAGCAGGCGCGGGTGTTGGGCGGCGGCTCGTCGATCAACGGCCAGATGGCGAACCGCGGCGCGCCCACCGACTTTGACGAATGGCACGAGCGCGGCGCGACCGGCTGGCGCTGGAAGGATTGCCTGCCCTATTTCAAGAAGATCGAGCGCGACCTCGATGTCGATGACGAATGGCACGGCCAGGACGGCCATATTCCGGTCCGCCGTGTGCCGGAGCGGCAATGGCCCGGCCATGCCAAGGCCTTGGCGGAGGCGTTTGGGCGGGCTGGCTACAAATACCTGCCGGACCAAAACGGTCGGTTCGAGGATGGCTATTTCCCGATCACCATCTCCAATGCGGAGGAAAAGCGGGTTTCCGCCTCCATCGGCTATCTGAATGCCGAGGTGCGCAAGCGCCCGAACCTGACCATCTCCACCCTGACCCATGTCACCGAACTGCTGTTCGACGAGGAGCGCCGCTGCGTCGGCGTCAAGGCGACCGTGGATGGCCGGCCGCAGGAATTCCGGGCGAAGGAGGTGATTCTGTGCTCGGGCGCCATTCACTCCCCCGCGCACCTGATGCGGGCCGGCATCGGCCCGGCCCGGCACCTGACCGACCTGGGCATTCCGGTGCGCCATGCGCTCTACGGCGTCGGCCAGAGGCTGATGGATCACCCATCCATCGCGCTCGCCTCGTTCCTGAAGCCGAAGGCGCGGGTCACCAACAAGGAGACGCGGCGGCATCTGTTCGTCGGCATGCGCTACTCCTCAAAGATGGGCGGCGCACCGCCGGGCGACATGTTCGTAGTCGGCGCCTCCAAGACTTCCTGGCATGCGGTGGGAGAGCAGATCGCGAGTTTCATCCTGTTCGTGAACAAGACCTATTCCGAGACGGGCGAGGTGCGGCTGCGCTCGCGCAATCCGGGCGATGAGCCGGAGGTGGAGTTCAACCTGCTGTCGGACCGGCGCGACCTGGAGCGTCTGGCCGACGGCATCCGCCGCCTGACGCCGCTCTACAATGACCCGGCGATGCGCAACATGATGAGCAACCCGTTCCCCGCCAGCTATTCCGACAAGGTGCGCCAGGTCGGGGAGATCAACACCAAGAACCGCATCCTGACCGGGGTGATGGCCAAGCTTTTGGATGGGCCTGGCTTCTTCCGCCGCTACCTGATCGAGAACCTGATCATGGAGGGCTATACCCTCCAGGACGTGTGCAACGATGAGGATGCGGCAGAAGCCTTTATACGCGGCGCTGCGGTCGGCGTCTGGCATGCCTCCTGCACCTGCCGCATGGGGGCAGAGAGCGACACGATGGCGGTGACGAACAATGCCGGGCGCGTGCATGGAATGGCCGGCCTGCGCGTGGTCGATGCCTCGATCTTCCCGGTCGTGCCCTGCGCCAACACCAACTTCCCGACTATCATGACGGCGGAGAAGATCGCCGATGCCATCCTGGCCGGGCACTGACCGACCCGACTGCCGCCAGAAGACACCGCCGCCATGCCGCGGAAACCCCTCCGCGTCGTCATCGCCCAGATGAAGCATTAGAAATACACGGATTCCCCGTGCCGGTGCCGCCGCTCTGTCACCCGCCGGGGAAGAGCCCGATCAGTATGAGCTGCCAAGTCCTGCGTCATCCGGGCGGCGGCTCAGCGCGAAGACCGGGTAGGCGCTGCCGAAGCCTTTCAGGTCGCGCACGCCCAGCGGGATGGTCTGGAATTCGTCGGTGAGTTGGGCGGCGGTGTCCAGGTCGACCAGGATTTGGCCGTCGCCAGCGTGATCGCTCAACCGGGACGCAAGATTGGCGACGGTGCCGATAGCCGTGTAATCGTGCCGGTCCGCATAGCCGATCTGGCCGACGGTCGCCCAGCCGGCGGCGAAGCCCATGCCAAATCCCAGGTTGAAGTCGGCCGCGCGCCACTCAGCAACCAGGGGCCTGAGGGCAGCCTGCGCCGCAGACGCGAAGCGGGCAGCGACCAGGGGCGGCTCGTCCTTGCAGGGGACCGGCGCGTTCAGGACCACCATGACGCCATCGCCGGAAAAATGCGTGAGGGTTGCGTCGAACGTGCGGATGACACTGCCCAGAACCTCGTAATAGGCGCTGATCACTCGGAACACGGCCTCTGCATCCGCGGCGGCGGAGAAGGCGGTGAAGCCCCTCAGGTCGCAGAAGACGACGACCACCTCCGCCCGCTTGGGATGCAGGGCATCGTTCGTGCCGGCATTCTCGATGATCTCCGCGACTTGCGGGGACAGAAAGCGCTTCAGGCGGTTGATGCGCTCGGCGCGTTCCTGCGACGTTGCCAGGTCTTTCGCCATGGCGTTGATCCGGCCGGCGAGGTGCTCGATCTCGTCGCCGGTCGCAATGGCGATGCGGTGTGCGAAATCGCCGTCGCCAATGCGCGCGACGCCACGCTCGACCGTGTGGATGGGCCTCGTCATCCGCCGGGCGAGCCAGAGCGCCAACAGGGCAGCGAACGCGGCGCCCAACAGGAGGAAGGTGCCGGTGCGGGCGAGAGTCGCCTTGAGCGGGGCATAGGCTTCGGCGAGCGGCAGGGCGGCATAGACCCGCCAGCCGACATCACTAACCGGGGCGGCGGCGGCCAGCACCGGGCCGCGCCCGGGGTCCGTGGTTTCGACCGCGCCGAAAGACCTGTCGGTTACCGCATGCAGGGCTTCGATCCATGCACGGGTCTCCTCGTCGACGCCGCGCAGCACCAGGCTGATGTCTGAGTGTGCGATCAGCCGGCCGCTGGTATCCGCCACGAAGGCGCCGCCGCTCTCGCCAACCCGGATGGCGGAGATCACGTCCCAGATCAGCTTCAGATTGATCGCCGCGACCGCGACGCCGACGGACCGGCGGTTGCCGGCAACTGCGACCTGCATGAAGGGCTCCGAGTCGTCGCGGAACGCGACGGGCCCATGCCAGACTCCGGCGGATTGGGCGGCCTGAAAGGCTGGGTCGCCGCTGCGGTCGATGGCCTGCCCGACGGTGTCCCGGCCCAGGCGCGAGACGGTCACGCGCTCGATGCCTTGGCCGTCGATCAGCCGGATCTCGGCGATGGCGGGCGCTTGCCGCAGCAGCCGCAACGCATCGGTGCGGTGGCTGTCGTCGTCGCCCGGCTTCCAAGCACGCTGGACGGTCCACGCCATCTGCTCTTCGACGTCGCGCAGAAAGTCATTGATCCGACCGGCAGCGGCCCGCGCCTCGATCTGAAGGCGCTGATCGAGCGCTGCCCGGTGATTCCGATAGCCGAACCACGCCTCACTGCCGCCATAGGCAAGCAGGGGCGCAGCTACGGCCGCGAACAAGGCGATGAAGTATTTTTGAAATAGCGGGCGGCGCATTGGCCGTGCGCGCGTGGAAGAAGGTGGGGTGTCGCGCCGCATTCCGTGGACTATTCGATGATTTCGTCCGCACGCAACAGGATGGCTTCGGGAATCTCAAGACCGAGCGCAGCCGCTGTCTTGAGATTGACGACCATCTCGTACTGGGTGGGTTGCTCCACCGGCAGGGTGGACGGACTGGCGCCCCTGCCGATCTTGTCGACGAAATCTGCGGCCCGGCGGAACAGCTTTGTGAAGCTCACGCCATAGGATATCAGGCCGCTTGCGTCCGGATAGAAGCGGACATAGTACATGGTCGGCAACCGGCGCCGGGCCGAGAAGTCGATCAGGGTCTGGCGGGCTGGCAGGCTGAACAGTTGTGAGGCCAGCACCATCAAGCCGCCACGGTAGGCCGCCGGCACCTGGGCAAACGCCGCGTCGTAGTTGTAAGGGCGCTCGCGGAACTCGACGCCGTGGACGGGAATGCCCAGGGCCGTGGCTGCGCTTTCCGCCCGCGCCCATTGGTCGGCAGAGTTCCGGTCCCAGAAGACCGTCAGGCCGGCTGCCTGTGGCAGCACCTCCCGGAGCAGCTCCAGGCGTTTCTCAGTCAGGGCGACTTGCCGGAAAAAGACGCCGGTAATATTGCCGCCGGGCTCGGCAAGACTGGCGACATAGCCGAGTTCGAGCGGGTCATAGTCGGCAGCGATCATGACGATGGGAACGACTTTGCCGGCAGCTGCTGCGGCGGCCTTCAAGGCAATTTCCGGTCCGCCGGCCGCCAGCACATCGACACCTGAGGCGACGAGATCGCGATACGCTGCCTCATAGTCGATACGGCTTTGCGCATGGACGAATTTGAAGTCGAAGTTCTGTCCCTGCACATAGCCCAGTTCCGCCATGCGCTTCAAAAAGGCGTCGCTGATGTTGGCCTTGCCGAACGGGCGCAGGCTGACAGCGCCGACGCGCAGGATCCTTGCTTGTTCGGCTGTTGCATAGTGCGGCGCCAGTCCCGCTATGATGAATGCAGCGATTAATCCAATAAAGCCCGCTTTCATCTCGTTCCTTTCGGGATGCTCTCGCGAAGCGTAAAGCTGAATGTCCCAGAAGTAGTGATGGCGCCCGTCGTCGGATGACCGGATACAGGGAAATTACTGCCGCGTCATGTCAGAAATTGGTAAGGCTGCAATCCTCACCCACCATGGGCTATCCGACTGGTTGGCGATCAGGTGGACCAAACCGGGGGCAAATTCGCGTTTTGGTCAAGATCGCAGCGTTTCTCCCGAACAAACGACGATGGTGTTGCCGCCTTTCCCTTGCCCTCGCTCCGTCTCCGCGGCACCCTAGCGATTAGCCCATCGACAAAGCCTCTCGCTGGAAAGCCCCGCCGCCATGCCGCAGAAACCCCTCCGCGTCGTCATCGCCCAGATGAAGCACGAGACCAACACCTTTTCGCCCGTGCCGACGCCGCTCAGCCGGTTCGCCACCGGCCAGGCGGAGCCGTATCGGGGCGACGAGGTGGCGCGCGCCTTCAAAGGCACCAATTCCGGCGTAGCAGCGTTCCTCGACCTGGCGGAGGAGGCGGGGGCGGAGATCGTGACGCCCATCGCCGCGTCCGCCCGCCCGTCCGGCCCGGTGCAGAGCGATGCCTATCAGGCCATGAGCGACGCCATCTGCGCGGCCGTCTCCCAGGGCTGCGACGCCTGCCTGCTCGACCTGCACGGCGCTATGGTGACGGAGGATCATGAGGACGGTGAAGGCACGCTGCTCGCCCGCATCCGACAGATCGCGCCGGACTTGCCGATTGCCGTGGCGCTGGACATGCACACCAATCTCTACCCGGCGATGATCGCGAACTGCACGACGCTCGCTGGCTTCCAGACCTATCCGCACATCGACAATTACGAGACCGCCATCCGCGCCGGCCGGCCGCTGTTCGCCATGCTGCGGGGCGAGGTCAAGCCGACCATCGCCTGGGGCCAGAAGCCGATGCTGCCGCACGTCATGTGCCAGGGCACCGGGCGCTTCCCCAACAAGGACCTGCAGGAGCGCACGCGGCAGATGGAGCAGGAGCCAGACGTGCTCTCCGCCACGCTGTTCGTCGGCTTCCCGCATGCGGATATCAGCCAGGCTGGCCTCTCCGCCGTGGTGGTGACCGACAACAATCCGGAGAAGGCAGAGCGCTACACGCAGGAACTGCTGGAGTTCGCCTGGAAGCACCGCGCTGCCTGGGTCTACCAGATCGAGCCGCTGGAGCAATCGCTCGCCCGTGCCGCGAGCGTGACGGAGGGGCCGGTGATCCTGCTGGACCACTATGACAACGCTGCCTCGGGCGGCACCATGGACACGATGACAGTGCTGGGCGCGATCCTGGACGCCGGGCTGGAGGATGTCGCTGCCTACGCCATCTACGACCCGCGGGCGGTAGCCGAGATGATCGCCGCCGGCATTGGCAACGAGGTCACCGTGAGCCTCGGCGGCAAGATGTCGATGCCGTCGCTGGGATTGCAGGGCCAGCCGCGCCAGGTGACGGGCCGGGTCAAGCTGATCCACGACGGCCGCTACCGCAACCAGGGCCCGGCCTCGACCGGCGTGCTGTTCGACCAGGGGCCGACGGTGGTCCTCGACACGGGCAAGGTGGAGATCGTCGTGATCAGCCGCCAGAACGAGCCGAACGACGAGCAGGCGTTCCGGGCGCTGGGCATCGACCCGACCCGCAAGAAGTTCCTGATGCTGAAAAGCCGCGTCCACTTCCGCGCCGGCTTCGAGGCGATGGCGAAGGAGATCATCGAATGCGCCGGCACGGGCGTGTGCACGTCGGACTATAGCCAGCTCAAGTTCGAGAACGTACGCCGCCCGATCTATCCGCTGGATGAGATGTGAGCGGGGCGGCGATGGACCGGCCGAGGGCTCCGGGCCGGCGGCCGCACCACCCGGCTGAGTGTCGAAGGCCCTGGGCGCCCCCGCCATGACCTTCGGCGTGCTGCTGACCGGCCTGACGCTGGCCGGCGCGGCCGAGGGCTGGCGCGTCATCGGCTTCTATGACGTCAAGATTGGCGGCATGTTCGTGGCGTTCGGATTGCGAGCGGTGACGTTCGGGCAGGCGGTGGTGCAGGGGAGGGTGACGGTGACGGGGAGGACCATTCCTCCCATCGGGCAACCTGTTACCACAATAATCTTGCATACGGGCGAATGTTTAGCAGTTGACAA
>JAPOJR010000279.1 GCA_029978325.1 Alphaproteobacteria bacterium | reverse complement strand
AGATGGCATTGCCAACTACGCTGGCGACCCAAAGGTCACTTCCCGATGCCAAGAAGCCACCGCCTGCATCGATGCCGCTATCGACCGACGGCTTCCTGAACTTGAGGCAGAGCCCGACGGCAGCCTTCTAGCGATCATGCTGCAGGGAGGCCTATCCCTGTCGCAAACACGGGCCAACATCAAATTGGCCATTTCCGGCGGCCAGAACGAGCCGAGAGACGCCATTGCTGGCTGCATCTACGCTCTGTTAACCCATCCGGACCAATTGGCAATGATCCATGATGGGCGCGCAACCTGGCGACAGGCCTTTGCCGAATATTGCCGCTGGGTTTCGCCCATCGGCATGTCGCCTCGTCGGGTGACGCAGGCCTTTGAATACAAAGGTGTGAGATTTGAACCTGACGAGCGAGTGTTTTTCATGTTCGGCTCGGCCAATCGGGACGAGACGCATTTCTTCCAACCCGAGCGTTTCGACATCACGAGAGACACGCGGGCGAGCATTCCTTTTGGCGCAGGTCCACATTTCTGCGCCGGCGCAGCTGCGTCGCTTACGCTGATCGCCGATGTCGCTCTGCCGATGGCATTTAGCCGGTTAGAGGGTCTCGCTTTATCAGACCCGCACAACATCAGATTCGGCGGTTGGGCGTTTAGGGGACCCGCAGCGGTGCCAGTGACATGGGCTATCTGACAAAATGACCATTTTGACGAGACTTACTCTATGTCTTTCACCGACGCTGGCTGCAGCCAAGCAACCGCACCAACGCTTACTGTTCTAACACACGACAGCCTGTAGCTGGAGCAATCAAGTGAGAAGCAGCGCTAAGCAAGGAATGCCAGGATAGTTGCGGCGCATTCTTCCGCCTGTTCCTCAGCAACAAAATGGCCGCAATCCAAACCGGTATCGGCGACGCAATTGCTCCATTGCTGCCAAATTGGCAACGGAGTGCCGCCGCGGCGAGCAAGGTAGCCACGCCCCCAGATGACATGCACCGGGCAGCGAATTTTCTCGCCCGCATCACGGCTCGCCTGATCATGGGCGCGATCAACGCTAGCGCCGGCGCGATAGTCGTTACAGGTAGCGTGGATAACCTCGGGCTTGCGAAAGGCCTCGCGGTAATCCGCCAGCGATCCCTCTGTCAACGCATCATAGTTACCAGCCCAGCGGCGCAGCAGATGGTCGAGGTAGAAATCCGGATCTGAGCCAATAAGCTTTTCCGGCACCGGCGACGGCACGGCCAAGAATTGCCAGTGATAGCCGCCCAGCGCCTTGTCCGCATTCAGGGCATTCCATTGGTCAAGCGTCGGGATGATGTCAAGGGCCACGTATTTCTCCACCCGGTCGGGGTGATCCAGGCATAGCCGGAACGCCACCCGAGCGCCGCGGTCATGGCCAGCGAGACAAAAGCGTTCATGGCCAAAGCGGGACATCAGATCCGCCATAGTCTTAGCGGTGGTGCGCTTGGAGTAAGCCTCAAACGCAGGATCGCACGGCGGCCCATTGCTTTTGCCATAGCCGGGCAGGTCTGGGATGACGAGCGAGTAATGTTCCGCCAACATCGGAGCCACCTGATGCCACATGGCGCCGGTCTGGGGATAGCCATGCAACAGCAGCAACGGCGGGCCGGAGCCACCGGTGCGGACGTACAACTCGCTGTCGCCTACGGCGATACGTTGGGCGGTGAAGTTCGGGAGCATGGTTTACCGTTCAACCCTCTCGTCCTGGGTAGCGCGCAACGCGTATCGAAAGGCAGCATACCGCGTGATGTGCTGTCTCCCGATAGGCCCCGGCTGATTGCCGGGGCAATCAGGACGAGAGTAGAGAGTTAGAAAGGCGGCTTAAAGCACCTCTTCCGCGATGAAGCGCATGGCTTCGACGCTGGTGGTGCCGCGAAGCAGCATGCTATCGACCTTGCGTTCCTTAGCAGCAGCCTTCCAGTCCTGCAGCCGCTCCTTGATCCGGCCCTTGGGCCCGACCAGCGCTACCTCGTCCACCAGCGCGTCTGGCACGGCAGCATAGGCTCCCTCGCGGTCGCGGCCTAGGAACTTGTCCTGGATTTCCACCGCCGCTGCCTCATAGCCAAGGTTCTTACAGTAGTCGTTGTAGAAATTCTTATCGCGCGCGCCCATGCCGCCGATATAGAAGCCCATGTGCTCCTTGATCGGCCGGCGGCAGGCTTCCAGGTCGTCGCCCATCTCGCACTCGACGAAGGGCATCATGTCGAAGTTCTGCAGCGACTTGCCCGGCACCTTGGCAAAACCCTTAGAGAGCGGATCGCCGAACAGGTGGTATTTTTCCGGACTCATGAAGATCGGGAAAATGCCGTCAGCAACTTCGCCCGCATTCTCCACGCCCTTTGGGGAGAAACTGGCTGAATAAATCTTCATGGCCGGATCGCCATGGAGGATCGAACGAAGCGGCTTCGCAAGACCGGTTGAACCCGGACCGGTGTAGGGGATCTGGTAGTGCTCGCCGTCGTATTCCAATGGCCCCTTGCGTTCCAGGATCTTGCGGATGATCTCAATATATTCGCGGGTGCGTAGCAGCGGCTTGCCGTATGGAACGCCGTGCCAGCCCTCGATCACCTGCGGACCGGACGGACCGATGCCCAGGATAAAGCGACCGCCGCTCATCAAATGGCGCGCCGCCTTTTGGCAGAAGCGATGGGGCTAGACCCCACCTTACCTGGCTTGGACGTGCCCTTTAGCCACCCTGCCGCGCGGCTTT